>JAYVNL010000001.1:0-2530 GCA_043758495.1 Rhizobacter sp.
AGGCCGAAGGTCTTGAAGAACTCGCCGGCGCTCGGCAGCATGCCGCCGCTCATGCGCTCGTTCTGCAGCCTCAGCATGATGATCACGTCGGCACCGCGGATGCCTTCCTCGAGGTTGTGACAGACGCGAACGCCCATCTCCTTCAGGTCGCCCGGCACCAGCGTCTTCGGGCCGACGGCGCGGATCTCGGGCGCGCCGAGGGTCGTGAGCGCGTGGATGTCGGACCGCGCCACCCGCGAGTGGACGATGTCGCCGACGATCGCCACCGTGAGGTTGGTGAAGTCCTTCTTGTAGTGGCGGATCGTGTACATGTCGAGCAGCCCTTGCGTCGGGTGCGAGTGGCGGCCGTCGCCGGCGTTGACCACATGCACGTGCGGCGCGCAATGGCGGGCGATCAGGTACGGCGCGCCGCTCTCCGAATGGCGGACCACGAACATGTCGGCATGCATCGCCGAAAGGTTGGCGATGGTGTCGAGCAGGCTCTCTCCCTTGGCCGTGCTCGAACGCGCGATGTCGAGGTTGATGACGTCGGCCGATAGCCGCTTGGCGGCGATCTCGAAGGTCGTGCGGGTGCGCGTCGAGTTCTCGAAGAAAAGGTTGAAGACGCTCTTGCCGCGCAGCAGAGGCACCTTCTTCACGTCGCGCTCGTTGACGCTCAGGAACGTGCCCGCGGTGTCGAGGATGTGCGTGAGCACCGCTCGCGGCAAGCCCTCGATCGAGAGCAGGTGGATGAGCTCGTCGTGCTTGTTGAGCTGCGGGTTGCGGCGAACGAACATGGATGGCCGGCTCAGTCCTGGCGCAGCTCGAAGCTGAAGCGGCCAGCGTCGTCGCGGGCGAGCGACAGGCGCTGGCCCGGTGCCAGCTCGGGGGTGGCCACGGCCAGCGCAGCGCCGATCGGCAGCTCGCGGCCGCCGCGATCGACGAGCACGGCAAGAGCGACGCTGGCCGGCCGGCCGAAGTCGTAGAGCTCGTTGACGGCGGCGCGAATCGTGCGCCCGGTGTGGAGCACGTCGTCGACGAGGACGATGTGGCGGCCCTCGACCTCGAACGGCAGCTTGGTGTGGTCGGCGCCGGCCGAGAGTCCACGCCTGGAGAAATCGTCGCGATGGAGCGCGCTCGAGATCACACCGGGGGCGCCGTCGAGGCCGAGGTCGCGGTGCAGTCGCTCGGCCAGCCAGGCGCCGCCCGACCAGATGCCGATCAGCACGCTGCCGGGCTTGAGCAAGCCTCGCGTGCCGTCGAGAAGGCCGGCATAGAGCGCCTCGGCGTCGAGCAGATCGGCGCGCGACGGCGACGCGCTCACGCCATGCCCGCCAGAAATTGCTCGAGGATGATCGCGGCGGCGCCGGCATCGAGATCCGCTTCGCCGGCCGCGCTCGCCGCCGTCGTCGTGTAGCGCTCGTCGACCTCGTGCACCGGCAAACCAAAGCGGGTCTTCAGCTCGCGGCCGAACTTGCGTGCGCGCGCGGTGTTGACGTGGCCGGCACCGTCGGGATGAAACGGCACGCCGACGACAAGCGCCGCCGGCCGCCATTCCTCGATGAGCACGTCGATCGCCGCCAGCCGCGCGTCGCCGACCGCGGCGATCGTGGTGAGCGGTGTCGCGGTTCGCGTCAGCGTGTTGCCGCTGGCGATGCCGACGCGGCGAGTGCCGAAATCGAATGCGAGAAAGGAGAGCGGTTGCGAGGCTTGCGGCACGGGAACGCTCACGCGTGCCCCGCGTCCGAACTGAGCATGCCGGCATGGATGCCGAGCAGCGACAGCGCTTTGCCGTAGCGCTCGCCGACCGGCGTATCGAAAATGATGCCGGGCTCGGCGTCGACGTTGATCCACCCGTTCTTGCTCATCTCGTCTTCGAGCTGGCCGGCGGCCCAGCCGCTGTAGCCGAGCGTCACGAGCACCTTCTTCGGGCCGCTGCCGCTCGAGATCGCCTCGAGCACGTCCTTGCTGGTCGTCATCTCGAGGCCGCCCTCGACCCTGAGCGACGAGTTGTAGGCCGCTTCCTCGTTGGCCTCGCCGTGGACCCGCTCGTGGAGCACGAAGCCACGCTCGGTCTGCACCGGGCCGCCGAAGTACACCGGCAGCGCCGCGAACTCCTCGCGGTCGAGCGAAAGCTCGACCTTCTCGAACAGGTTCTTAAGGGTGATGTCGATCGGCTTGTTGATGACCAGGCCGAGGGCGCCCTTGTCGGTGTGCTCGCACATGTAGACGACGGTGCCGGCAAAGGGGCCGTCGCCCATGCCCGGCATGGCGATCAGGAACTGATTCGTCAGGTTGATCGAAGTCGGCGCCATCACGGCATTTTATTCCGCCACGAAGCGGCCGTGCGGCCGGCGCCGGCTTTGGGCACACTTCGTGGCCATGACCGACGACAAAGAGAAGGTGCTTGACGCTGCCCTCGTGTGGTTTCGCCGCGACCTGCGCTGCACCGACCACGCCGCCCTGCACCACGCTTTGCGCTCGGCGCGCCAGGTTTGGTGCGCCTTCGTCTTCGATCGCGAGATCCTCGACGGGCTGCCGCGGGCCGACC
>JAYVNL010000002.1:0-2520 GCA_043758495.1 Rhizobacter sp.
GACTTCGCGGCGCTGATGGAACGGCGCATCGCCATGCATCGCGACGCCCTCGACGCGCTGGTCACGTTGAAGCACGAGCCCGGGTCAGCGGCGCGCACCGCCTGGATCCGGATCGCCATCGATGCCAGCGAAGCCTGGCTGAACCGGATCGGCAGCGTCGACGCCGCGGGCGATCTCGCCGAGGCCCGCCGCCTCGCCGAGGCTGCGCTTGCCGCCTGCGGTCCCGAGACGCCGCGCGACCTGCAAGCGACAGCAGTGATGGCGTCGGCGAGGCTGCTGATGAGCGATGACGCGATGTCTGTCGACGACTGCGGGCAGGCGTTGGCACTCTGCGACCGCGCCGCCGGCTTTATCGATCCGGCCGTGCAGCCGGTGTTGGCGGCGACCGCGCTGAAGTACCGTGCCAACGCCCACCGGCGCCTGATGCAGTCCGGCGAAAGCGGCCATCTCGAACCGCTGCTCGCGAGCGTCGACGCCGCCCTGGCCTTGCTCGACCCGGCGATGCAAGGGTCGGCGCGACTTACGCTGATGCTGCTCGCCGCCGACGGCCTGGTCGACGCCGCCGACTTCTCGCGCGCCGCGATCCGCCTCGCCGAGGTCGAACGCGAGGGCGAGCGAAGCCTCGCGCAGGCGACAACGCACGCCGGCCGGCTCGAGTGCATCTTCGACCTGCACGACGCTTCGTTGCTGCTCGGCTGGTGCCGGCTGCGGACCGACGACGTCGCCGGCGCCGTCGAGGCGATCGATCGCAACAAGGGGCGACTGTGGAGCGCCGGGCAGGCGCACGCGAGCTTCGCCGACATCCGTCGCTGCGTGCCGAAGGGCGGCGCGCTGCTGTTCGCGGCATTCGGCCGAGACGATGGCGCGGTCGTGGTCGTCGGCGAGAGCGGCGAGCGCGTCGCACCGCTGCCCGGCTTCGGCTGCGACCGCCTCAAGTCGCTGCTGTTCGGCGAGCTGCTCGATCCGGTCGGCGACAGCTGGATCGCGCGCTGGCTCGGCCGCGGCGACGAGCCGCGCCGCTGGGCCGATCGGATCGACTCCGTCGGCGCCGTGCTCTACGACGCCGTCTGGGCGCCCGTCATCGCCACCTTGCGTGCGATGGGTATCACCGAAGGCGCGGAACTGGTCTGGTTTGCGCAGGCCGGACTCGGCGTGCTGCCGCTGCACGCCGCGTGGACCACCGAAGGTCCGGAGCGGCGCTGGATCACCGACCTCCACCCCATTCGCCATGCGACCTCGGCGAGATGCCTGCTCGCCAACGCGTCGCGACTGCGCAATCCATCGCCGCCGCGGACCCTGCTGGTCTGCAATCCCACCAGCGACCTCGCCGATCTGCCCTACGCCGACTTCGATGCCGCATGGCTGCGCGCCGCTGCACCGGCCGGCCCGATCGACCTGCTGAGCCGCGGCGAAGCCCGTCGCGACGCCGTCCTCGCCGCGCTGCCGACGGCGACACTCGCGCACTTTGCGACTCACGCCAGCTTCGATGTGGCCGACCCGATGCGCTCGCACCTCGTGCTCGCCGGCAGCGAGCTGCTGTCGCTGGAGGCGATGCTGCCGGTCGTGGCCGGCTCGAGCCTGAAGACGGTCGTGTTGTCGGCCTGCGAGACCGCAGCCGCGCCCTCGTGGCGCAAGGCCGACGAGATGATCGGCTTTCCAGGCGCCCTTCTGGAGCACGGCGTGTCGACGGTGATTGCGTCGCTCTGGCCCGTCGACGATCTCGCCACGGCCTTGCTGTTCGGTCGCTTCTATCGCGAGTGGCGACCCGTCAGCGGCCGCAGCGCGGCAGAAGCGCTGCGAGCGGCGCAGTGCTGGCTGCGCGATGTGTCGGCTGCCGAGTTGTGCGCGCTGATGGCGGATCTTGAAGCGAACGGCGGCGCGGTCGGCGAGCTTGCGGCCGAAGCGCGGCAGTCGATATCGGCGTCAAACGACGACGCGCGCCTGTTCGCTCACCCTCAGTTCTGGGCCGCCTTCACCGTCTCCGGCGCGTGACGAGCTGCGTCGGCTAGGCCCGCAGGTGGCAGGCCGCCCAGTGGCCGTCGCGCTTCTGCTCGAGCAGCGGCGTCTCGGCGCTGCAGAGCGGCAACTGCGCGATCGGACAGCGCGTGTGGAAGTGGCAGCCCGTCGGCGGATGGATCGGGCTCGGCACATCGCCCAGCAGCGGGATGCGCTTCCTCTTGACCTTCGGATCGGGGATCGGCACCGCCGACAGCAACGCTTCGGTGTAGGGATGCAGGGGCTCGGTGTAGAGCTGCCGCGCCGGCGCGATCTCGACGATGCGGCCGAGGTACATCACGGCGACGCGGTCGCTGATGTGCTCGACCACCGAGAGGTCGTGGGCGATGAAGATGTAGGTCAGGTTGAACTGCTGCTGCAGGTCTTCGAGCAGGTTGATTACCTGCGCCTGGATCGAGACGTCGAGCGCCGACACGGCCTCGTCGCAGACGATCAGCTTCGGGCTCACCGCGAGCGCGCGCGCGATGCCGATGCGCTGGCGCTGGCCGCCCGAGAACTCGTGCG
>JAYVNL010000003.1:0-2516 GCA_043758495.1 Rhizobacter sp.
GTAGCCGGCGATGTCGTCACCGAGCAGGTTGGCGTTGAAGACCAGATCCTTGCGCTGGCCGGCGGCGACGAGCGTGCCGTCGACCGCGTAGGCGCGGTCACGGTCGAGGTCGTGGACGCCGACGCCGGTGCCCTTGTCGTTGTAGGCGACGGCGCAACCCTTGTTGAGCGCCCACTCGCCGACTGTCGGTACTTCGCCGTAGACGCCTCTCGATCCGCTCGAGGTCGCGGTCACGATGCAAGGATGGGCCGGATCGAAGTGGCTCGGCACCTGAACCGCCATGGTCACGTTCTGGCGGCCGGTGCCGTCGTCCGAGATGGCGAGGTACTCGCTGCCCTTGTTGGCACGCGCATCGAGAACGCCGAAATAGACGCCGAAGCCACCGCCGGCACTGAGGTCGTCGAGCCCAGCATAGGAAGCCTTGATCTGCAAGGTGCGCAGGGTTGCGGGCGAAGGATCCCCCGCGGGAGCCGCGTAGCCCAGCAAGGACGGGAGGTCGTGCGCGTTGCCCGTGACGAGGCCGCTCGCGACGCCGTCGTAGTCGGCTTTGCTCGGTTCTGCAGTGATGAACGCAGGCCGAGCGGCATACGTGTTGACAGGGGCGTCGTCGCTGCCGCCGCAGGCCGGCAGGAGTGCCACGAGCACGAGCTGAACGAGAAGTCTTTTTCGCATGGTTCGTCTCCGGTCGCATGTCCCGGCGGTTGCTCGGGAGGCGGGCTAGACGCTATGACGCGACAGGTGACAGGGCCATCACGCAAATGCACTAAAGGATTCGTTGAATAGGGTCGTCGGCGCCGACCGAAAATTGAGCTGATCCCCTGAATGACCGGCCACAGTCCATCGCTGGTTCTGTCGCGATAGTGCAGGCTGCAAAGGTCAGCCGATGAAGTTTGACCTGAACTATTGATACGCACTGCATGACAACGAGCGCGGCCAATTCCGGCGGCGTAGAAGGTGTTCGATGCAGTGCAAGGTTGAGGTGCGTTCGGTGCACTCTCGGTAGGACTTAGAAATGAATTCCGAATGAGACTTTGAAATCGGGGACCGCGAGGGTTGAAACTCGTGGTTCCCTCCCACCAGAGGCGAACACGAAAACACCCAATGCCGAACGTCGCCAACATCTTGAAGTCAGAGATCTCACGCATCGCGAGGAAGGAGTTGCGGCTCGAGCTTGCCGATCTAAAGAAAGCTCATGCATCCACTAGGTCCGACATTGCGGCGCTCAAGCGCCTCGTTCAAAGCCTCGAAAAATCCATGCGTGTTGCTTCGAGGACTGGGCAACCAAAGCCGCCAGTCCATCCCGTCCAGTCGGCAACAAGGAATACCAGGTTCAGCGCGAAGTCGCTCGCTTCGCAACGCCTACGCCTGGGCTTGTCGGCCCAGGAATGTGGCGTTCTGATCGGCTGCTCAGGCCAAGCGGTCTACAACTGGGAAGCTGGCAAAGCCCGCCCGCGAGCCGAGAACTTGGCTGCGATTGCGGCCCTGCGAACTCTTGGCCGCAAGAGTGCTGCCCATATCATTGGGGCACGAAGCCAAAACAGCTGACAAAACCTCGATTGCCGTCTGCCTGTTGAGCTCGGCCGCGACGCCTTTTTGGTCGTCTACCCGGCCAAGTGGGCACCCGCATTTGCGCTTTCAATCTCCAAGAGCGCGGCAGTGCCATCCGCCTCCAGTGCAAGCTCGTTTCGCTTTGCTCGCCATTGAGCAATCTGGATCACGTTAGGCGACGGCCTCGCGCCCTCTGCGTAGATGTCTGCGGAAAACGCAGCTATCCGAAGCTGCAGCAAGCTTTGGAGACCTTCCAGGACCGGCAAGCGACAACGTGTATTTGAGAGGCATGGCACCAGTTTCCCCCCTCGACGAAGAACCTGAAAGCCTAAAACATCGCACGCCAATATGGCCGCTTCCAGCACAGGCCACCGGGGCCAGGGTCGACCGCCCAAGGCGACCGATGCCCTACCGGGGCGGCCTCAACAGTCCACTGGACTGTTAGCAAGCTCTTGACGGCGCCGTCGGCACCCGCAGCGGCCGGACTCCTATTGATGAACGTGCGCAGTGCTGACTGGCTACCGCGCTCCCTTCACAAAAGCGTCAGTGAGGCCAGAGGCGACACACCCAAGTACTTCGGGATGGTCGGCGGAAACAGAGAAGCCCCGGATTTCGGGGCTTCGTGTTGGAATAAGACTGACCGGGCTGCTACAGCGCTGCGTCCTTCAGCTTCTTCAGCGAACGGACCTTCAGCTTCACGGTGGCGGGCTTGGCCGCGAAATCGCGCTCGACCTTTGTAAACGGGTCGATGCCGCGGCGTTTCTTCTTGGCCGGCACCTGCACAGCAGAAATCTTCAGTAGACCGGGCAGCGTGAACTCACCAACACCCTTCTTGTGGACCGACGCCAACACCGTGGCCTCGAGCGCAGCCATCACACCCTTCACGACCTTCGGCTCGGCGCCAGATTCAGCAGCGAGGTGCGCGATCAAAGTGGTGCGATTGAATGCTTCTTTGATCGGCTTCATCG
>JAYVNL010000004.1:0-2511 GCA_043758495.1 Rhizobacter sp.
CGCGCCTTCAGCGAGCCGGCCGGGTAGTAGATGCCGGCGTGGACGACCTCGCTGTTGCGCGAACTGGTGCCGGTGCCGATCGCATTGGCGCGCTCGAGCACGATCGTCTCGAGCCCTCGCACCGCGAGCGCCCGGCCGATCGCGAGGCCGACCACGCCGGCGCCGATGACGACCGCGTCAACCTGCTCCATCGGCACAGGGCCCGCTCAAGCCGCAGCGTGCTGCGCGAGCTTTTCGACGAAGCCGGCGAGGAAGCCACGCGTCTTCTCGTCGGTGACACTGAAATCGTCGGCGATCAGGCCGGGCCTCGTCTGGAAGTAGACCTCCGGCTGGCCCATCAGCCGCACGCCGCAGCCGACCAGGATGCCGCGCAACTGCGACTGCGCCACCGCGGTACCGATCGCGCCCGGGCTGGTGCCGACGACCGCGACCCTCTGGTTCGGCCACGAACTCTTGCCGAACGGCCGCGAGCCCCAGTCGATCACGTTCTTCACGACCGCCGGAATCGAGCGGTTGTACTCGGGCGTGACGAACAACACCGCGTCGGCGGCCTCGATCTCGCGCTTCAGGCGCATCACGCCTTCGGGGGAGGTGGCCCAGAGGTCTTCGTTGTAGAGCGGCACGTCGGAGAGGTCGACAATCTTGAAGGTCAGCGACGGTTCGGCGAGCTTGGCGAGCGACTTCGCGAACCTCAGGTTGATCGATTCGCGACGCAGGCTTCCGACGATGACGGCGACTGTGTGCATGAACCCTTCCTTCCTGCCGCAAGCGGCGCGCTGAACAAGCTGGACAGTCTACGGCCGGCGGTCGCCGGCGAGGCCGCTCAGAACGTCGTCGCCGCGACCTCGGGCGCACTCGGTGCGCGCGCATGGTTGAGCGCGTGGGCGGCGTCGGGCACGCTGTTGTCCACGTCGGGGGTGACACCGCCCGACTGGACGAAGGCCGAGTGCTGCTCGGCCTGCCCGGTCGGCGACGGCGCGATGCTCTGCCAGGCACCGATCGCGACAGCGATCGACACGGCCACGACCAGCATCAGGATCGTGGTCAAGCGTGAGGAAACGTGAGGCTTGTGCATGGTGTTTCTCCATCGCTGCCGCGCCTGGTTCAGGCACGTCGCAGGCGACCAGTTGAAAACACCGAAGGTTAGGCAGACGCCGTGGCGTCGGTATCCCTAAGAAGCGAAGAAAACCCCCCTCGAATTGCAGCGAAACGAACCCTTCGTTTCAACTGCGGCGAGCTCGGGAAGCGATGCGTTCGGTAAGACGGCACTTGACGGGGCTCGCTTGCCGAGGGGACCCGGAAAGGAATGACCGAATCCTGGTGGGCGGTGAGGGTGTCGAACCCCCGACCTAAGCAGTGTGAATGCTTCGCTCTACCGCTGAGCTAACCGCCCTGTTGCCGAACGCTGGTCCAGCGTGTCACGGCGATTGGAGTGCCGCGGACAGCCTTGGATTATGCCACAGCCTCCAGATGCCGCCAGACGGTCTTGCCGCCACTGGCGTTGTCCAGCTCCGCCAGCACCACCGCATGCGCAGCCGTCTCGACTTCGCTGGCGACAAGCACCGGCAGGTCGAGCCGGCCGAAATCGATCGCCTCGAGCGCGGCCTGCGCGGCGCTCGTTTCACCACCGTCGATGACCAGCGAGTTCTGACCGCGGGTCATGCGGATGTAGACCTCGGCTAGCAGGCCGGCATCGAGCAGCGCGCCGTGCAGCGAGCGGTTCGAGTTGTCGACCTCGAGGCGGCGGCACAGGGCGTCGAGCGAGTTCGCCTTGCCGGGGAACATCTCGCGGGCCATGAGCAGGCTGTCGGTGATCCGCGCGACGAACCCGGGGAACTTCGGGCGGCCGAGGCGCCGCAGTTCTTCGTTCAGGAAGCCGACGTCGAACGCGGCGTTGTGGATCACGATCTCGGCCCCCTCGACGAACTCGAGCAGCTCGTCGGCCACGCTGGCGAACAGCGGCTTGTCGGCCAGGAACTCGTCGGTCAGGCCGTGGACCTTGACCGCATCCTCATGGCTGCGGCGCTCCGGGTTCAGGTAAAAATGCAGGTTGCGGCCCGACAGGCGCCGGTTGAGCATTTCGACGCAGCCGATCTCGATGACGCGATCGCCGGATTCGGGGCTCAGGCCGGTGGTTTCGGTGTCGAGGAAGATCTGTCGCATGACGGGGATTCTAAAAGTGGTCGATCAGCGCGGCTTGCGGCCGCGGCCCCAGACCCAGATCGCGATGCCCGCGGCGATCATCGGCACGCACAGCCACTGGCCCATGCTCAGGCCAAGCGCCAGCAGGCCGAGGAAATCATCCGGCTCGCGGAAGAATTCGGCGATGAAACGCAGCACGCCGTAGCCGACCAGGAATGCACCCGAGACCTGACCGAGCCCGCGCGGCTTCTTCGCGTAGAACCAGAGCAGCACGAACAGCAACAGCCCTTCGAGCAGGAACTGGTAGATCGACGACGGGTGCCGCGGCAGCGGGCCGGCGTTCGGGTAGACCATGCCCCACGGCAGGTT
>JAYVNL010000005.1:0-2506 GCA_043758495.1 Rhizobacter sp.
GTTCAGGCGCCCCGCCAAGGTCGTTCGAAGAAGCCGACGATCTCGTTGCTCGGCGAGATGTTCCCGGCCGACCCGGTCGTGATCGGCATGCTGCTCGAGCCGATGGGTCTGGCTGCCGGCCCCGTGGTGCCGACACGCGAATGGCGCGAGCTGTACGCAGCGCTCGATTGCGTGGCTGTTGCCGCCATCCATCCGTTCTACACCGCGAGCATCCGCGAGTTCAACGCTGCGGGCCGTACCATCGTCGGCTCGGCGCCGGTCGGCCACGACGGCACCGAGGCCTGGCTTCAAGCCATCGGCACCGCCGCCAACGTGGCGCAAGACAAGATCGATGCGGCGAAGAACCGCTTCCTGCCGATCATCAAGAGCGCGCTTGCGAAAATGCCGATCAAGGGCCGCATCACGCTCAGCGGCTACGAAGGCTCGGAGCTGCTGGTCGCGAGGTTGCTGGTTGAGAGCGGCGCCGACCTGCGGTACGTCGGCACCGCATGCCCGCGCACCGCGTGGAGCGAGTCGGATCGCGATTGGCTCGAAGCGCGTGGCGTGCACGTGCAGTACCGCGCTTCGCTCGAGCAAGACCTCGCGGCGATGCACGAGTTCAAGCCCGATCTGGCGATCGGCACGACGCCGGTGGTGCAGGCTGCCAAGCAGGCGAGCATTCCGTCGCTGTACTTCACGAACCTGATCTCGGCGCGCCCGCTCATGGGCCCGGCCGGTGCCGGATCGCTGGCCCAGGTGGTCAATGCGGCGATCGGCAACAAGGCGCGTTTCGATCAGATGAGCGCGTTCTTCGGCGATACCGGCAAGGGCCATTCGTCGGGTGTGTGGGAAGCCTCGCACGGTGTTCCGCAGGATCGCCCCGAATTCAAGGCCGAAACGAAACGCCAGTTGCAAAAGCAACTGGTGCGTCGCAAGGCGGAGGCCATGGGCACATGATGGTCCTCGACCACGATCGCGCCGGCGGCTACTGGGGCGCGGTGTACGTCTTCACCGCCATCAAGGGCCTGCAAGTCGTGATCGATGGCCCGGTCGGCTGCGAGAACCTGCCGGTCACCAGCGTGCTGCACTACACCGACGCGCTGCCGCCGCACGAGCTGCCGATCGTCGTCACCGGCCTGGCCGAAGAGCAACTCGGCCGCGAGGGCACCGAAGGAAGCATGCGCCGCGCGCACGCCGCGCTCGACCCCGATCTGCCGTCGGTCGTGGTCACCGGCTCGATCGCCGAGATGATCGGCGGCGGCGTCACGCCCGAAGGCACGAACATCCTGCGCTTCCTGCCGCGCACCATCGACGAAGACCAGTGGCAGTGCGCAAACCGTGCGATGTTCTGGCTCTGGTCCGAGTACGGCCTGAAGAAGGTGCCGGCGCGCAAGCCGTATGCCGACCGCCCCGCTGGCAAGGATGGGCTGAAAGAACGGCCGCGCGTCAACATCATCGGCCCGAGCTACGGCGTGTTCAACATGCCGAGCGATCTGGCCGAGATCCGCCGACTGGTGCAAGGTATCGGCGCCGACGTGAACATGGTGTTCCCGCTCGGCAGCCACCTCGCCGACGTGTCGCGCCTCGTCGAGGCCGACGTGAACATCTGCATGTACCGCGAGTTCGGCCGCATGCTGTGCGAGGCGCTCGAGCGGCCGTACCTGCAAGCGCCCATCGGCCTGCACAGCACGACCAAGTTCCTGCGCAGCCTGGGCGAGTTGCTCGGCCTCGACCCCGAGCCCTTCATCGAGCGCGAGAAGCACAGCACGATCAAGCCGATCTGGGACCTGTGGCGTTCGGTCACGCAAGACTTCTTCGGCACCGCCAGTTTCGCCGTCGTTGCGAACGAAACCTACAGCCGCGGCCTGCGCCACTTTCTCGAAGACGAGATGGGCCTGCCGTGCAACTTCGCGGTCGCGCGAAAACCAGGCGAAAAGACCGACAACGGGGCGGTGCGTGAACTCGTCAAGACCAAACCGCCGCTCGTCATGTACGGCAGCTACAACGAACGCATGTACCTCGCCGAAGGTGCGGGCGCCGCGGGCGGCTCGCCGATGCGCGCGACCTTCATCCCGGCGTCGTTCCCGTTGCCGATCATCCGTCGGCACACCGGCACGCCGTTCATGGGTTACGCGGGCGCGACCTACGTGATCCAGGAGTTCTGCAACGCGCTGTTCGATGCGCTATTCCACATCTTGCCGCTCGGCACCGAACTCGACCGCATCGACGCCACGCCGAGCCGGCTGGCAGTCAGCGAAACGGTCGCGTGGGACGACGACGCGCAACAGTTTCTCGAAGAGTTGATCGAGGCCGAGCCGGTGCTGGTGCGCATTTCGGCCGCCAAACGAATACGTGATCGGGCCGAGGCCGATGCGCGTGCAGCCGGGCGCTCCCAAGTGAGCGCCGATCGGCTGCAAGAGTTGTTCGGTCGTTCGAAGGTCGGGCTCGAGGCATGAACAGCCTCTGCCCATCGTCGAACGTCCGCGCAAAGGTGCCGCAGTGGCAACGCTGCGGTGGTCTGGGCGGC
>JAYVNL010000006.1:0-2505 GCA_043758495.1 Rhizobacter sp.
CGATGCGCGTGCCGACCGGAATCATGCCGATCAGCGTCGCCGTGCCGCCCGAGCGCAGCACCGAGAAGCTCTGCTCGGCGGTGCTCTTCAGGCCGATGCATTCGAACGAGTAGTGCACGCCGCCGCCGGTCATCTCGACGATGCGCTTGACGGTGTCGCCGCCGCTCGCATCGACGACGTCGGTGGCGCCGAAACTCTTCGCCAGGCCAAGCTTGAACGGATCCTTGTCGACCGCGACGATGCGGCCGGCACCGGCGATCTGCGCCGCGTTGATGGTGGCCAGGCCGATGCCGCCGGCGCCGAAGATCGCGACTGTCGAGCCGGGCGCGATCTTCGCGGTATGGGCGACGGCGCCGTAGCCGGTGATGACGCTGCAGCCGATCAGGCAGGCCAGGTCGAGCGGCATGTCCTCGCGCACCTTCACCAGCGCGTGCTCGTGCACCACCATCTGCTCGGCGAACGACGAGAGGTTGAGGAACTGGTTCATGTGCCGGCCCTGCCAGGTCAGGCGCCGCGCCGCGCCGGGCGGCATCTTCACCTCGGGCGTCTGGCATATCGACGGGTGTCCGCTCAGGCAGAACTCGCAGTGGCCGCAGAAGACCGAGAGGCAGCCGATGACGTGGTCGCCCGGCTTCAGGTAGGCGACGTCCTCGCCGACCGCCTCGACGACGCCGGCGCATTCGTGCCCCAGGACGACAGGCATGGGCGTCGGGTACGCGCCTTCGATGAAGTGCAGGTCGCTATGGCAAAGGCCTGCCGCCGCGGTGCGCACCAGCACCTCGCGACGCTTGGGCTTCTCGATGGCGACGTCTTCGATCGTCATCGCCTCGCGCGGCGCGTGCAGGACGGCGGCTTTCATCGGCATCTCCTCGTCGAAGCAAACTTCAGGCGGCGGTCTTGCCCATGCTCTGGCGCGTCACCGGGTGCGAGCTCGACAGGCCGCCATCGACGACGATGGCCTGGCCGTTGACGTAGCTCGCGTCGTCGGAGGCGAGGAACAGCGCGACGCGCGCCAGCTCCACCGGCTGCGCGGCGCGGCGCAGCGGGTTCAGGTAACCGAGCTTGTGCGAGACGTTGCGCTCCTTGGCGATGTCGAAGATCGGCTGCGTCATGCCGGTCTGCGTCAGGCCCGGGCAGATCGCGTTGACGCGGACGTTGGTGTCGCTGAGCTGCTGCGCCGAGACCATCGCCAGGTTGATGACGCCGGCCTTCGATGCCGAGTAGGCCGGCCCGCCCGCACCCGAGCGCAGTCCCGCCACCGACGCGGTGCAGATGATCGAGCCACCGCGGCCGGCGTCGGCCATCACCTTGCCGGCGTGCTTGACCATCAGCCACGGGCCGATCAGGTTGACGCGCAACAGGTCGGCAAAGGCCTCGGGCGTCAGCTCGAAGATGCCGGTCAGGCCGCCCGAAATGCCGGCGTTGGCGAACGCGACGTCGAGCCGGCCATGGCTGCTCACCGCCGCCGCGACGAGGGCGACCACGTCGGCCTCGGTCCCCGCATCCATCTGCTGCGCGACGGCCGCACCGCCCGCCGCCGTGACGAGTCGCGCCGTCTCGTGCACCGCCTCGCTCTTGTCACCGAGCACGAGCTTTGCGCCTTCCTCGGCGAACAGCAGCGCCGAGGCGCGGCCGATGCCCGAGCCCGCCCCGGTGATGATGGCAACCTTGCCTTCCAGACGACCGCTCATCACGCGCCTCCGCTGGTAGTGGCGCCGCCGTCGATGACGAGGGTCTGTCCGGTGGTGAAGGCGCCGGCCCGCGACGCCAGGAAGACGGCGGCGCCGGCGATCTCGTGCGGCTCGCCGATGCGCTTGAGCGACGCCACCGCGGTCGAGCGCTTCAGCGTCTCCGGGTTCTCCCAGAGCGCCTTCGCGAAGTCGGTGCGGATCAGCCCCGGCGCGATGCAGTTGACGCGCACGCCGCGCGGCCCGAACTCGTCGGCCAGGCTGCGCGCCAGCTCCATGTCGGCGGCCTTCGAGATGCAGTAGGCACCGATCACCGTCGAGCCCTTCAGCCCGCCGATCGACGAGATGATGGTGATCGAGCCCTCGCCGCGCGCCAGCATCTCGGGCGCCACCATCGAGATCAGCCAGTGGTTGGCGATGATGTTGTTGTCGAGGATCTTGCGAAAGGCTTCGTCGCTGATGCCGGCGAGCGGCCCGTAGTACGGATTCGACGCGGCGTTGCAGACCAGCGCGTCGATCTGGCCGAAGGCCTGGCGCGTCTGCAGCACGAGGTGGGCGAGGCTTTCCTTCGACGAGATGTTGGCCGGCACCGAGATCGCCGTGCCGGCGCCGTGCGCGGCGTTGATGGCCGCCGCGACCGCGTCGCAGGCGTCCTGCTTGCGGCTCGAGATCACCACCTTGGCGCCGTGTACCGCCATCTCCTCGGCGATGGCCTTGCCGATGCCGCGCGAGGATCCGGTGATGACGACGACCTTGTCGGTCATGTCGAAGAGGGACATGGGGTTGGCCTTTCTCGCGCGGGAAGCCCGCGGCTCGT
>JAYVNL010000007.1:0-2501 GCA_043758495.1 Rhizobacter sp.
ATGCTCACGCGGCTGAAGGAGCCGGAGAACTCGTCGCTCTATTCGAAGATGCTGATCTACGACGGTGACAACCTCAAAGACACCGACCCGCGCGCCAAGAGCTATCAGGAGTACCGCGACTACGCCGGCGTCGACGAGGGCATGAGCGGCGTGTCGACGCGCTTCGCCTTCAAGATCATCTCGAAAGTCTTCAACTTCGACCCGGCCGAAGTCGCCGCCAACCCGGTGCACCTGATGTACGTGCTCGAGCAGCAGATCGAGCGCGAGCAGTTCCCGACCGAGACCGAGCAGAAGTACCTCGGCTTCATCAAGGAGCATCTGTCGGCGCGCTACGCCGAGTTCATCGGCAAGGAGATCCAGACCGCCTACCTCGAGAGCTACAGCGAGTACGGCCAGAACATCTTCGACCGTTACGTGACCTACGCGGACTACTGGATCCAGGACCAGGAGTACCGCGACACCGACACCGGCGAGGTCTTCGATCGGGCCCAGTTGAACGGCGAGCTCGAGAAGATCGAGAAGCCGGCGGGCATCTCGAACCCGAAGGATTTCCGCAACGAGATCGTCAACTTTGTGCTGCGGGCGCGGGCCAGCAATGCCGGCAAGAACCCGGCGTGGACGAGCTACGAAAAGCTGCGCACGGTGATCGAGAAGAAGATGTTCTCGAATACCGAGGAGCTGCTGCCGGTGATCAGCTTCAACGCCAAGGCCAGCGCCGACGAGGCCAAGAAGCACGAGAACTTCGTCAACCGCATGGTCCAGAAGGGCTACACGGCCAAGCAGGTTCGTCTCTTGTGCGAGTGGTATCTGCGGGTCAGGAAGTCTTCGTAAGCGCGCGATGCTGCAACAGATCATCGACCGCCGGCTCGCCGGCAAGAACAAGTCGATCGGCAATCGCGAGCGCTTCCTGAAGCGCTACCAGGGGCAGCTGCGCGACGCCGTCCGAAAGGCGGTCGACAAGCGCGGCATCCGCGACATCGAGCAGGGCGAGGACATCCACTTGCCGAGGCGCGACATCAGCGAACCGGCCTTCAGCCACGGCTCGGGCGGTTCGCGCGAAATGGTGCACCCCGGCAACCAGGAATACGTGCGCGGCGACCGCATCGAGCGCCCGAGCGGCGGCGGCGGTCGTGGCAGCGGCTCCGGTCAGGCCGGCGACTCCGAGGGCGGCGAAGACGACTTCGTCTTTCACCTCACGAAGGAAGAATTCATGCAGATCTTCTTCGACGATCTCGCCCTGCCGCGCATGACGCGCACGCAGCTGGCCGAGACGCCGGAGATGAAGACCCACCGCGCTGGCTACTCGAACGCCGGCACGCCGAGCAACCTGTCGGTGATCCGCTCGATGCGCGGCGCCATCGGTCGCCGTGTTGCAATCGGCGCCGGATCGCGCGCCGCGCTGGCCGCACTCGTCGAGGAGCTCGACGCGATGCCCGCCACCGCGGCCGACGCCGCCGCCGAGCTGGCAAGGAAGGAGCTCGAGCTGCAGATCGCGGCGCTGCGCCATCGGCTGTCGCGCATTCCCTACCTCGACCCCATCGACCTGCGCTTTCGCAACCGGGTACGCGTGCCCGTGCCGACCGCGAAGGCGGTGATGTTCTGCCTGATGGACGTCTCGGGCTCGATGGACGAAGCAAGGAAGGACCTCTCCAAGCGCTTCTTCATCCTGCTCTACCTTTTCCTGACGCGGCACTACGAGAAGATCGACATCGTCTTCATCCGCCACCACACGCAGGCGCAGGAGGTCGACGAGGAAAACTTCTTTCGCGCCCGCGAAACCGGCGGCACCGTCGTCTCGAGCGCCCTGGTTCTGATGGACGAGATCATCACCGCGCGCTACCCGCCCGGCGACTGGAACATCTACGCCGCCCAGGCCAGCGACGGCGACAACTGGCACCACGACTCCGGCCGCTGCCGCGAGCTGCTCACCGAGAGCCTGCTGCCGAAGTGCCGCTACTTCGCCTACGTGCAGGTCGCCGAGGAAGAGCAGAACCTGTGGGAAGAGTACGCGCGGCTGCAGGAATTGCAGTGCCACTTCGCGATGAGGAAGGTGACCGAGGCGTCGCAGATCTATCCCGTGTTTCGCGACTTGTTCAAGGCCGAAGGAGCCCCGGCATGACGGCAACGGTTCACGAACAGCAGTTGGCGCACCCGTCGCCGGCGCGGCGCAAGCTGCGCCCCGAGCGCTCGCTGCCACTGGCGCCGTTGCCGGCCGGGCCGCGCGCCGAAGCACCGTTGCCCGACCCGAGCGACTGGACCTTCGAGCTGGTGGAGCTTCACCACGAGAAGATCCGCGCTTGCGCCCAGCGCTTCGCGCTCGACACCTATCCGAATCAGCTCGAGGTGATCACCTCTGAGCAGATGATGGATGCCTACGCATCGGTCGGCATGCCGGTGAACTATCGGCACTGGAGCTACGGCAAGGAGTTCATCGCCAACGAGCGCAGCTACCGGCGCGGCCAGATGGGCCTGGCCTACGAGATCGTCATCAACTCCGACCC
>JAYVNL010000008.1:0-22689 GCA_043758495.1 Rhizobacter sp.
TGCGTCAGCCCCTGCAGTCGGTACGCGAAGGCAATGCGCTGGCGCAGCTGGCGCAGGTGGTGCTCGTCGAGGCGGGCGTCGAGCTCGGGCTGGCCGAACAACACGACCTGCATCAGCTTCTGCTTTTCGGTCTCGAGATTGGAAAGCAGGCGCAGCGCCTCGAGGTTGGCGCGCGACAGTGCCTGGGCCTCGTCGAGGCAGACGACGACGCGGCGGTTCTCCGCAGCGAGTGCGAGAAGTCGCCGCTCGATCGTCTTGTGCAGCGTGTACGGATCGGCGGTGGCCGGCAGCGACTCGCCGAGCTCTTCTGCGAGCGACAGCAGCAGGGTGCGCGGCGTCAGGTCCGGATTCGGCAGGTAGCAGGTGACGGTGTTGTCGCCGCGGCTGCCGAGCGCGCGCAGGAAGCGGCGGCAGAGCAGCGTCTTGCCGGTGCCGACTTCGCCGGTGATCTTGATGAAGCCCTCGTCGCCGGCCACGGCGACGAGCAGCGTGTTGAGCGCTTCCTGGTGGCCGCGAGTGGCGAAGGCATAAGCCGTGTCGGGCGTCAGCGCGAACGGCATCTCGGCGAGGCCGAAGTGGGCAAGGTACACCGGTGGGCTCCGCGGCGGGTCGGGCGTGTCGGGGCGTGTTCGGGCAGCGCGAGCGCTAGCGCACGGCCCGTGCCGGCTCCGCCGCGGCAACCGGCGAGTAGCTGCGCAGGCGCTGCTCGACGTCGGCGGCGTCGTTCTGCCAGCCGCTCTCGCCGCGCAGGATCGTCGGCTTGATCAGCATGACCAGCTCGCTCTTGCTGTTCGAGCGGGCGCGCTGGCCGAACAGGGTGCCGAGCAGCGGCTGATCGGTGGCACCGGGCAGCCCGGAGGTGCTGCCCGACGACTGCTGCTTCATGAGGCCGCCGATGGCGACGATGTGGCCGTCGAGCACGCGCACGACGCTGTCGCTCTCGTTGACGGTGCTGGCGGCGAGCGGCAGCTGGAAGTTGCCGAGGGCGCCGAGGTTGACGCTCTTCTGCTTCTCGGCGACGACGCTGACCGACGGGTGCAGGTGAAGGATGATCGAATCGCCTTCGCCGATCTGCGGCGTCACGTCGAGCGCGATGCCGGAGAAGAACGGCTGCACGCTGATCGTGGGCGAGGTCACGTTGTTGTTCGCCGAGCTCGTCGTGCTGGTGCTCACGCTGGTCACGAAGAACTCGTCGGTGCCGACCTTCAGCACCGCTTTCTGGTTGTTGATGGTGGCGATGCGCGGGCTCGACAGGACCTGGATGCTGCCTTGCGTCTCGAGGAACTGCAGCAAGGCGGCGAAGTCCTGCGCCTGGAAAGCCAGACCGAACATGCTGCCGAGGTTGGCGGCACTCGTGATGAGGTTGGAGCCGGCGATGGCGGCCAGCAGCGGGTCGGACAGTGCACCCGTGGTCGAGTCGACGCCGGTGGCGCCGGTGCCGATCAGGCCGGTCGGCGAGAGCACGGTGCCGGGTGCGGACTGGCCCACCGAGAGGCGGCCGCGCGAGCCGCGAAAGGCCGCCCAGTTGACGCCGCTCGCGAAGCTGTCGTTGAGCTGCACTTCGATGATCTTGGCTTCGATCATCACCTGGCGCTCGACGATGAGCTGCGTCATGCGAAGGTAGTTCTCGGCATTGCGGATATCGGCCGGCAGGCCGCGCACGGCGATCACGCCCGAGTGGGCGTTGACGATCACCTTCTTCGTGCCTTCGGTGCCGACGATGGCGGCCAGCGTGGTCCGCAGGTCGGCCCAGAAGTCGTTGTCGCTCTCGGTCGAGATGCGGCTGCTCGGCGCGCCGGCGGTGGTGCCGCCGTTCGGTGTCGACGACGAGCCGGTGCCGGTCGACGCGGCGGCACCGTTGCTGCCGGCGCTCGAGCCGTTGGTGATCGAGCCCGAGGTCACCCGCATCTCGGTGCTGCCGTGGCGCTTGCCGGCCAGGTAGTTGACCTGGAAGATGCGCGTCTGTTCGCCGTTCGGCTGGATGCTGATGCGCGTGCCCTGCATGCGGTAGTCGTAGCCGTAGAGATCGCGAAGCGAATCGAGCGCTTCGCGAACGGTCACGTTCTTCAGCGTCACCGTGATGTTGCCGGTGACCTCGGCTGGCACCAGCATGCTGTAGCGCGAGCCGCTGGCGATCGAGAGGAAGACCTGCTGGGCGGGCGCCTGCGCGACCGAGAGATCGAAGCGCGGTTCGGCGGCGGCGCTCGGCCGTGCCGGCTCGATCTGCAGCGGCGGCAAGAGGGCGCGGTCGAGCGCGTCGGGGCGCGGCACGGGGCGCGCCGGTGCGGCGGCGGCGGCATCGCGCAGCTCGGCGCGGATGCGCTCCATCGTGTTGCTGGCGGGCGGCGGTGCCGGTGCCGCGCAGCCGGCCGCGGCCAGCGCGACGGCAAGGGCCGCGGCGACCGAGAGGGTCCGCGGCGAGTGGTGGGCGAACGAACGAGTGGTGATCATTTGGGCTCGGCGTAGCGAACGGAGATCGTGCTCGGCGCTTCCGCGCGAAGCGTGGTGTCGATGGGCTCGACCTTGGCGATCCGGTCAGCGGCACGCGCTGCGACACCGGCGGCCCGTGCGAGCGTGCGCTCGGCGGCGGGCGCCACGGCGAACTGCTTGTCGGCGCCGGGCGTGAGCGCCAGCACGGTCGAGCCACGCGGGCCGGTCAGGGTGGCGCGCGTGTCGGTGACCTGCATCAGCCTCATCTGGTCGACGGCCTCGCCGAGCTCGACGACGCGGCCATTGATGATCACCGAGGCGCGCCGGCCGGAGCCGGTGAGCACCGACTGCAGTACCAGCGGCGCCGGCGCTGCCATGCCCGGCAGCGCCGCGACGGATCGCGGTGCCATCGGCGGCGGTTGGGTGGGGTCGCGCAGATCGGCGGCCGATGCGCTCATGGCCAGCAAGAACAGCGTGCTGGCGGCGACGAGGAGGGCTTTCAAAGAATCCACCATGATTTCTCCAGGCTCACGGTGAAAAGCGTCACCGTCATCACGTTCGCGGGATGCTTCGTGGCGTCGATCTCGAGATCGCCCCAGTGAACTCTGCGCGGCAGGCCTTCGAGCGCGTGCAGGTAGGCCAGCATGTCGGCATAGCTGCCCTGCACACGCACCTCGACGGCATGGCGATAGAGCCAGGCGTCGTCGCCGGCAGCACCCGCCACTGGCGTTGTCGGCGCGGTCGCCGCAGCCGACGCGGTGGGCGCGGCGCTGCCGGCACGCTCGTTCGCGGCGAGGATCTTCTTCACGCCAGCGGTATCGCCGACCGGCATCACCGGCAGGCTGCGCAGGCCGAGCAGGCGCAGGCCGCGGTGCTCGGTGAGCAGCGACTGCAGCAGCGCGCCCATGTGCTGCGGCTGCACGAGGCCGTTCTGAAGGTCGCGGAATTCATGCTCGGCGGCGCGCACCTGCGCCTGCAAGGTGTCGCGCTGCGTGCGCAGCGGCGCGTTGGGATCGCGAACGCCACTGCCGAGCGCCTGTTGCAGGGCCTGCTGCTCGCGCTGCTGCGCCTGCATCTCGCGCGCCAGCCGGGCCCGCTGGATCAGCGGCGGCTCGATCAGGAGCAGCTCGCCGAGGCCGAGCACCAGCACTAGTGCGGCGGCCAGCGCCAGGCCGCGCTCGCGGCGCACCAGCGTCAGCCAGCGGGCGCGCAGGGCAGCAGGTGTGAACGTCATGGCTTGCCTGCGGGCGCGAGCGGCGCCACGGCGTCGGCACCGACGAGCGTGAATTCGACGAACTCGGCGTGGCCGGCAGGCGTGCCCGACGGTGCCGCCGACAACGCCGCCGCCGACGCGCCTGCAGCGGGCGCCTCGAGCGGGCGAAAGACGTCGAGCGCCTTGAAGCTGCGGCCCTGCAGCGACGGCTCGTGGTCGAGTCGCTGCACGAAGACCGGAATGAGCGACGGTGTCAGCGCGCGACCCTTCAGCAGCACGTCGTCCTGGCGCAGCACGACGCCGGTGAGCCAGAGGCCGTCGATGGACTGGCGGGCGAGCGCTTCGAGGCGGCCCGCGAAGCCGCCTTCGCGGTCGACGGCGCCTTCGTCGACGGCGCGCAGAGCCGCGCTACGTTGGCTGAGCGTGCGCTGCAGGCCCGCGATCTCGGCTTGCAGGGCGGCATCGGGCTTGCTGCCGGCCGCCTGCGCGGCCAGGGTCTGCATGGCGGCCTGCTGCGCGGCCAGTTCGTTGGCGCTGCTGGCGGCGACCGGTCCGAGGCGCGCCAGCGACCAGCGGGCACCTGCCGCGGCGAGCACCACGCCCAGCACCGCCACGGCAAGCACGGTCAGCGCCGACTCGAAGCCGAGCAGGTCGCGACGGGCCCGCAGCGACGGATCGCAGAGGTTGATGTTCTGGGTCATTGGCAGACCTTCGCGCGTTGCGCTTCGAAATTCGCCCTGGGAGCGGCGCTGCGGCTCATTGCTTGGCCTCTTCGCGCAGGGCGAGGCCGAGCGGCCGCAGCCAGCCGGCCTGGTCGGTGCTGTTGCCGAAGGCGATGTCGCCGCTGCAGTCGAAGGCACCGTCGAGGTCGGCGGCGTCGACCGGAAGTGCGAGGCTGTTGCGCAGGTAATCGACGAGGGCGCCGCGGCCGTCGTGCGGCGCCACCAGCAGCCGCTGCAGGACGACCTGGCTGAACAGGCGATCGAAGTTGTCGAGCGAGCGTTGCAGCTCGAGGGCGATGCGTTCGTAGAGGCTCTCGCGCGCCACTGCCGGAGCGGCGTCGGCGAGCGCTGCGGTGGCGACGTCGATGTGGCGCAGCGCATAGAGCTCGCCGTTGCGGGTGAAGGTGAGCAGGCCGCCGCGGTCGTCGAAGGCGAGAAAGGCGAGGCCGCGGTTCGGCTCTTCGAACAACGCCGCCAGGTTGCGCTGCGCCGTCTCGGCGACATCGACCACCTTGAGCGCGATGCCGGCGCGCTGGAACGCCTGCACGCGGGCGCCGACGCGCTCGCGCCGCGCCGCCACCGCGAGCACCTGCGGCGGCCGGGCGCCACGCGGATCGTCGTTGGGAACGCCGAGGGCGTCGATGAGTGCATCGTCGACGGCGAAGTCGATGGCGTCCTTCACGGCCCAGCGCAGGGCCGCCTTCACTTCGGCGGCCGGCACCGCCGGCGCCGGCAGCTGCACGATCTGGTACGAGCCGGGCTCGGCCGCGGTGGTGCAACGGTAATGTTGAAGCCCGAGCGACTTGCGCAGGCGCGACAGGTCATCGGCCTCGCTGCCGGCGCGTGCGAACGAACGCAGCAGTGCCAGCCGCGGCCGCGCCATGCCGGAGCGCACGACATGGGCCAGGCGCAGGCTGTCGGGCCTGAGCTCGACGGCCATCCATCCGGGTCGGGAAAGTCGCTGGAACATGAGGGTCGGGCTCGGTCGCGTCGGGTCAGTCGGCGCTGAGTGGTGCGGTCATCGTAGGCAGCGGCGCTGGGTGGAGAAGGTCGATAAGCGGCGTGATTGCCGTGCTTTCAAAAGCTCTCGCGCTGGTAGATGAGCGGCGACCGGTACTGGCCGAAGCTGGCACGCGTGGTCGGGTTCTGGTCGTAGGCGGCGGCGCCGTTCCACTTGCCCTGCAGCCAGGGCAGGTTGGCGGCCGCAGCGGCGCTGTCGCTGCCGCCCGCGGCGGTGCAGGTGCGGCCGGCGGCGGTGGTGCCGAGCTGCACGGCGAGGTCGACGCTGCCGCCATTGCCATTGCCGGGCCGCGCCAGCTTCAGCCAGGTGCGACCGCTCGCCAGCACCGGCACGGTGGCGGCGACGGCGGTCTTGCAGGCGGAAAGCTGGCGCTGATAGTTGGCCATCGCCGCGCTCGTTGCCGGCACGGCAGTGCACTGGTCGGCGGCGTTGGTGGCCATGCGCAGGCCGTCCCAGTACTGGGCTTCGGCGAGCACCGGCAGGGCGACGAGCTCGCTGCCGTAGGCCGGCATCAGGCGGAGCACGCCGAACCGGAATTCGTTGCCGGCGTCGAAGGCGACGGCGCCGACCTCGATCCGTCGCTGCAGACCGAAGTCGGCGCCAGACACGGCACGCCGTGCGTCGACCGCAATAGCTGCTACGTGAGCTACACGACAGATGCGCATCGTGTAGGTCAGGTTGCCGTCGGGGTACGGTTGTTGCGTGACCGGGCTGCCACTGCCGCACCACGCGTTGTCGTTGAACTGCAAACGACCGTTGCTCATCACGCGCACCTGGGTGAAGCTGGTGCCGCCGTAGCTAAAGCCGAAGCCGATCGGCACGTTGTCCGAGATCGCGTCGTCGATCACCGGCGGGTTGGTACCGCAGGTCCCGGGATTGCCGAACCGATAGCTCGACGAATAGACGCCGCCGGTCGACGGGCCGAGCTTCGTGTGGCTGCTGGCGTCGACCCCGTTGAACGGCACCGGCTTGTTCAAGTAGGTCATCGCACCGGCGAGGCTGGGGCAGAACGCCACCACGAGCAGCCAGCAGAAGCGCGCGATGCCCCTCATGGCGTGCTCACGACGGCCTGCAGTTGCCGCTCGACGCGGTCGACGCCGCCCGCCGCACCGAGCGAGGCGGTGGCGGTGACCTGGTACAAGCGCACCGAGGCGCCGCCTTCGTCGAACGGGCCGCTGGCATTGCACTGGACCTGCACCGCGAAGCCCTGGGCAGAGCCGGCCAGCGCCGGCAGCGCGGCATTGGCGGCGCAGCTGGCGTTGCGAAGGGCCTGGTACACGCCCCACTCGAGGCCGGCGCGGGCCGCGAAGTAGGCCCGCGTGCCCAGGAGGTCGCGGGCCTGGCCGACGTGCTGCATCGTCGACAGCGCCACCATGGCGGCGCCGAGGAGCGCCAGCACCACCAGCACGAAGATGGCGGTGACGAGGGCGAAGCCCGAGTTCCGTGCGGTGCGTCGCTTCATGGCGAGTTGTCGATGTGGGCCTGGTGCAGCAGGCTGATCTGCTCGCCGCCGCTCTCGAGCGTCAGGCGCATCGTCACCAGCCCGGTGCGGGCCGAGGCGCCGGCGCTGAACGCGAACGAGCAGGCGCTGACCTTGTCGGCGAGAACGCTGTTGTCGGTGCCGCCGAGGCCGGCCAGCGGCGCCGCTGCGGCGTCGGCCGGCTGCGTCGCGGCGATGCCGTAGCCGGTGTAGCGACGCAGGCTTCCCGTGCCCGCGGCAGCCGGCGCGCAGGCCAGCGTCACCGGCGCGCCGACGATCTGGAAGCGGTTGCCCGGCGACGGAAACGGGAACGGCCCGGCGGTGGCCGAGAAATGGATCGATGCGAGCGCACTGCCGAAGGCGAGCAAGGGCCGCCGCGTGTCGCCGGCATAGGCGTCGGCGCCGGGCAGGCCGAGGTTGTAGACCACCAGCGCGTCGCCGGAGGAGGCGCCGACCGTCGGGCCGAGCACGTCGAAGGTGTCGTCGCCGGCGGTGTCGAAGTCGAGGAAGTCGCCGCTGCCGTCAGCGGCCGGCGCGGCCCGATAGCGGCCGCTGGCCTTGACCGGAACGAACTCGAGGAAGCGCCCCGACGGATCGACGCGGACGCTGTTCGGCAGACTGCGCGAGAGCTCGCGGCCGGCTTGCCGCAAGGCGGTGTCGGCGCTGTCGCCGAGCTCGGCGCGGCGACCCTGGTCGACATAGGCGTTGATCGGCTGGCGCACGAACACGCCGACCATCGCGGCGACGATGCCGGTGAGGGCGATGACGAGCACCGCTTCGAGCAGCGTGAAGCCGCGCTCGTGGTGGTCGATGCAGCGCTGGCGATGCGGCTTCATCCGGTGGCATTCGGCGAGTGGCGGAGGCGGTAGCCGGTGAGCGTGATGCTCTCGCCGCGGCCGGTCACGAGCACGTCGACGCGCAGTGCTTCGGCGTCGCTCGGCAAGCCGAGGGCAAGGCCGGCACGCGTCACCGTCACGGCGGCGGAATAGGCTTCGAGCCCCGGCACCGGCGTGCTGCCGTCGTCGAGGCTGTAGATGCCCGAACTCATCGCATAGCCGTTGTAGTCGGCAACGTTGTCGAGCGGATCGGTCCCTGAGAAGCGGCTCTCGGTCGCCGGCTGCGGGCCGAGCGTGCCGCCGCCGCGGTCTTGCGAGAACGCGGCGCCGCCGGTGCATTGCGCCGTCGACGTCGGCGGGCTGGCGGCGTCGTTGGCGGGATCCTGCGGGTCGCAGTAGGTGAAGGGCTGCGCCAGCACTTCGCCGAGCAGCGATTCGGCGATCGCTGTCGCCTGCTTGCGGACCAGCGGGTCGGCGCTGCCGCGCACGGCGGTGTCGTAGAGCACGAGCAGGCCGGCGATCGCGATCGCGATGATGGCGATGAAGACAATGAGTTCGATCAGGCTCAGGCCGCGCTGGCGCGGGCGGCGCTGGTGACTGGCGCGCTCGCCCCGCCCGCGGCGGGGGGCACGGTAGAGCGGCGTCGATCGTGCGGCCATCGCGGGTGCGGCGCGTCGAGCGCTCAGTGGACGAGGCCGGTCCCGGCTTCGACGGTGACCGGCACCGAATAGCCCGCGACGCTGATCGCGAGCGTGGCCGCCAGCGGCGACGACGATGCGGAGAGCGGCTTGCCGGCGCCGTCGAACACGAGCGCTGCCGCAGCGGCGACGGCGGCGCCGCCGGGCAGGGCGTTGGCCGGATCGTCGAAGGCCAGGCCGTTGCCGGGATGGCGCAACGCGTTGGCCGCGTTGCAGGGCTGGTCGCTGCCGTTGGCATCGGCGAAGGTGGCGCGCACCGTCGACCCGGCGACGCTGACGCAGACGTTGCGCCGCATCGCGATCGCCGACTTCTGCGCGTAGCGCAGCGCCGAGGCCACGAAGTCGCGGCCGCCGCGGGCCGCGAACTCGCTCTTGTCGAAGAGGCGGGGAATGGCCACGACGGCGAGCACGCTGGTGATCACCATCACGATGACCAGCTCGGCAAGGGTGAAGCCGCGCTGGCCGTTCATGGCCGGGAGAACCGGAGAAGGATCTTGTTTCGGTCAGCGGGCGCACATCACGTTGGGGTAGGCCACCGTCACGCCGGTGCCCCTGGGCGTAATCGAGCAGGTGCCGCTGGTTGTCCCTCCCGAGCAGTCCAAACTGCCGCCGACCTGGAACTGGTCGTCGGTGGCCGGGGCGCCGGCAGTCAGGGTGGCGCCGGAGCCGCTCAGCAGCGTCTGCAGGATCGCGGCGGTACAGATGTTGGACTGGTTGATGGTGATGGCGCCCCCGTTGCCCGCCTGCTTGGCTGCGAAGTTGATCGCACCGCCCGAGGAGATGGCGCCGGCGATGCCTCTGGCCGAAGCGTTGTGCGCATCGATCGAGAGGTCCACGAATTTCGGCACCGCCACCGCGGCGAGAACGCCGAGGATGATGATGACGACGACCAGTTCGATGAGCGTAAAGCCACGTTGGGATTTCATAGGGTGCTCCTTGGATGGCGCGGTTGATTGAGCGAAGTGGAGGGCGGCGCGAGATCAGCAGCCGGTTGTCGTGGCGATCGAGAAGACGGCTGCGGTGGAAGCAGCCGGCGGCTCGGTGTAGGTGAAGCTGCAGGTTGCAGGGGTGACGGCGTCGATCCGCTGGAAGGTGGTGGTGGTGCCGGCGACGGCGACCACGTAGCCGGCGTCGGCGAGGTTGGCCGCCGTCGTCACGAAGGTGCCGCCGATTCCGGCTGCCGAAACGATGCCGGCGGTGCCGATGGCGGTCGAGGCCGGGTAGCCGTTGACGATGCGGACGATGCCGGCTTCCGTGCAGGCGGTACCGGCGCCGGCGAGCTTGTTGTCGGCGATCACGCCGGGTGTCGCCGGGCAGGCTGCGAGGTCGGCGATGCCGCGGCGTGCCAGCACGGCGGCGTGGACGAGCGTGGCGCCGGAAGCGACGGCACCGCGGGCGCCCTGCAGCTGGCCGACGCGGGCGTCGCGCTGCAGGTCGATGAAGCGCGGCAGCGCCACGGCGGCGAGTACCGCGAGGATCGAGATCACCACGATCAGCTCGATGAGCGTGAAGCCTCTTTGATTCCGGATCGTGCGCATGTGCTGCCTCTTCTCGCTGAATTCGCGCTCCGACTGTGCGGGGCACGGGTGTCGGGCGATGCCTGAAAAACCGCCGTGAAGGGCCGCCTGTTTGCCGCGCCCGTCAAGACCGCGGAGCACATGCCCCGAGTACCGGTGACTTCGGCGGCTGCGGCCCGGCGTTGAGTGCAGCGCTCGTCGGCGCCAGCCGCAAAGCGTGCTTAGTTGGCGCCGCGCGCCTCAGCGCTTGATCGCGACCCGGCCCAGGTCCCAGATCGGCAGGAACACGCCGAGGGCGAGGATGAGGACGAGCACGCCCAGGAAGACGATGAGGATCGGCTCGATCTGCGCCGACAGCGTTTTCAGCTCGTACTCCACGTCCTGCTGGTAGAAGTCGGCGATCTCCGCGAGCATCTCGTCGAGCGAGCCCGACTCTTCGCCGACGGCGATCATCTGCAGCACCACCGGCGTGAAGATGCGGCTGGCCGCGGCGGTGCGCAGAACGCTGTCGCCACGCTCCACGCCTTCCTTCATCTTCTCGACGGCGCGCGCCACATAGGCGTTCTCGACCGTCGATGCAACGACGACGAGCGCCTGCACGACCGGCACGCCGCTCTTCAGCGCCAGCGCGAAGCTGCGTGCGAAGCGGGCCAGCGTCGCCTTCCTCGCGATCTTGCCGGCGATGGGCAGCGACAGCTTGAGGCGATCCCACGCATAGCCGCCGGCCGGCGTCGCCCGCCAGGCGCGAAAGCCGAAGAAGGCGGCGAAGGCGGCCATCAGCAGATAAGGCCAGTTCGCGAGCGTGAAGCGCGAGAAGCCGACGAGCACGCGCGTCATCAGTGGCAACTCGGCACCGAAGCCGTCGAACACTTTCTGGAAGGCGGGGATCACGAACAGGTTGATCACGCCGACGGCGACCGCCATCACCGCCATCACGAAGCTCGGGTAGCGCAGGGCGGTGCGGACCTGGTCGCGCATCAACTTTTCGAAAGCGAGATGGTGGAAGAGGCGGATGAAGACCTCGTCGAGCCGGCCGGTGAGCTCGCCGACCTTGACCATCGCGATGTAGAAGCCGGAGAACACGCCGTGCTGGCGCGCCATCGACATCGACAGCGCATTGCCGCTCTCGAGGCTCTCGCGCGTGAGGCGGATCACGTTGGCCATCGCCGTGCCAGCGGAATCCTGCAGTCCGGAGAGCGCCCGCGTGATGGGGATGCCGGCCTTCAGCAGCGAGTGCAACTGGCGGGTGAAGAGCAGCAGGTCCTCGTGGACGACGCGGGCGCCGCGCCGCCATGGCAGGGCCAGCGCCGCCGCAGTTGTCGGGGCGGCACCTGCGGGGGCCGCCTCGATGCGGATCGGCGTGTTGCCGCCGCCGATGAGCAGGTCGGCCGCGGCGCCGGCGGTGGCGGCTTCGAGCGTGCCTTCGCGGAGTTGGCCGCCGCCGTCGCGGGCGGCATAGGCGAAGGTCGTCATGGCTCGGAGGTCAGGCTTCGAGCTGCGCGGCGACGCGCTTGGCTTCGTCGATCGTGGTGCGGCCACTGCCGACCAGCTGGAGTGCGTGGTTGAGCAGGGTGGCGCTGCCGATCTGCTCGCGCGCCAGCCGCACGAATTCGATCGGGGCACCGCTGTTGGCGACTTCGACCAGCGTCTGCGTCATCTCGAGCATCTCGTAGACGGCGCTGCGGCCGGCATAGCCGGTGCCGTTGCAGCGCGAGCAGCCGAGGCCGCGGGCGAAGCGGAGCGGGCGGGCGCCGTCGTTGCCCCGGCAGGCGTGGTGCAGCCAGGCCATTTCCTGGGCCGATGGCTCGTGCGGCGCGCTGCAGTCCTCGCAGACCATGCGCACCAGGCGCTGCGCGATTACGAGGTTGAGCGACATCGCCACCATGTACGCCGGCACGCCCATGTCGAGCAGCCGGATCGGCGTGCTCGCGGCGTCGTTGGTGTGCAGCGTCGACAGCACGAGGTGGCCGGTCATGGCGGCGCGCAGGCCGATCTCGGCGGTGGTGCGGTCGCGCATCTCGCCGACCAGGATCACGTCGGGGTCCTGGCGCAGGGCCGAGCGCAGCACGCGCTCGAAGGTGAGCTCGATCTTGTCGTGGACCTGGACCTGGTTCACGCCCGGCAGGCGATATTCGACCGGATCCTCGACGGTGATGATCTTGCGATCGGGCGCATTGATCTCGGCCAGCGCCGCGTAGAGCGCCGTCGTCTTGCCGCTGCCCGTGGGCCCGGTCACGAGGATCATGCCGCCAGCGCGCGCGAGCGCGATGCGCACGCGCTCGAGCATGCGCATCGGCATGCCCAGGCGATCGAGCTTGAGCAGGCCGCCGCTCTGGCTGAGCAGGCGCATCACCACCGACTCGCCGTACTGCGTCGGCATGGTCGAGATGCGCACGTCGAGGGCGCTGCCACGGATGTCGACGTGGAAGCGCCCGTCCTGCGGCAGGCGGCGCTCGGAGATGTCGAGCCCCGACATCAGCTTCAGGCGCAGCACCAGCGCGGCTGCGATCTTGGAGTCGGCCTCGGTCTGCAGGTGCAGCACGCCGTCGATGCGAAAGCGCACGTGCAGGTTCTTTTCCTGCGGCTCGATGTGGATGTCGGAGGCGCGCACCTGGGCGGCGTCTTCAAACAGCGTCTGCAGAAGCTTGACGACCGGCGCGTCCTTCACCGCGGCATCCGAGCCGGCGGCGGTGCCGAAGTCGGCCTCGGTCTGCGCCAGCTCGGCGGTGAGCTCGCGCGAAAGGGCGCTGATCTCGCCGGTGCGGCGGTAGACGCGGTCGATGCCGGCCATGAGCTGCGATTCGCTGACGACTGCGACGAGCAGCTCGCGCTTGAGGAGGCGACTCAGCTCGTCGTAGGCGAACAGGTCGGTCGGGTCGGCGAGGCCGACGCGCAGGGCGCCACCGCTCTCGTCGAGCACGAGGGCGCGAAAGCGGCGCGCCTGGCCTTCGGGCAGCAGCTGCACGAGGGTCGGATTGAGGGCGAACTGGCGCAGGTTGATGTAGGGGATGCGCATCTGCCGCGCCAGGGCGCCACAGATCTGTTCCTCGCTGACGAAGCCGGCATCGACGAGCGAGCGGCCGAGCTTCTGGCCGCTGGCGCGCTGGCGCTCGAGCGCGGTGCCGAGTTGCTCGGCACTGATCAGTTGCTGCTGGACCAGCAGCTCGCCGAGGCGGATTTTCTGCGGAGGGGCCACGTGAGGTTCGCTGCTCGTGGTGAATCGGTGCCGGAAAGGCGACTCTAGAAAAATTGTCGGGGCCGCGCGCGTCGGCTGAAGGTCGGAAATGAAGGGCCTTGCGGCGCCATCTGTTGCCGCGGCGTTTCGATCGCCGAAGCACGAAGGGCCCGGGAATCTCTTCCCGGGCCCTTCGCCGTTGCTCGTGGGCGGCGCCTCGCAGCGCCGCGCCTCGATCAGCGCAGGAGCGTGAGCACCTGGTTCGGCAGCTGGTTGGCCTGGGCGATCATCGCCGTGCCGGCCTGCTGCAGCACCTGGGCCCGCGACAGGTTCGCGGTTTCCATCGCGAAGTCGGCGTCCTGGATGCGGCTGCGCGACGCCGTGAGGTTCTCGTTCGTCGTCTGCAGGTTGCTGATCGTCGAGGAGAAGCGGTTCTGGATCGCGCCGAGCGAAGCGCGGCTCGAACTGACCGTGGCGAGCGCCGCATCGATCGAGGTCAGCGCGGCGTTGGCGCCGGCCACCGACGAGATGTCGACTGCTCCGACGGCAGTACCGGTCGAGGCGATCGCCGTCGAGCTGGCGAAGCCAGAGGCCTGAGTGAACACCAAGTTACCGCTGACGCCGGTGGGCGCTGCGTAGGTCACGTTCACGGTCGAGCCGGTCAGGGCCACGGCCGAGAGGCCGAAGTCGGTTGCGGCCGAGGTCGTGAACGTGCCGGCGGCATAGACCAGCGACACGTTGCGGCCGTCGGCGGCGGCCAGGCCGACGCCGGCACCGGTGTCCGAAGCGGTCACGCCGGTCGCTGCCGACTGCGCGTTGATGGCGGCGACCGCATTGGCACGGTTGCCGGCGAGGGCGGACGCGCCCATGACGCCTGAGATCGAGATCGCGATGCCGTTGATCGTGTACGTGGCCGTACCGTCGACCGTACCTGCGGTGGCCGAGGTGCCCGCAGCGACGCTCGTGGCGTTCGCCGTCGCCGTCAGGCCCGCGACGTTGCCGCTGTTGATGGCGTTCGAGATCGCCTTGGCGTCGACGGCCACCGAACCGAGAGCGACCGTGGAGCCAGCGCCGGCGGTCACCGTCAACGCGGCCGCCGTGTTGCTGACGGTGCCGATGGTCTGGTTGGCGAGCGACAGGCCCTGGTAGACGCCGAGCGCGCTGGTGCGGGTGTTGGCGATCGAAGCGACGGTGATCGTCTGGCCGACGTTGGCGCCGACCTGGAAGGCCTTTGAAGTGAAACTGCCGTCGAGCAGGTTGGTGCCGTTGAACGAGGTCTGCGTCGCGACACGGTCGATCTCCGATTGCAGCTGCGAGACTTCGAGCTGAAGCGAAGAGCGGTCGGAGGCCGAGTTCGTGGCGTTGACCGACTGCACTGCCAGCTCGCGGATACGCTGCAGGTTGTCGGTGACAGATGACAGCGCGCCTTCGGCCGTTTGCGACAGCGAGATGCCGTCGTTGGCATTGCGCGCGGCTTGCGTCAGGCCACGGATCTGCGACGTGAAGCGGTCAGCGATGGCGAGGCCGGCGGCGTCGTCTTTTGCGCTGTTGATGCGCAGGCCCGACGACAGGCGAGCGATCGCCGTCGTCAGATCGTTGCTGGTCCTGCTCTGGTTGCGCTGAGCGGTCAGCGAAGCCAGGTTGGTGTTGATCGACAAAGCCATGAGTAACTCCTGAACGGTTGATGAGACTGCGGCACAAGCGCCTTCGATGCGCCCGGCGTTCGTCTTCCTGGCATCCCGCTTCGGCTCGTGCCTCAGGCGAAACATTCGGTTTCTGACTCCGGACCCCGGTTCGGATTGCTCCTCGCCGTTGGCTGGGTTATCGGGCGGCCGTTTTCGCAACTTGAGCCACCGCCCGAGAAATATCTGTCGCCCGGCGGGCTGGGCCTGGCGAACCACAGAGCGCCGAGGTGTACGGACGACGAGGCCTGTAGGGAATTGCCTGACAAGGCGCATGGAAGAAGCTGGACTTCAGCGACCGAGATGACCTGATGGCCGGGCCCATCTCCGGTCTTCAGAATTCCCTCCATCGCAAGTGAACCCGCTTGCAGGACAACAACAGACCCACGGAGCCCACGCCAATGAACGCCGACCAGATCCTCACCGAAATTCGCGAAGCCAATCTGTCCTACCTGATGCTGGCCCAGAGCCTCATTCGCACCGACCGCGAGCAGGCCCTCTACCGGCTCGGGATCAGCGAGGAAAGCGCGGCGCTGATCGCGCTGCTCACGCCGGCGCAGATGATGAAGATCGCCGGCGGCAACACGCTGCTGTGCCGCTTCCGCATGGACGACGACATGGTCTGGGGCCTGCTCTCCAGCCACGGCAAGAGCGCCGCCAACGACGCGACCTCGCGCCTGCACGCCTCGATCCTGCTCGCCGGCCGCCATCAAGAAGCGGCTTGATCATGCGGTCCAAGTCGATCCTCACCGAAGCCAAGCAGATCAGCCGCGCCGTCGCGCTGATCCACCTCGGCGCCCGCCTTCAGGTTCTGGAGTCGGAGACCGACCTGTCGTACGAGCGACTGCTGCGGCTCTACAAGGAGGTGGCGGGCAAGTCGCCGAGCAAGGGCCAGCTGCCGTTCTCGACCGACTGGTTCATGACCTGGCAGCCGAACATCCACGCCTCGCTCTTCCTCAACATCCATGAATACCTGAACAAGTCATCGGAACTCGACGAGATCGACGCCGTCATCAAGGCCTACCAGCTCTACCAGGAAGAAACCACGGCGCAAGGCCTCGAGGCGCTGCTCTCGGTCACGCGTGCCTGGCGGCTCGTGAAGTTCGTCGACAACGGCATGCTGACGATGACGAAGTGCTCGAAGTGCCACGGCCAGTTCGTGACCCATCCGCACGAGATCGCCCGCCACTACGAGTGCGGTCTGTGCAATCCGCCCGCTCGCGCCGGCAAAGGCAAGGCCGCCGGCGGCATCCGACTCCATTAGTCCTCAAGCTTTCCGCCAACGCGCCGAAACACCGGACTCTCTGTTCACTTGCTTGTCTCCTCCAGCACGACACTCGTGCTTTGAACGGGTCCTTCGGGGCCCGTTTTTCTTTTCGCGAGGGGCAATCGCCGGCCTGTTGCGGCGATCGAAGAGGCCGGTGGCCGCGACACTCAAGTGAGGCGGCCGGTCCGCCGATAACTGGCACGGCACGGCGCATGGGCGACGGCTGGGAAGCAAGCACACATCACCATGGTCGTTCTGATCGGTTACGGCGTCGCACTCGGCTGCATCTTCGGCGCGTACATCATCCACGGCGGCAACATCGGCGTGATCCTGCACGCGCTGCCGACCGAGCTGCTCGCCATCCTCGGCGGCTCGCTCGGCGCCTTCGCGGTGAACAACCAGCCCAAAGTCCTGAAGGCGACTCTTGCTGCATTGCCCGGCGTGCTGAAGGGCTCGAAGTACTCGAAGGCGCGCTACATGGAGCTGATGGCGCTGCTCTACGACATCCTGCAGAAGGCACGCAAGGAAGGCCTGATGGCGATCGAGAAGGACGTGGAAGATCCATCGTCGTCGGCGCTGTTCCAGAAGTACGCGGTCGTCGGCTCCGACCACCACGTGGTCGAGTTCATCACCGACTACCTGCGCATGATGGTCTCGGGCAACCTCAATTCGCACGAGATCGAAAGCCTGATGGACAGCGAGATCGAAACCCACCACAACGAGGCCCACGGCCCGGTCAACGCGCTGGCGCGGCTGGCCGGCGCGCTGCCGGCATTCGGCATCGTCGCGGCGGTGCTCGGCGTCGTCAACACCATGGGCTCGGTCGGCCAGCCACCGGCCATCCTCGGCGGCATGATCGGCTCGGCGCTGGTCGGCACCTTTCTCGGCATCCTGCTGGCCTACGCGGTCGTCGAGCCGCTCGGCGGCCTGATCGAGCAGAAGGTCGACGAAGGCTCGAAGGAGCTGCAGTGCATCAAGACGACGCTGCTCGCCAGCATGCAGGGCTACGCGCCGCAGGTGGCGGTGGAGTTCGGGCGCAAGGTCCTGTATTCGAAGGACCGGCCGACGTTCTCCGAGCTCGAGGGGCACGTGAAGGGGAAGAAGGCGTGAGCGACCGTCATCCTCAGCGAAGCGAAGAATCTCGTCGCAGCGCGAGCGCGAGCTTCTTGGCTGGCGCTCAGGATGGCGGCTTCGTGAGGGCACGCCATGGCCGGTGATTCTAAAAAGCTGCAGCCGATCATCATCAAGCGGATCAGGAAAGGCGGCCATGCCAAGCATGGCGGCGCCTGGAAGATCGCCTATGCCGACTTCGTCACGGCGATGATGGCGTTCTTCCTGCTGATGTGGCTGCTCGGCTCGACAACCGAGGGCGACAAGAAGGGCATCGCCGACTTCTTCAACGCGCCTTTGAAGGTGGCGCTGATGGGCGGCAGCGGCGCGGGTGATTCCTCGCACGTCGTTCGTGGCGGCGGCAGCGACCTCACGCGGGCCACCGGCCAGGTCAAGGACGGCGACCTGCCGGCCAAGAGGAAGCTCCTCAACATCAAGTCGCTCGAGGCCGAGCAGAAGCGTGCCGAGATCACGCGGCTGGAAGCGCTGAAGAAGCGCGTCGAGGAGGCGATCACGGCGAATCCGAAGCTGGCGGCGATGAAGTCGCAGATCCGCCTCGACATGACGCGCGACGGCCTGCGCATCCAGATCGTCGACGAGCAAAACCGACCGATGTTCGACAGCGGCAGCGCCATCGTCAAACCCTACATGCACGAGCTCCTGCGCGAGATCGGCCATTCACTGACCGACGTGCCGAACCGGATCACGATGGAGGGCCACACCGACGCCCAGCCGTTCGGCGGCGGCGAGCGCGGCTACAGCAATTGGGAGCTCTCGAGCGACCGCGCCAACGCGTCGCGCCGCGAGATCGTCGCAGGCGGCCTGCCAGAGGACCGCATGCTGCTGGTCCAGGGCATGGCGTCGAGCAATCTGTTCGTGCCGGGCGATCCGGCGAGCCCGATGAACCGGCGCATCAGCGTGATCGTCATGAACCGCGACGCCGAGGACCGGCTGCTGCAGCTGCTGCCGAACCAGGGCGAGGCGGACGCGGCGCCGGCAGCGCCGCCGCGCTGAGCATCGCGGCACCGACCCGGCCATGCGCATCCTCGTCGTTGATGATTTCCTGACGATGCGCCGGGTCGTGCGCAGCCAGTTGCGCGAGATCGGCTTCGACAATCTTGCCGAGGCCAGCGACGGCGAGGCCGCCCTCGTGCAATTGCGGGCGAGCAGTTTCGACCTCGTCATCTGCGACATCGAGATGCCGAAGATGGGCGGCTTCGAGCTGTTGTCGGCCATCAAGACCGATGCGAAGCTGCGCCACCTGCCAGTGCTGATGGTGGCGGCCGAAGCCCGCAAGGAAGACATCGTCCGCTGCGCCCAGGCCGGGGCGGCGGCCTATCTCGTCAAGCCGTTCTCGCGGGCGGTGTTGGAGGACAAGATGCGGCAAGCGATGCCTGCCGCATTCGAGCATCTGCCATCCTGAGCAAAGCGAGGGATGACATCGAAGAAAGGGGCCGCGGCCCCTTTCTTCACTTCGGCAGCAGCACCTTGTCGACGACGTGGATCACGCCGTTCGACTGGACCACGTCGGCGATCGTGACGTGGGCCATACCGCCCGACTCGTCGGTCAGCATGATCGTGCTGCCGCTCTTGCTCGCGACCAGCTTGCCGCCGGAGACTTCGGTCAGCGTCGCCTTGCCGCCGCCGGCGTCGATCGCCTTCATGAGCGCGGCGCTGTCCATCTTGCCGGAGACCACGTGGTAGGTCAGCACCTTGGTCAGGGCCGGCTTGCTCTCCGGCTTGAGCAGGCCGTCGACGGTGCCGGCCGGCAGGGCCGCGAAGGCGGCGTTGGTGGGCGCAAACACCGTGAACGGGCCCGGGCCTTTCAAGGTGTCGACCAGGCCGGCGGCCTTGACGGCGGCGACCAGGGTCGTGTGGTCCATCGAATTGACGGCGTTGTCGATGATGTCCTTGCTGGCATACATCGGCGCGCCGCCGACCATGACCTGGGCCGACGCCGGAATGGCGGCGGCGGACAGGGCCGCGAGGGTCGCGACGGTCAGGATGCTCTTCAGTTTCATTGCTTGTCCTTCGTTGTGGGGGAATTCGACCTCGTTTCTACGCGGTTGCGGGGCCAGCGGATGCACGCGTCGTCGACGCCCTGAATTGATGCCCGAAACGGGCCCTTATCGCGCTCAAGTTCCGGGGTGTCGTCGAGAGAATCGTGGCCAAGCACCCGCCATGGCCGACTCCTCCGCTCAAGACAAGAACCTGCCCGCCACCCAGCGCAAGCTGGACAAGGCGCGTGAGGAAGGCCAGGTCTGTCGCTCCCGCGATCTCGGCCACTTCGCGGCCGTCGCCGGCGGCGCGGCCCTGATTTCGGCGTTCGGCCCGCAGCTCTCGGCGCTGCTCAAGGACGCCCTCGGCCGGTCGCTGCGCTTCGACCGCACCGGCGCCCTCGGCCACGACGCCATGACCGAGCAGCTCACGACCTGGACCACGACGCTGCTCTGGGTGGTGGTGCCGTTCGGTGCCGCCCTTATGGCGATCGCGATCCTCGCCAGCCTGTCGCTCGGCGGCTGGGCCTGGACGGCCAAGCCGTTCGGGCCGAAGTTCGCGTTCCTCAATCCGATCGCCGGCCTCGGCCGCGTGTTCTCGAAGCAGCAGTCGATCGACGCCCTGAAGGCGAGCGTGCTGGCCCTCGTGATCGGGACCATCGGCGCCTTCTACCTGCGCGGCCACCTCGAGTCGTTCACCGGCGTGCTGGCGCTGCCGCTGCCGGCGGCGATCCATTCGTCGGCGTCGACGCTGGTCGGTGGCATCGGCCTCGTTCTGCTGGCGCTCGCCGCCTTCGCCGCCATTGACGTGCCGCTGCAAAAGCGCCTGCACGGCGAGAAGCTGAAGATGAGCCACCAGGAGCAGAAGCAGGAGAACAAGGAGCTCGAGGGCAACGCCGAGGTCAAGGGCAAGGTCCGGGCGCGCATGCGCGAGATGACCAAGCGGCGAATGATGGCGGCGGTGCCGAAGGCCGACCTCGTCGTCATGAACCCGACCCACTACGCGGTGGCGCTCAAGTACGACGAGAACGCGATGGCGGCGCCGCGCGTCGTCGCCAAAGGCGCCGACCTGCTGGCCCTGCGCATTCGTGACCTCGCCGAGGGCGCCCAGGTGCCGGTGCTCGAAGCGCCGGTGCTGGCGCGCGCCCTCTACGCCCACGCCGAGCTCGACCGCGAAATCCCGGCTGCCTTGTTCGCCGCCGTGGCGCAGGTCCTGGCCTACGTGTACCAGCTGCGCGCCGCGATGCAGGGCAAGGTGCCGATGCCCGGCGCGCTGCCGGCGCTCGACGTGCCTGCCGGCCTCGACCCGCACGCTGCCTGAGGCCACCGATGAATGCCGTGATGCAACAACCGCAGTCCTGGCTCGGCACCAACGCCAAGGCGATCAAGGCGCTGATGGCGCCGCTCGTCGTCGTGATGATCCTGGCGATGATGGTGCTGCCGCTGCCGCCGTTCGCGCTCGATCTGCTGTTCACCTTCAACATCGCGATGGCGCTGATGGTGATGATGGTCGCCGCCTACATGGTGCGGCCGCTCGACTTCGCCGCCTTCCCGGCCGTGATCCTGCTGACGACGCTGCTGCGCCTGTCGCTCAACGTCGCCTCGACGCGCGTCGTCCTCCTCGAGGGCCACACCGGCGCCGGCGCCGCTGGCAAGGTGATCGAGTCGTTCGGCCATTTTCTGATCGGCGGCAACTTCGCGGTCGGTTTGATCGTCTTCGCGATCCTCGTCGTCATCAACTTCGTGGTGGTCACGAAAGGCGCCGAGCGCATCGCCGAGGTCGGCGCCCGCTTCACGCTCGACGCCATGCCCGGCAAGCAGATGGCGATCGACGCCGACATGAACGCTGGCCTGATCGACGAGAAGGAGGCCAAGCGGCGCCGCCTCGAAGTCGGCGAGGAAGCGGAGTTCTTCGGTTCGATGGACGGCGCCTCGAAGTACGTGCGCGGCGACGCGATGGCGGGCCTGCTCATCCTCTTCATCAACATCATCGGCGGCTTCGTCATCGGTGTCGCCCAGCACGACCTGTCGGCGGCGCAGGCGGCCGACAGCTACATCCTGCTGGCGGTCGGCGACGCCCTCGTCGCCCAGATTCCGGCGCTCCTGATCTCGGTGGCGGCGGCGATGGTGGTGTCGCGGGTCGGCAAGGAGGCCGACGTCGGCAGCCAGATCACGGCGCAGGTGTTCTCGTCGCCGCGCTCGCTGGCGATCGTCGCCGCCGTGCTCGGCGTGCTCGGCGCCATTCCCGGCATGCCGCACGTGGTCTTCCTGATCATCGCCAGCGGCCTCGGCTACGGCGCCTGGATGCTGAAGAAGCGCCAGGAGGCGGCGAAGAACGCGCCGAAGCCTGCGCCTGCGCCGCTCGAAGCGAATGCCGAAGCGTCCTGGGACGACCTGCAGCCGGTCGACACCCTCGGCCTCGAAGTCGGCTACCGCCTCATCGCCCTCGTCGACAAGGCCCGCCAGGGCGATCTGCTGGCGCGGATCAAGGGCGTTCGCCGCAAGTTCGCACAGGACGTCGGCTTCCTGCCGCCGCCGGTCCACATCCGCGACAACCTCGAGCTCAAGCCGAGCTCGTATCGTCTGACCCTGCGCGGCGCCATCGTCGGTGAAGGCGATGCCTATCCGGGCATGTGGCTGGCCATCAACCCGGGCGGCGTGACGCTGTCGTCGGTGCCGCTGATCGGCACGGCCACCACCGACCCGGCGTTCGGCCTGCCCGCCACCTGGGTCGAGGAACGCCAGCGCGAGCAGGCGCAGATGGCCGGCTTCACGGTCGTTGATTGCTCGACCGTCGTCGCCACCCACCTCTCACACTTGATGCAGGTGCATGCGGCGAAGCTGCTCGGCCGCGTCGAGACGCAGCAGCTCGTCGAGCATGTCACCAAGCTGGCGCCCAAGCTCATGGAAGACGTGATCCCCAAGATGGTCGGCATCGCCGCCCTGCAGAAGGTGCTGCAGCTGCTGCTCGAAGAGGGCGTGCACATCCGCGACATGCGCTCGATCGTCGAGTGCCTGGCCGAGTTCGCCGCCACCGTCACCGACCCGGCCGAGCTGGCGCGTCGCATCCGAGTCCACCTGGCGCCGTCGATCGTGCAGCAGATCTACGGGCCGACCAAGGAACTCGAGGTCATCGCCATGGAGCCCGAGCTTGAGCGCATGGTCACGCAGGCCCTCAACTCGCCGCACGGCGCCGCGCTCGACCCCGGTGTCGCCGACGTGCTCGCCAAGAGCGCCGCCGAATCGGCCAAGCGCCAGGAAGACCTCGGCCACCCGGCCTGCCTGCTGGTGCCCGACATGATCCGCGCGCCGATGGCGCGCCTGCTCAAGCGCGCCGCGCCGCGCCTGAAGGTGCTGTCGCACAGCGAGATCCCTGAAACGCATTCGATCCGCATCGGCTCGGTGATTGGAGCAGCCTCATGAACGTCAGACGATTTACCGCTAAGTCCTCGCGCGAAGCCCTTCGCCTCGTCCGCGAGGCGCTCGGCGAAGACGCCCTGGTGCTCTCGACGAAGCCGAGCGCCGGCGGCGTCGAGGTACT
>JAYVNL010000009.1:0-7794 GCA_043758495.1 Rhizobacter sp.
GCGAGCTCGGGGAAGGCCTTGCCGTAGGCCTCGAACGCCTTGACCCACTCGGTTTCCTGCGCCAGGCCGCGCGCGCGCGCGTCCCACAGCGTGTAGGCCGCTTCGGGGATGACGAAGGGCTCGCTCGTCCAGCCGAGCGCTTCGCGGGTGAGCTTGATCTCGTCGGCACCCAGCGCCTCGCCGTGTGCCTTGGCGGTGCCGGCGCGGTTTGGCGAACCCATGCCGATGGTCGTCTTGCAGCAGATGAGCGTCGGCCGGTCGGAGGTGCTGGCTTGCGTGATGGCCGCATCAACCGCATCGGCGTTCTGGCCGTCCACGTCGGCGATCACGTTCCAGCCGTAGGCGCGGAAGCGCGCGGGTGTGTCGTCGATGAACCAGGGCGCGACCTTGCCGTCGATGCTGATGCCGTTGTCATCGTACAGCGCGATCAGCTTGTTCAGCTTCCACGCACCGGCCAGCGCGCAGGCCTCGTGGCTGATGCCTTCCATCAGGCAGCCGTCACCGAGGAACACGTAAGTGCGGTGGTCCACGATCACGTGGCCCGGGCGGTTGAAGTGCGCGCCGAGCAGCTTCTCGGCGAGCGCCATGCCGACCGCGTTGGCGATGCCCTGGCCGAGCGGGCCGGTCGTGGTTTCGACGCCGGGCGTGAGACCGTGCTCGGGGTGGCCCGGCGTCTTGCTGTGCAGCTGGCGGAAGTTGCGCAGCTCGCTCATCGGCAGGTCGTAACCGGTGAGGTGCAGCAGCGCGTACAGGATCATCGACGCGTGGCCATTGCTCAGCACGAAACGGTCGCGGTCCACCCACTGCGGGTGGCCGGGGTTGTGCTTGAGGTGGCGGCCCCACAGCGCGACAGCCATGTCGGCCATGCCCATCGGTGCGCCGGGGTGGCCCGAGTTGGCCTGCTGCACCGCGTCCATCGCCAGGGCTCGAATCGCGTTCGCCATCAGGGCCGTGGCGCCCGGGGTGGTGAGGGTGTGGGTGGCCATGCGAGGGGTGTCCAGGGGCGGAAAACGTCGCATTTTAGGGGTGGCCTCGCATGCCCGAGCCAGCCACGATAATCGTCGACATGCCTGGACTGCAGATCACCTGCGAACTGCGCGATTGCCCGGTGCAGCGCGCCGTGATGACCGACCCCGGCCCGTTGGGCGCGCGTCGCCGCAGGGCGGCGGCCGGTGCCGGTCTGCTTCCAACGGGCGAGCCGTTCCACCGTTGCGCGCCGTCGCCGCAAGCACCCCCGGCCGCGCAGCGAGCGCCAGCCCCGCGCCCGGTCAGCGCATGAAAGCGATGATTCTTGCGGCCGGCCGTGGCGAGCGCATGCGCCCGCTGACCGACCACACGCCCAAGCCGCTGCTCCCGGTGCGCGGCAAGTCGCTGATCGAATGGCACCTGCTCGGGCTGGCCCGTGCCGGTGTGCGCGAGGTGGTCGTGAACACCGCGTGGCTGGAGCCGGCCATCGTCGCCGCGCTGGGCGACGGCGCGCGCTACGGCATCGCGATCCGCTACTCGATGGAAGGCCGCGACCACGGCGGTGCGCTCGAGACCGCTGGCGGCATCGCCAAGGCGCTGCCGCTGCTGATCGACCACGCCGACGAGGCGTTCTGGCTCGTCTCGGGCGACATCTTCGCGCCGCAGTTCGCGTTCGATGGCGCTGCTGCGCAGCAATTCAGAGACAGCGCTGCCCACGCCCACCTGTGGCTGGTGCCGAATCCGCCCTTCCATGCGCGCGGCGACTTCGGTCTCGACGACGATGGCTTCGGACTCGCCGACGCGCCCGGACCAGACGGCAAAACCTGGACCTATGCCAACCTTGCGCTGTGCCGCGCCGCGCTCGTGGCGGGCGTCGTGCCCGGTATGCGAGCAGCGCTCGGCCCGCTGCTCTACGCCGGCATGCGCGAGCGGCGCATCACGGCCGAGGTGTACCGGGGTGAGTGGGAGAACGTCGGCACGCCGGCGCAGCTGGAGGCGCTGAACAGCGCGGCGCCCGACTCTTCGTCGATCCCGTCACCGCTCTCGTCACCGATCACTGCGCCAACGGTGCGCTGATCGCGTCGACGCGGGCCATCACTTCGGGCGTGAGCTTGGGCAGCACCTCGAGCGCGCCGAGGTTGCTTTGCATTTGCGACAGCTTCGATGCGCCGGTGATGACCGTGCTCACGTGCGGGTTCTTCGCGACCCACGCGATGGCCAGTTGCGCGGCGCTACAGCCGAGCTCGGCAGCAATGCCCTCGAGCTGCGCCACCGCCGCGTTCTTCTGTGGGTCGAGCAGGCCTTGCGTCAGAAAGCCCATGCTTTCCAGCGCGCCACGGCTGCCCTCGGGAATGCCGCTCCGGTACTTGCCGGTGAGCAGGCCGCTGGCGAGCGGGCTCCACGTCGTCAGGCCCAGGCCGATGTCTTCATAGAGCCGCGCATATTCCTTCTCGACACGCGCCCGGTGGAACAGGTGGTACTGCGGCTGCTCCATCACCGGCTTGTGCAGGTGGTGCCGGTCGGCGATGTCCCAGGCGGCGCGGATCTCGGCGGCGCTCCATTCGCTGGTGCCCCAGTAGAGCGCCTTGCCTTGCGTGATCATGTCGCTCATCGCCTGCACCGTTTCCTCGATGGGTGTGTTCGGGTCGGGCCGATGGCAATAGACGAGGTCGATGAAGTCGAGGCCCATGCGTCGCAGCGAGCCGTCGATCGCCTGCATCAGGTACTTGCGGTTCAGCGTGTCCTTCTTGTTGACGGTGTTGCCCTCGCGCTGCAGGCCCCAGAAGAACTTGGTCGAGACGATGTAGTCGAGCCGCGGCCACTTCAGCGCCTTGATCGCCTCGCCCATCACCGTCTCGCTCTTGCCGAGCGCGTAGACCTCGGCGTTGTCGTAGAAGTTGACACCGGCATCCATCGCCGCGGCGAGCATCTCGCGGGCGGCTTTCGTGTCGACCTGGGTGTGGTACGTGACCCACGAGCCGAGCGAGAGCACGCTGACCTGCAGGCCGCTGGCGCCGAGTCGGCGGTAGGGCATGGGCATCGACATGAAGAATCCCTGTAGCGAAGTAAGCCGGAAAGGTTAGCGGAAAGGCGTTGCTGCCGCCGGGCGCTACAGTTGGCGCGATGAACAGTGCCGCATTCGCCGGGCGTCGAGCCCGCATTGCCGGGGCGATGCGCGGGCGGGGCGGTGGCATCGCCATCGTCGGCACGGCGCCCGAGCGGCTCCGCAATGGCGACAGCGACCACCCCTATCGCCACGGCAGCGACTTCCACTACCTGACCGGCTTCGCCGAGCCGGGCGCCTGGCTGCTCATCGAGTCCGGCGGCCGCTGCACCGTGTTCTGCCGCCCGAAGAACGACGAGCGCGAGATCTGGGATGGCTTTCGCCTCGGCCCTGCCGCGGCGCCGGGTGCGCTCGCCGTCGACGACGCCTTCGCACTCGACGAGCTCGACCGGATCGCCGCTGAGCGCATCGCCAACCAGCCGGCACTGTGGTGGGCGTTCGGCACGCCCGACCTCGGCGACCAGATCGAGAGCTGGCTCGACGGCATCCGCGCAAAGAGCCGTCTCGGCGTCGACGCGCCGGCCAGCCAGCATGATCTCAACGCCTTGCTCGCCGCGATGCGCGTCGTCAAGGACGAGAGCGAGATCGCGACGATGCGGCGCGCCGCTGCGATCACGGCCGGCGCCCATGTTCGCGCCATGCAATTCTGCGCTGCCCGTTTCGCTGCCGACAGCCACGTCGTCCACGACTACGAGATCGAGGCCGAGCTGTTGCACGAGTTCCGCCGCCACGGCGCCGATGGCCCGGCCTACGGCTCCATCGTCGCCGGCGGCGCCAACGCCTGTGTGCTGCACTACGTGCCCGGGAACGGCGTGGTGCGGCCCGGCGAGCTCTGCCTCATCGACGCCGGCTGCGAGCTCGACGGCTACGCCAGCGACGTCACACGGACCTTTCCCGCCAGCGGCCGCTTCAGCGCCGCGCAGCGCGAGCTGTACGACATCGTGCTGGCGGCACAGCAGGCCGCCGTCGCCGCGACCCGCCCCGGCGCCCGCTTTCGCGACGGCCATGCCGCCGCCGTACGCGTGCTCGCGCAAGGCATGCTCGACACCCGCCTGCTCGACCGCAACCAGGTCGGCAGCGTTGACGCCGTGATCGAGTCGGCCGCCTATCGCGCCTTCTACATGCACGGCACCGGCCACTGGCTCGGCCGTGACGTGCATGACGCCGGTGACTACCAGGCGGCCGACGAACCCGCCGCCGAGGAGCCCGACTGGCTGGGCGGCCGAGTCGTCAAGAAGCCTTCGCGCAAGCTCGAGCCCGGCATGGTGCTGACGATCGAGCCGGGCCTCTACGTGCGGCCGGCCGAGGGCGTGCCGGAACGCTACTGGAACATCGGCATCCGCATCGAGGACGACGCCGTCGTCACCGCGGGCGGCTGCGAGCTGATCAGCCGCGGCGTGCCGGTGGCGGCCGCCGAGATCGAAGCGTTGATGCGAGGGTGACCGGGCTGCCGATCTTTCTGCTCTACGCTGCCTGCGCCTTCGCCAGCGGCTTCGCGCTTCGACTCGTCGACCCGATCGTGCTGCCGGTGGCAGTCCACTTCGGCGTGACGCCATCGGCGGCGGCGATGCTGAACACCGCCTACGCGCTGCCCTACGCCTTCGCACAGCCTTTCCTCGGCCCGCTCGGCGACTGCTTCGGCAAGCCGCGCTGCATCCAGGTCTGCATCGCCGGGCTGGCGGCGATGCTGCTGCTCGGCGTCTTCGCGTCGACGTTCCCGGTCCTGATGGCAACGCGCATCTGCGCCGGCATCTTCGCCGGCGGCCTCATCCCGCTCGTGCTCGCCGGCCTCGGTGACGCCTACGACATGACCGAGCGGCAAGTGATGATCGGCCGCATGCTGTTCGCGATCATCGCCGGGCAGATGCTCGGCTCGGTCGTTTCCGGCCTCGCCAACGACGCATTCGGCTGGCAAAGCTCGCTGGTCATCGCGGCCGCGGTCGGCGTTGTCGCCGCCGGGGTCGCCTGGTTCGGCATGCCGCGCGGTGCCTCGGCCGGCGCCGCGCGTTCGAGCAGCAGCGCGGCGGTGCTCTACGGCCGCGTCTTCGCCAACCCGAAGGCGATCTGGATTTTCGGCTGTGTGATGGTCGAAGGCGCCGCTTTCTACGGCCTGTTTCCCTTCATGAGCGAACTGCTGCTCGCGAAGACGGCGACGACGCCGAGCTCGATCTCGCTCGAGACCGGCCTCGTCCTCGGCGCCTTCGGCATCGGCGGCCTGCTCTATGCGCTGTCGGTGCGGGCGCTGCTGCGCCGCTTCGGCGTGCGCCGCATGTGCCTGGTCGGCTCCGTCGTTGCCGCGGTCTGCTATGGCGCGCTGGCCGTGCTGCCGCTCTGGTGGCTCGACGCGCTGGCGATGTTTCTCGCCGGCATCGCCTTCTACATGCTGCACAACTCGCTGCAGACCGAGGCCACCGAGCTGGCGCCATCGGCGCGCGGCTCCGCGGTGGCCCTGTTCGCGTGCGGCTTCTTCATCGGCCAGGGCGTCGGCCCGCTCATCTTCGGCGGCCTCCTGCACAGCGCCGGGCCGCGCCTGGCCTTGCTCGCGACCGCCATCGTCGTGGTCGTCGTCGGCCGGGTCGTCGTCTCGCAGATCATCGACCGCCGCGTCGTCGCCGCGGCCGCTGCCTGAGCTACGCCGGCCGCTGCGGCATCCGATGCAGCTTGGCCTCGTCGTAGCCCTGCTGGCCGACGAACGCGATCAGCCGCTGCAGTTCGGCCTCGGCGATCGTCGGCGTGCGCGACATGATCCACACGTAGTCGCGCTTCTCGCGCGCGATCACGGCGAGCTGGTAATCCTCGGAAACATACGAGATGCGGTAGTCGGCCTTGATCGGCCACACGTACTGCTGGCCCCAGACGGCGTTGCCCTGGCCGAGCACGAAGCCGCGCGAGCTCATCGTCTTGGCGTCGCCGTCGAACGAGCCGGCGCGGTACGAAAAGGTCGTGTCGATGGTGCCGTCGGCGTCGAGCCGGTACGAATCCTTGGGGCTGAAGACGTTCTTCTCGAAGATCGTCGGAATCGCGGCGATCACGTACCAGTCGCCCATGAAGCGCGGCAGGTCGACCGACTTTGCCAGCGCCAGCGGCGGTCGCTCCTTGGCGGAGACCATGCTCTGGCAGGCGACCAGCAGCGCTGCAGTGGCGCCGACGGCGACCGCGGCGGCGACCGCCCGCAACCTGTTTCTCTTGCTCATCGAATGCTCCGTGAAGGTCCTGGAAAAAACGCGTTGGTACGCGCGATGTAGTCGCGGTAGGCGGGGCGGCGCTCGCCGATGTCTTTCTCGAGCAAGCCAACGCCCGAGACCTTGAGCAGCAGCACGCTCATCACGATCGGCGAGACGACGCTCCACCAGCCGAGCGGCAGCACCATCACGAAAAAGCCCCACCAGACGCAGAACTCGCCGAAGTAGTTCGGATGGCGCGTGTAGCGCCAGACGCCGCGGTCCATCACCTTGCCTTTGTTGCCGGCGTCGGCCTTGAAGCTCGCCAGCTGCTGATCACCGACGGCCTCGAAGACGATGCCGACCACGACGAGCGTGGCGCCGGTGCAGTCGATCCATGGCGACCAGTCGCGCGGGTAGGCGAAGGCGGCGAGCAGCGGCGTCGATACGAGCCAGGCCAGTACCGCCTGCAGCAGGAAGATGGTGACGAGGCTGATGAGCGGAAAATTGGACCCGTTGCGGGCCCGGAAGGTCTGATAGCGCCTGTCCTCGCCGTGACCCCAGTTGCGCCAGGACACGTAAGCCGCGAGCCGGATCGCCCAGGCCGCGAGCAGCACCGCGATGATTTCCGTGCGCAGGCTCCACGGCGGCAGTGCCCACGCATAGGCCACGATCGGCGCGGCGATGAGCAGCGACCACATGCGGTCGACGAGGCTGACATCGCGCTGAACGAGGCTCGCCAGCCAGGTCAGGAACGCGAGCGAGGCGGTGATGGCGAAGCCGAGCAGCGCGGCATTGGCGAACGGACTCATCAGGGCGTGTCCCTTCGCTCGAACAGATAGTGGCCGACCCACCAGCAGGCACCGCCCTCGAACGCGAACAGCTCTGCCACCGAGATGAAGAAGAGCCGCCAGCGCACCCACCAGACGCCGGCCTGCCCGCTTCCGTAGGTCGCTTCGAACAGCGGCCAGAGCTCGGCCTTGTTCGCGTCCATGTTGGTTAGCCAGGCTTCCGAGGTGCGCGCGTAGTGCATGCCGCTCCAGCGCCAGCGCGACACGAGCTGCAGGTCCGTCTGGAAGCGCAGCGCCAGGTCGTCGCTCGGCATCATGCCGCCGGAAAAGAAGTGGCGGCTCATCCAGTCGGTCTCGTCGCGCTCGACGAAGGGATACGGCGTGCTGCGGTGCGCGAACACGTGCATGAAGAAGCGGCCGCCGGGCGCGAGCCAGCCGGCGACGCGGCGAAACGCCTCGCCCCAGTTGCGCAGGTGCTCGAACATCTCGACCGAGACGACGCGATCGAAGCGCGTGCCTTCGGGCACCGCGAAATCGTTGATGTCGCAGGTGACGACGCTCAGGTTCGCGATCCCGCGCCGCACTGCCTCGCCTTCGATGAACGCGCGCTGCGAGTGCGAGTTCGACACCGCCGTGATGCGGCTGGCCGGATAGCGGCTCGCCATCCAGAGGCTGAGCGAGCCCCAGCCGCAGCCGAGCTCGAGGACGCGCTGACCATCGGCGAGGCCGGCGCGCTCGCAGGTCGCAGCCAGCGCCGCGGCTTCGGCATCGCCGAGCGCGGCCGTGCCGTCCGGCCACCAGCAAGCGCTGT
>JAYVNL010000010.1:0-7779 GCA_043758495.1 Rhizobacter sp.
TTCTCCAGCCGCACGCCATGAACCTCCACCAGTTCAGGTTCGTCCAGGAAGCGGTGCGCCGCGACCTCAACCTCACCGAGACGGCGAAGGCGCTCTTCACCTCGCAGCCCGGCGTCTCGAAGGCCATCCTCGAGCTCGAGGGCGAGCTCGGCGTCGACATCTTCGCGCGCCACGGCAAGCGCCTGCGCCGCGTCACCGAGCCCGGCCGCGAGGTGCTGAAAGCGATCGAGGTGATCATGCGCGAGGTCGGCAACCTGAAGCGCATCGGCGACGAGTTCTCCAAGCAGGACGCCGGCACCCTGTCGATCGCCACCACCCACAGCCAGGCGCGCTACTTCCTGCCAGTACCGATCGCGCAGATGCGAAAGCGCTACCCCAAGGTGAACATCAGCCTGCACCAGGGCACGCCCGAGCAGGTCGCGAAGATGGTCTACGAGGAGGTTGCCGACTTCGGTCTTGCGACCGAAGCGCTCGGCGAGATCGCCGACCTCGTCACCCTGCCCTGCTACGCATGGCAGCACGTCCTGGTGCTGCCGGCCGGCCATCCGCTGGCGCTCGTGGACCGCATCTCGCTCGAGGACCTGGCGCCGCTGCCCCTGATTTCGTACACGCCGTCGTTCTCCGGCAGAAAGCGCATCGACCAGGCGTTCGCAACGCGCAAGCTGCAGCCGAGCTTCGTGCTCGAGGCGATCGACGCCGACGTGATCAAGACTTACGTGCGGCTCGGCCTCGGCGTCGGCATCGTCGCCGAGATCGCGATGCGCGAGGAGGGCCAGGGCGGCGACATCGTGGCGCGCCCGGTCGGCCACCTGTTCGGCCAGAACGTGGCGCGCATCGCCTTCAAGCGCGGCGCCTACCTGCGCAACTTTGTCTATGCCTTCGCCGAGATGACGACCGACCGACTGACCCGGCCGCTGGTCGAGCGCGCCATGGCCGGCGACGCAGACGACTACGAACTATGAGTACGGGACCTCCACGCTCTCTTCGTTCGCTGCACCCCGAGAGGGTGCGGCGGGCCTTGGGGCGGCCCGGCGGCCCGTCGACGCCATGAACGACCGCCTCGCGTCACAGCCCCGCACGCCAGCAACCACGAGCCGCCTGCCCGACGTCGGCACCACCATCTTTACGGTGATGTCGGCGCTGGCGACCGAGCATGGCGCCGTCAACCTCGGCCAGGGCTTTCCGGACTTCGACTGCGACCCGGCACTGATCGATGCCGTCGACGCGGCAATGCGCGCCGGCCTCAACCAATACCCGCCGATGACCGGACTGCCGCTGCTGCGCGAGCGCATCGCTGCCAAGGCCGAAGCGCTCTATGGCCACCGCTACGACCCGGCCACCGAGGTCACGGTCACCGCCGGCGCGACGCAGGCCATCCTCACCGCGATCCTCGCCTTTGTCGGCCCCGGCGACGAAGTCGTCGTGCTCGACCCCTGCTACGACAGCTACGCGCCGAACGTCGCGCTGGCCGGCGGCCGCGCAGTGCACGTGCCGCTCGTGCCCGGCACCTTCGCGCCCGACTTCGACCGCATCGCCGCGGCGCTCACGGCCAGGACCAAGGTGATCGTCGTCAACCAGCCGCATAACCCGAGCGGCACGGTCTGGTCGGCGGCAGAGATGCTGCGGCTCGCCGAAGTGCTGCGGCCGACCGACGTCGTCGTCATCAGCGACGAGGTCTACGAGCACATGGTCTACGGCGACAACGACGGCGATGCCAAAGGCGCCGGCACCCACCAGAGCGCCTCGCGCTTCCCGGAGCTGGCAGCGCGCAGCGTCGTCGTTTCGAGCTTCGGAAAGACATATCACGTCACCGGCTGGAAGGTCGGCTACGTTACGGCGCCAGCAGCGCTGATGGTCGAGTTCCGCAAGGTCCACCAGTTCAACGTCTTCACCGTCAACACGCCGATGCAGCACGGCCTGGCGACCTACCTGGCCGAGCCTTCGCACCACCTCGGGCTGGCCGCGTTCTACCGCGCCAAGCGCGACCTCTTCCGCAGCTTCCTGGCACCGACGCGATTGAAGCTGATGCCGTGCCCGGGCACCTACTTCCAGTGCGTCGACTATTCGGCGGCGAGCGATCTCGGCGATGCCGACTTCTGCCGTTGGCTCACCGCCGAGGTCGGCGTCGCCGCGATCCCGCTGTCGGCCTTCTACGAAGACGGCTTCGACCAGCGCATCGCCCGCTTCTGCTTCGCCAAGAAAGACGAGACGCTGGCCCTGGCCGGCGACCGCCTGGCAAGGCTCTGAGCCGCAGGCGCTCGGCTCAGCCGGCGCCGCGGCGGCCGGGCGAGCGCTGGATCACGAAGTCGTCGCCGCTGACGTCGAGATCGACGAGGCGCGAATTGGCCTCGAGCGTCGCGGTGGGTTCGTCGAGCGGCAGGAACAGGTCGATCGAGCCCATGTCGGTGTCGACATTGCCGACCAGTTCGCGAGCGGTCGAGTACAGGAACAGCAGATCGCGGCAGGCCTGGAAGTCGAAAGCGTCGTCGCTCTCGTGGCGGCGAAAGAGCAGCCTGTCGAGCGTTTCCATGGCGTGCATCGGCGTCGGCCAGAGTGCTTGCAGGTGGGCGATGGTCTGCGGATAGTCCTCGAGGGCGCGGCCGAAATCGAGGTCGGCGCTCCACTCGGGTGCGAACGCGTTGAAGCGCTCCCGGAACGCCTTGCGGCTGCGCTCGTAGGCGTCGCGATCACCACGGCGCTGATGGATCTCGAGCAGCTTGAGGTAAGGCAGCGGGCTGACGCCATCGCCTTCGCGGATGTAGGCACCGAGCAGCTCGATGGCAGCCTCGTCCTGTCCGAGCACGACGAAGAACTCGGCCTGTTGTTCGAGGTCGATGAGCTCTTCCATCGACAGCGAGCCGCTGCGCTTCGCCACATGCCCGACCGCCGCCGCGGATGCGAATTGAACGGTCGACCCGTACAGCGGCCGCGTCGCCTCCGGGCCGAGGACGGTGGTCACCTCGAGGCCGCCGATCGTCCCTGGCGCCGTCACCGGCAGGACGCTGTGCGGACCGCGCGTCCACGAGGTGGTGCCGGGCGCTTCGTACGCGGACGGCGCCGATGGCGAGGGCGGCGGGGTGGAAGGAGCCGGATGGCTCCGGGCCCGCGCCTGCCGGCTGGCGTTGGCATCGAACCAGCGGGCGCGCCGCCGCTGCCACGGCCGCAGCGCCCAGAGCGCGGCGGCCAGCAAAGCGAAGAAAACGACTGCGGCGGCGAGTGCGTAGACGAGCTTGTTGGCGTAGCGGTCGCCCTCGGCTTCGCGCAGACGCGCCTGCAGCGTCGCGACCGACTGCTGCATGGCGCGAGCGTCGTTGCCCAGCTTCGCCATGCCGGCCTCGAGCTGCTGGATGCGCTCGCTCTCGCGTGCCAGCGCTTCGGTCGCGGCCTCGGCGGGCAACGACGTCGCGGGCGGCCCGAGGCTGGCCGGTGTGATCGCAAGCGTGGTCGCGGGCGGAGGCGCAGACGGCGCCGCCGCGGTGACGACGGGTGCCGGCAGCGGCGGCGCCGACGCTGCCGCTGGCGATTTGGCCAGCACGGGTGGCGGCGCCTCGAGTCGAAGTCGTGGCGCGCCGCGGGGTGACAGCGTCGCGACTGCAGCGCCACCCGCGCGCGCAGTCGACCGGGTCGGGCTCGACGTGCGATCGCGCGGCACGCCCGCCGGGCGCGTGGCAACGTTGGCCGAGGCGTAGCGCTGTGGGCGCGGCGAGGCACGAACGACGCGTCGCTGGCGAACCTCAGGCGGCGTCGTCGCGGCGGCAGACGCGCCCACGCCGCTGCTGCGACGCCGATCGGCGTCGGCCGCGCGGACGATGTCGGCAAGCGGCGCGACGTTCGAGCCCGTCCGTTGCTGAGGCGGCATCGCTGCCGGCGCCTCCGCGAGGTTGAGCAATGGCGGGTCGACGAAGGCGGTGAAGCGCCGCGACAGCGACGAGCCACAGCCGACCGTGATCTGGACCGTGATGATCGGCTCGTCGATCGCCGTCTGCGTCGTCACGCGCACGTTGCGGCTGCTGCCGTCGCCCGGCTCGAGACTGACGCGGACGTAACCCGGCGGCACCCGCACATCGCCGGCAAGCACCTCGGCCGACACGCACTCGCGACCGAGCGATTCACTCGCGTCGAGAACGATCGTGGCCGAAAAGTCCAGCGGCTGGCCGAGCGTGGTCCGGGTGGCTGTGTGACCGAACCCCATCGCGTCGACCGTCGGCGCCGCGAGCAGCGACAGCGCAGCCCCCAGCACGACGAACAACGGGCATCTGCGCATCGAAAAACGGTCTCGGAAAGTGCAAAACGACTCTAGCACGCAGCTCTCGCTCGCCGTGCTGTGGCACGCCTCGACGGCCCGGCGCCGCGTGACACAATTCCTCGAATGAAGCCGTCGTTTCCGCGCTCTTCGCAACGTCGACCTGCGCATGGCGTGCAGTGCTGAAGACTCCTGTGGCTGTCATTTCAGCGACCGTCATGAGCGCCTCGGTTCTGACTCTCGACGAGCGGTTGCACATCGAATCGGGCTCGTGGTTCTCCCGACTTTCTCCAGCGCTTCGCGCGGCCGTCATGGCACGGGCGATCGTCCGTCGCGTAGTCGACGGCGCCATCCTGTCCGCACGCGGTGCCCCGGCCGAGGAATGGTGCGGCGTGGCGCGCGGCGCGGTGCGCGTGAGCTCGGTGTCGCTGTCGGGCAAGCAGGTCACGCTCACTTACGTCGAGCCGGGCACCTGGTGTGGCGACATCGCCCTCTTCGACGGCATGCCGCGTACCCACGATGCCCACGCCCATGGCGAGACGACGCTGCTGGTCGTGCGCCGCGTCGACTTCAAGGACCTGCTGGCCCATCACGTCGAGCTCTACGACGCCTTGCTGCGGCTCAATTGCCGCCGCCTGCGGCTGCTGTTCGACACCGTCGAGGACCTCAACACGCTGCCGTTGTCGGCACGACTCGCCAAGCAGATCCTGCTGCTGGCCCGCAGCTACGGCGTCGAGCAGAACGAAGAGATCCGGATCGGCCTGCAGCTCGCTCAGGAGGACATCGCGCAACTGCTCGGCGCTTCGCGGCAGCGTGTCAACCAGGAGCTGAAGGGCTTCGAGCGCGAGGGTGCCGTGCGCATCGAGCCGACGCGGCTGGTCGTGCTGTCGAAGCCCAAGCTACTGGCGATCTCGCAAGGCTGACGATGCGCGCCCCATGAGCCTTCCCGAAGCCAACACCGGCACCAAGCCGGTCGCCGAACAGCACGCCTTCGACACCGCCGCCCTCGAGCGCTACCTGGCCGGTGCCGTGGCAGGCTTCGCCGGCCCGCTCGCCGTCGAGCAGTTCAAGGGCGGCCAGTCGAATCCGACCTACAAGCTCGTCACGCCGGCGCGCGCCTACGTGATGCGCTCGAAGCCCGGGCCGCAGGCCAAGCTGCTGCCGTCGGCGCACGCCGTCGAGCGCGAGTTCAAGGTGATGGGCGCGCTGGCGGGCACCGCCGTGCCGGTGCCGGCGATGCTGGCGCTGTGCGAAGACGAAGCCCTCATCGGCCGCGCCTTCTACGTGATGGAGTTCATCGAAGGCCGTGTGCTCTGGAACCAGGCGCTGCCCGGCTTCGACAACGCCGGCCGCGCCGCCATCTACGACGAGATGAACCGCGTCATCGCTGCGCTCCATTTGGTCGACGTCGACGCCGTCGGACTCGCCGGCTACGGCAAGCCGGGCAACTATTTCGAGCGGCAGATCGGCCGCTGGACCAAGCAGTATCTGGCATCGGTGACGCAGCCGATCGAGGCCATGGACCACCTCATCGAGTGGCTGCCCGCGCACATTCCGGCGAGCGCCCGCGACGAGTCGCAGCTCACCATCGTCCACGGCGACTACCGGCTCGACAACCTCGTCTTCGCTGGCGACGAAGCACGTGTCGTCGCCGTTCTCGACTGGGAGCTGTCGACGCTCGGTCATCCGCTCGCCGACTTCAGCTACCACTGCATGTCGTGGCACATCCCGCCGGGTGCATTCCGCGGCATCGGCGGCCTCGACCATGCTGCGCTCGGCATTCCTGACGAGAAGAGCTACGTGCGGCGCTACTGCGAGCGCACCGGCCGCGTCGGCCCCGGCAAGGACGCCGAGGCGGTGATGGCCGACTGGAATTTCTATCTCGCCTACAACCTGTTTCGCATCGCCGGCATCCTGCAGGGGATCGCCAAGCGGGTCGAGGCCGGCACGGCTTCGAGCGCGCAGGCGCGGCAGTCGGCCGCCGGGGCGCGGCCGCTGGCCGAGATGGGCTGGCGCATGGCGCAGGACAGCTGATCAATTCAAGGGAGACGACACGATGGACTTCGACTACTCACCGCGCGCGCAGGAACTGCAAAAGCAGCTGCTTCGCTTCATGGACGAACACATCTATCCGGCCGAAAAGAGCCTGGAGGACGAGATGGCGGCCAACACCGCGGCCGGCAAGCGCTGGACGCCGCTGCAGACGATCGAGGCGCTGAAGCCGAAAGCGCGCGCCCAGGGCCTGTGGAACCTGTTTCTTCCGCCGACAGCGGCCGGCAAGGGCTCGAAGGAGAGCGGCCGCCAGTTCGGCCTCTCGAACAGCGACTACGCACCCCTCGCCGAGATCATGGGCCGCGTGTCTTGGTCGAGCGAGGTCTTCAACTGCTCGGCACCCGACACCGGCAACATGGAGACGATCGAGCGTTACGGCTCGGCCGAGCACAAGGAGCGCTGGCTGCAGCCGCTGCTCGACGGCAAGATCCGCAGCGCCTTCGCGATGACCGAGCCCGGCGTGGCGTCGTCCGACGCGACCAACATCGCGGCACGCATCGACAAGGACGGCAGCGACTACGTCGTCAACGGCCGCAAGTGGTGGATCAGCGGCGCCGGCGACCCGCGCTGCAAGGTCTACGTCTTCATGGGCAAGACCGACACCGAGGCACCGCGCCACGCCCAGCAGTCGATGCTTCTGATGCCGTCGGATGCGCCCGGCATCGAGGTGCTGCGCCCGCTCTCCGTCTTCGGCTACGACGACGCGCCGCACGGCCACATGGAAATCACGTTCACCAACGTGCGCGTGCCGCAGAGCGACATCCTCCTCGGCGAAGGGCGCGGTTTCGAGATCGCCCAGGGCCGGCTCGGGCCGGGGCGCATCCACCACTGCATGCGGCTGGTCGGCCTCGCCGAGCGGGCGCTCGAGCTGATGTGCCGGCGGGCATCGAAGCGGGTCGCGTTCGGACGCACCGTCGCCGAGCAGGGCGTCACGCGCGAGCGCATCGCCGAAGCCCGCTGCCGCATCGACATGGCGCGGCTGCTCACGCTGAAGGCGGCGTGGATGATGGACGTCGCCGGCAACAAGACCGCCAAGGCCGAGATCGCGATGATCAAGGTGGTGGCGCCGAACATGGCCTGCCAGGTCATCGACTGGGCGATGCAGGCGCACGGCGGCGGCGGCGTGTCGGGCGACTTCCCGCTGGCCTATCACTATGCCGCCGCGCGCACCCTGCGTTTCGCCGACGGCCCCGACGAAGTGCACCGCAACGCCATCGCCAAGCTGGAGATCGGCCGCCACGGCTAGGCGCCGCGGCGACGAGCGCTGTCGCCTCCGGCCCGCTAGCGCCTCGGATGCGCCGGGTTCATCACCTGCCAGGCCGAGGTGATCGTCGACGAGAAGCTCGGTGGCTCGTCGGTGCGCGCCCGGCCGACGCGCATCGCTTCAGTGCCGGCCGTCTCGAACAGGCCTAGGGCCGCCGACACGTCGGTCTCGTCGGCGGTCTTTAGCTGCATGCGCAGTTAGAGGCGCCCGCGCAGCGTCA
>JAYVNL010000011.1:0-7704 GCA_043758495.1 Rhizobacter sp.
ACCGTCGGCCCCGTGGACGACCCCGTGGAAGAGTCCGGCTGCGTTGCCCGAGCCTTCGCCGGCGATCCTCGCTCCGCGCTCGACGACAACGCTCGACAGGCCGAGCTCGGCCAAGGCACACGCCGTCGCGCAGCCCGCGAGGCCGGCGCCGACGATGACGATGACGATCGGCTCGTTGCCTGCGCGTGCGGAAGCGACCGCACGGCGCGGCAGCGTCGGCGGCACGAAGCGCGGCGCGAAGCGGCCGAGCGTGATGTCGCGCTTGCCGCCCTGGCCCTGGCCGAGCTCGACGGCGAAGCCGGCTGCGCTCAAGGCATCGCGCACCGGCCGAGCCGCGGTCCAGGTGGCGACGGTCGCATCGGGCGCGGCCATGCGCGCCATCGCCTTGAAGAGGCGCGGTTGCCACATCGCCGGGTTGCGCGCCGGCGCGAAGCCGTCGAGGAAGAACGCATCGACCTCGGCGGTGAGCTGTGGCATCCAGGCACCGACGTCGCCGAACGCCAGCAACAGCTGCACGGCGCCGTTGTCGAAGGCGAGGCGATGCAGGTTCCAGGTCAGCGGCGGCCAGGCCGCGACGAGCTCGGCTGCAAGCTCGGCGATGGTCGGCTCGCGCACCAGCGATGCCATCGATTCGCGACTCGGAGGCGCCGATTCGATCGAGACGAAGTGGAGCGTGTCGCTTCGCTCCGTGTCTTCGCGCCACGCCGCCCAGGTCGCGAGGAAGTTGTGGCCGAGGCCGAAGCCGGTCTCCAGGATCACGAACTGCTTTCGGCTGCGCCAGCGCGCAGGCAAGCCGTTGCCGGCGAGGAAGACGTGACGGGCCTGAGCTAGCGCCCCGGCGCGCGGGTGATAGATGTCGCCGTGATCGAGGGAGAGCGGTGTGCCGTCGCCATCGTGGCTGATGCGCGCCGGCCGGATCGGCGCCGTGTTCATCGGCTGCTCGCGGCTACCTTTGTGGCACGCTCTTCGAGCCACGCGAGCAGGGGTTCACGGACCGCGTCGAGGCCCTTGTAAACGAGCACGTCGGCCGACATGCTCGTGATCGCGGCATGAAGCCGCGCAGCGGTGTCGGCGTCGTCAACGGCATCGGCCAGCGGCAGGGTCTCGACGTGGATCGTGAACACGGCCTGGTTCGTTCCCGGCAACGGGATGAAGGTCTGCCGCTCGCTGCGGAAGAAGGCGCGTCCGTCGATCGGGCCGTCGAGGTCCGACCATGCCGCGCCGAGGCGCTTCGGATGCTGATGCAGACGAACTTCCGGCGACACCGTCCACACGAAGCGCTCCCAGCGCTCGCCGCCGGTGACGAGCCGCGACAGCGACTCGGCGGCCGCCAGCAGCATGGCGTTGTCGGCGACCGGCCCGTGTACGGTCGCGAAATGGCCACCCACCTTGGCGTCCGGCGCCCAGCGCGACGGCAGGCAGACGGCCAGCCACGGGATCGTCGCGGTCCCGCCGTCGATGACGGCGAAGTCGTCCTCGAAGGCGAGGCAGAGCAGGGCGGTCGGTCGCAGTCGCTCTGGCAACGACGAGAGCACGGCACCGAGCGAAGCATCACCGTCCCCTTCAGGGCCGTGGGGCCCGACCGACCAACCGATAAGAGGCGCTCGCCACACCGACTTGCCCGAGGTCGGGTCGTGCATGAAAGCGGCCACGGCGGTGCGGGCCGACTCGTCGGCGATCGCCGTCAGGATCGGCGCCGTATCGAAGCCTGCAACGGCGACGAGCGCCTCGTCGACGAAGCTCGCCAGCACGGCGGTCTTCTCGCGAAGATGGCGGCTGCCGGGCCGCGCCGGTGTCAGCTGCGGTGTGCCGGCAGCGATTCGCCGCAGCCCCGGCTGCATGCGAAACGGAGCGGCGACGAGCGAGAAGTCGAACGGCCGCATGTGCCGCCGCTGCGCTCGGTCGTCCGGGCCGCGCGACCTACACGCGCTTCCTGTACTCGTGGGTCCGGGTGTCGATCTCGACGCGGTCGCCGGTCTGCACGAAAAGCGGCACCGAGATCTCCATGCCGGTCGCCAGCTTGGCGTTCTTGAGCACCTTGCCCGAGGTGTCGCCCTTGACGGCCGGCTCGGTGTCGACGATCTCGCGCACCACCGAGGTGGGAAGCTCGACGGAGATCGCCTTGCCGTCGTAGAACACGACCTCGACCGCCATCGCGTCTTCGAGGTACTGAATCGCGTCGCCCATGTTCTCGGTCTCGACCTCGAACTGGTTGTACTCGGCGTCCATGAAGGCATACATCGGGTCGGCAAAATAGGAGTAGGTGCACTCCTTCTTGTCGAGCATGACCTGGTCGATCTTGTCGTCGGCCTTGAACACGACCTCGGTGCCGGAGTTGCTGAGCAGGCTCTTCAGCTTCATGCGCACCGTGGCCGAGTTGCGGCCACCGCGGCTGTATTCGGTCTTCAGCACGACCATCGGGTCCTTGCCGTGCATGATGACGTTGCCGGCGCGAAATTCCTGGGCGATTTTCATGACGTGGGGTCTGGAAGTTGAACGCTGGAAGGCGGCCGCGGGGCCACCGGTCGTGCGGCACGCTCGTGCTGCACAAAGCTTTTAATTCTAGCGTTTCGAGTTGACGAAAGCGACGAGTTGGGTCGTGAGGTCGGGTTGGCGCGCGAGAGCGTCTCGCCACGGGAGGCAGTGGGCTCGCCATGCGGCCAGCATCTCCGGCCCGAGTGCTCGCCACGGCTCGGCCACGGCGGCAGTGCCGTTCCAGTGCAGGAAGGCGTCGCGAATCGCGCCGCGCGCGGCGGGCGCGAGGCCACCTGCCGGGTCGAGCAGACGATCGAGGAAAGCGGCCAGCTTCATCGCATGGGCGCCGTCGTCCTGCGAATAGAGCTGCCACACGAAGGGCACGCCGGCCCAGATGGCGCGAACCGGCGAATCCTCGCCGCGCACGAAGGCGAGGTCGCAGGAGCGGAGCATGGCATCGAAATCGGGCTGGGCGAGGTAGGGCAGCAGCTCGGCCTGCAGCAGGCCGCGCGCCAGCGTCGGGCCGAGCAGCGCGCCGATCTGCGTCGCTGCCGGGCCGGGGCTGACGAGCAGCTGCGTCGGTGCCGTGGCGAGCGCGTCGAGCAGGCCGTCGATGGCGTCGTTGCGATAGCCGAAGAGGCTGACGCGGCGGGCGTCGCCCGGGCTGCGTTCGGTGACGCGATCCAGTACGCCCGGCTCGCGGATCAGGCCGCCGGTGCGATTGCTGAAGCCGGGATAGAAGAACCATGTCGTGCGCGCTTCGCCCGCGGCGGTCCGGCGCGGCGACGGCAGGCCGTGCGAACGGTCTACGTAGGTCTCGGCGCTGAGGTGCTCGAGGTTGACGTGGACGCCGGCCTCGGCGCCGATCGGCAGCCCGGCCCCGAACAGCTCGACGACGGCGTCGGCACCGTCGACGACCTCGCGCCATGGCAGCACGTCGACGCCGGCCGCACCGCCCGGCGCCATCCACGCCAGCGCCGACGCATCGTCGATGAACAGGCGGACGCGTTCGCCCCGACCCGCGAGGTCGGAGGCCAGCCGCCAGGCGACACCGACATCGCCGAAGTTGTCGACGACGCGGCAGTAGAGATGCCACAACATGCGGCGATTATCGAAGCGGCCATGGGCCGCGAAGGTGCGCGGCACAATCGTTCGCGATGAGCGACGAGGCAAACCCAGCGAGCGACAGCGCGGCCGCCGAACCGGCGCCGCCCGTCGATGTGGCCGAGCGGCGAGAGCGGCTGCTTGCCGAGGTCGCCGCGCTGCCCAACCTGCCCGGCGTCTACCGCTACTTCGATGCCGCCGGCACGGTCCTTTACGTCGGCAAGGCGCGCGACCTGAAAAAGCGCGTCTCGAACTACTTCACCAAGCGCCACGCCGGCAGCGAGCACAGCATCTGGACCGGCTACATGATCTCGCGCATCGCCCGCATGGAGACGACGGTGGTGCGCTCGGAAGCGGAAGCGCTGCTGCTCGAGAACAACCTCATCAAGGCGCTGGCGCCGCGCTTCAACATCCGCTTCGTCGACGACAAGAGCTACCCCTACCTGAAGATCCAGTCGCACCGCTTCCCGCGCGTGGCCTACTACCGCGGCGCCGTCGACAAGAAGCATCGCTACTTCGGGCCGTTCCCGAGCGCCTGGGCCGTGAAGGAATCGATCCAGCTGCTGCAGAAGGTCTTCCATCTGCGGACCTGCGAAGACACCGTGTTCGCCAACCGCACGCGACCGTGCCTGCTCTACCAGATCAAGCGCTGCTCGGGTCCGTGCGTCGACTACGTTTCGCCGGCCGACTACGAGCGCGACGTGGCCAACGCAGAGCGCTTCCTGCGCGGCGACCAGCAGGAGCTGATGGATGCGCTGCAGGCGCAGATGATGGCGCGCGCCGAAGCGATGCAGTTCGAGCAAGCGGCAGAAATCCGCAACCAGATCGGCGCGTTGTCGCGCGTGCTGCATCAGCAGGCGGTTGAGGACAACACCGGCGCGCGCGCGGTCGACACCGACATCCTCGCCGTGAAGGTCGACGGCGGCCGCGCCTGCGTGAACCTCGCCATGGTGCGCGGCGGCCGCCACCTCGGCGACCGGCCGTATTTCCCGAAGCACGCCATGAACGCGATCGAGGCCGAGGCCGGCGACGACGAGAGCGACGCCGAGGCCGACGTCCGCAGCCCCGAGGTGCGCGTGCTCGAGGCCTTCATCGCCCAGCACTATCTCGAAGGCGGCATGCCGCCGCTGCTCGTCGTCAGCCACGCCGTCGACAAGACACTGGTCGAGGCGCTGGCGGTGCGCAGCGAGGTCCGCGCGACGACGCAGCACCAGCCGCGCGAGCCACGTCGTGCCTGGCTCGACATGTGCATCCAGGGCGCCGGCATCCGGCTGGCCCAGCTGCTCGCCGAGGAAGGCTCGCAACAGGCGCGCACGCGCGCGCTCGTCGACGCGCTCGATCTCGCCGTCGAAGACCTGATGACATTTCGCATCGAGTGTTTCGATGTCAGCCACACCGCCGGCGAGGCGACGCAGGCATCCTGCGTGGTCTTCGAGGCGCACAAGATGCAGAGCTCGCAATACCGCCGCTACAACATCGCCGGCATCACCCCGGGCGACGACTACGCCGCCATGCGCCAGGTCCTCTTGCGCCGCTACGCCAAGCTCGTCGAGGCGGCGGCGCAAGGCACGGCGCGCCTGCCCGACCTGGTGCTCGTCGACGGCGGCCGCGGTCAGGTCGGCGTCGCCCGCGCGGTCTTCGAGGAACTCGGGATCGAGCTGTCGCGGATCATCGGCGTGGAAAAGGGCGAGGCCCGCAAGGTCGGGCTCGAGGAGCTGGTGTTCGCCGATGGTCGACCGAAGGTCGGGCTCGGCCGCGAGTCGGCGGCCCTCATGCTGGTGGCGCAGATCCGCGACGAAGCGCATCGCTTCGCGATCACCGGAATGCGGGCCCGGCGTGCAAGTGTGCGCACGGGCGCCAGCACGCTCGAGGAAATTGCCGGCGTCGGCCCGCGCAAACGCGCGAAACTGCTGCAGCGGTTCGGAGGCGCCCGCGGCGTCGGTCAGGCGAGCATCGAAGATCTCGCCACCGTCGAAGGCGTGTCGCGCGAGCTCGCGGAGGAAATCTATCGTGCATTGCATTGAGATCACGCCCCGCCGACTCATCGCCATCGCGGCGCTCGCCTGCGTCGCTCTCGCGGCTTGTTCGACGGGTGACAAGCCCGCACCCGGCGACGCCTCCGGCCGGTCCACGCCGGCAGCGCTACCGCCGGCTGCTGTCGCTCCGAAATTGGCAGCAGCGGCAACAGCGGCGGCGCCGAAGGCGACCAGTCGCGTCGCGCTGCCACCGCCGGTGACCAAGCGCAGCTGGACCGAGGTGAGGAAGCAGGCCGCCGAGCGCCTCGTCGCCGCCAACCCGGACATCACCTACATGGGCCGCGTGCCCGATCAGCTGCTTGCGATCCCGGTGCTCGAGGTCGAGCTCAACCGCGACGGCAGCGTTCGTCGGATCGAGATCCTGCGCGAGCCGCGCGAGGCCAAGGACACGCTGAAGATCGCGGTCACTGCCGTCGAGCGGGCGGCGCCGTTCGGCGATGTCTCGCACCTGCCGCGGCCGTGGAAGTTCGTCGAGACCTTCCTCTTCGACGAAGCCCGCAAGTTCAAGCCGCGCACGCTGGACTGACCGGTTGTCGAATGGGTCCGGCGCCCGCCGGGCCGCCCCAAAGGCGCCGGCACCCCCTCGGGGGCCACGAGCGAAGTGAGTGTGGAGGTGCTCCGTTCGGCACAATGGGCAGATGTTCTTCAACCTGCCGACGCTGCTGACCTGGGCCCGGATCGTCGCGATTCCGCTGGTCGTCGGCGTGTACTACACGAACCTGCCGGTGCAGACACAGAACGTCGCGGGCACTGCGCTCTTCATCGTCTTCGCGCTTACCGACTGGGCCGACGGCTGGCTCGCCCGCCGTCTCAACATGACGTCGTCGTTCGGCGCCTTCCTCGACCCCGTCGCCGACAAGTTCCTCGTCACCGCGGCGCTGCTCGTGCTCGTGCATCTGGGCCGCCTGCACTCGATGGTGGCGCTCGTGATCATCGGCCGCGAGATCGCGATCTCGGCGCTGCGCGAGTGGATGGCGCAGATTGGTGCCGCCCGCAGCGTCGCCGTGCATATGCTGGGCAAGCTGAAGACGGTGGTCCAGATGGTTGCGATCCCCTTCCTGCTGTACCACGGCGTGCTGTTCGGCCTGATCGATACGCAGTGGTGGGGCACCGTGCTCATCTGGATCTCGGCGGTCCTGACGATCTGGTCGATGGTGTACTACCTGCAGAAGGCCTTGCCGGAAATCCGCGCGCGTGTCCGCTGAAGGCATGCTCACTGCCGGCCGTCGTTCGGCGCTGATCACGGCGATGCCCTGGGTCTTCGTGCTGATCTGGTCGACCGGCTTCGTTGTCGCCCGGCTAGCGATGCCGCACTCGCCGCCGTTCAGCTTCCTCGTCGTCCGCTTCGCGTTGTCGGCAATGTGTTTCGCGATCTGGATCGCGCTCGCTGGTGCGGCCTGGCCGGCGGGGCGCGAGCAGTGGCTGCACCTCGCCGTGACCGGCGTGCTGATGCAGGCCGGCTACCTCGGCGGCGTCTGGTCGGCGATCAAGGCCGGCGTCGGTGCCGGCACGGTGGCGCTGCTCGTCGGCCTGCAGCCGGTGCTGACGGCGGTGTGGGTCGCACGTACGTCCGCGGCGGGAGAGAGCAGCCGGGTGACGTCGCGTCAATGGCTCGGCCTTCTGCTGGGCCTCGCCGGCCTTTCGCTCGTGGTCTGGAAGAAGCTCAGCGTCGGCGAGATCACGGCGGCCAGCCTGGCGATGGCCGTTGTCGCGCTGCTCGGCATCACCGCCGGCACGCTTTACCAGAAGCGCTTCGTCGCACGCTGCGACGTGCGCTCGGCGAGCGCCGTGCAGATGGTCGCCGCCTTCGTCGTCTGCCTGCCGCTGGCGCTGCTCGAGCGCGAGGCGATGGACTGGCATGGCAACCTCTTCGCCGCCATGGCCTGGTCGGTCGGCGTGCTGACGCTCGGCGGCAGTTCGCTGCTCTACCTGCTCATCCAGCGCGGCGAAGCGACGGCGGTCGCGAGCCTGCTCTATCTCGTGCCGCCGTGCACGGCGTTGATGGCGTGGGCGATGTTCGACGAATCGCTGACGCCGCTCATGCTCGCCGGAATGGTCCTCACCGCCATCGGCGTCGCCGTCGTCGTAC
>JAYVNL010000012.1:0-7608 GCA_043758495.1 Rhizobacter sp.
GTGCCGGTGACGGCACCCTTCACCTCCACGACGGTGCCGATGCGCAGGTCGGCAGCGCTCTTGCCGGCCTGGAACACGGTCGTGTCGCCGTAGCTCAGCGTCAGGCCGCGGAACAGCTCGCCGGCGAGCGTGAAGGTCTTGGCGGCGCTGTCGAAGGTGGCGATCGCGCCGCGGCCTTCGAGCGAGACGCCGTCGGTCGAGGTGAAGCAGTCGATGGTCTTGGCGAGCACCGTGTAGCCGCTCACCGTGCCCGTCGCGGTGACGAGCGTGCCCTGCGTCAGCGGCACCGGGCAGGCGGCGGCGAGCACCGTGTTGGCACTCGTCGTCACCGGCGTGCCGCGCACCTTGAAGTGCGAGGCGTCGACGAAGTCGGAGATGGCGCCCTTCAGCGACACGTCGGGCGCGGCCGTCGGCTCGGGCCTGCGAATCGAGACGCGGGTGGCCTTGATCGCACCCGTGGTCAGCGACAGCGTGCCGCGCAGCTCGACCCACTTGCCGTTGACGAGGTCGGCCTTGGCGCCGCCCACGAACTCCGCGCTCGACGCGTCGATGGCGATGCCGGCGACCTTGAAGCTGGCGTCGCACACGGCCGTGCAGTCGGTGACGGCGCCGGCGAGGCGCGCGTCGGTCGCGTCGACGGTGTTGGTCTTGTGGATGCGGACGATGCTGGCGGTCACGGTGTTGCCCACGGCCGCGCCGCTGCTCCAGACGGCCACGCGCTGGCCGTTGGCGAGCGCTGCGCCGGTCGGCAGGAGCTTGGTGCCGGCGACGACGCGGATCGTCTCGCCGCCGAGCGTGAACATGCTGCCGTCGCTGGCCAGACCGGCGACGGTGCCGGAGATGCGCAGCCAGGCCTCGGCGCCGGGTCGACGCTCGATGCGCGTGGCCTGCACCGAGCCGTTGGCGAGCGGCGTTCCGTGCACCTCGATGCGGTCGTCGATGGCGATGTCGGCGGCTCCGGTGTAGCCCTCGAACACGGTCACCGGGCCGACCGCGGCGTTGCTGTTGACGACGACCGTCTGGCCGGCGACGACGAGTGCCGGCGCGATGGTGTCGACCTTGCCGATGATCTCGGCCGAGATCAGGATCTTGGTTGCGGTGCTGCTGCTTTCGGCGCCTGTGAACGTGACCTCGACGTGCTGGCCGAGCTTCACGTCGACGGCGCTGCCGGCGTTGCTCTCATCGGGTGCGCTGGCGGCGGCATCGACCGCGACCACGACACGGTGGTCGTCGTAATGGACGCCGTCGACGATGACCGAGCCGAAGCCCGTCACGGTGCCGATGCCCGTGCCGGCCGATGCCGGCGCGATGGCCACGGCGGCGCCGCTGTCCGCACTGCCGCCGCCGCCGCAGGCGGCGAGGAGCGTGGCGCTGAGCGCGGCCACGGCGCAGGCGCTGCGCGTTAGCGCAAACGATTTCGGCTGGCGAAGATGCGTGGTTCGGGTCATGGTCGAGTCGCTTTCTTATGGGGGTGGGAAACGCAGGCGCAGCTTGTGCGCTTCGCCTGCCGCCCGCTCGCCGATCGCATGCCGCGCTTCGACCGCGCGTCGCCGCCGGCGGCGCGAGTGCGACCGAAGTCACGGCCGGTCAGCGCCGATGCCGACCGTTCATCAGAGAGACGATCTCGCGCAACATCGCGTTACCCGAGGACACATCCGGATCGAGCACATGGCTGTAGCGGTAGCAGGCGCTGAGACCCTGGCCGACGCCGACGCCGAAGATCTGCACCCGGCCGGCGCGTTCGTGGCGGGCGACCGTTTCCTGCAGGTGGCGATCGAGGAAGCCGGGTTGGTTGGCGAGCGCGGTGGCACTGTCCATGGGCGAGCCGTCGGAGATCACGAGCAGCACCTTCATGCGCTCGTCGCGGGCTTCGAGGCGGCCGCACGCCCAGTCGACGGCTTCGCCGTCGATGCCCTCGCGGAAAAGCTCGCCATGAAGCAGGGCGGCGATGCCGGCGCGACCGGGGCGCCAGCGAACGTCCCCGCTCTTGAAGACGATGTGGGCGCGCTCGTTGAGGCGGCCCGGTCGCGGCGGGCTGCCGGCGCGCAGCCAGTCGCGGCGAGCCCGGCCGCCATTCCATGCCGCCGTCGAGAAGCCGAGGATCTCGCAGGCGACGCCGATGTCGCCGAGCGCGCGTGCGAACACGTCGACGAGAACGGCGATCGATTCGGCATGGGCCTTCATCGAGCCCGAACAATCGACGAGGAAGGTGACGGCGGCATCGGCCACCGGCTCGAGGTGCTCCTGCCGGAACAGGCGTCGCTCGGCCGGTGACGCGATGAGCCGCGCCAGTCGGCGGCCGTCGATCAGGCCTTCCTCGAGGCCGTCGTCCCAGCCGTCGCGCGCCGGTATCGCGAAAAGGGCGCGCAGGTCTTGCACGAGGCGCGTTCGCTGCACACCTTGCGCTGCGACGAGGCGGTCGAGGCGCTGCCGCAGTTCGGCGAGCACGGCCGGGCGGACCAGCGCTCGCGCCGGGTCTTCCCGGTCGTATCGTGAAGAGAAGACGCGATACGGCAGTGCCTCCTCGACGACACTGCGCGCGCGACCCGCGACGGCGCTGCCGTGGCGTTCGCCGAGCGGTCCTTCCGGCTCGACGAGAAAGCCGAACACGCGCCGCACCGCATCGTCGCGATCGGCGACGGCACCGGTCTCGACGGTGGCGCCGCTGGCCGCGAGCAGCTCACCGACGATGCCCGCGATCATCAGCGCGTGCTCGGCGTAGGCGCGCTGGTCGAAGCGCTCGCGGCGCAGGCCGGCGAGGGCGCTGCCGATCATCGGGGCCAGGCCGGCACGCGTGGCCTCGAGCAGGTCTTCGGTTTCCACGCAGACCGGATCGCCGGTCACGCGGGCGCGGCAGATCTGGGACACCGTGTAGAGCAGCAAACCGACCGCGCCTTCGTTGTGGCCGGCGTGGTGAAAGGCGAGCGACCAGGCGTCGTGGCGACGCCTCAGGTTGGCGCGCACGCCGGGCAGCGAGTCGGGCACCAGCGATTCGGCGCGGTACTGCTCGAGCAGGTCGAAAACGCTGCGCGCGGCTGTGGCGGCCGGCGCCAGCGCGGCGTGGAGGGCGGCGTCTGAGCGAAGCAGGCGCAACGCCAGGCCGTCGGCGGCGCCGCGAAACGAGGCGAAGTCGTCGTGCGTGAGGTCGGGATGCAGATGGGCCGCGAACAGCGGCAGGGCGCGGCCGGCGCGATGCAGGCGATGGCCGCGAAAGTGCAGGTCGCGCTCACCGGCGAGGGCCCGGATCGAGGCCGCGCAGAGCTCCTCGATGCGCTGCTGCAGGCGAACGCCGGCCTGCGCGCCGCTCACGTCGCGTCGAGCTCCTGATCGAAGGAGCGCTGGAAGTACTCGGCGACGATGGGTCGTTCGGCGTCGTCGCACTTGTTGGCGAAGGAGAGCCGGAAGGCGATCGCCACGCTGCCGAAGATGGCCAGGTTCTCGGCCCAGGTGATGACGGTGCGCGGCGACATCAGCGTCGACAGGTCGCCGGCAGCGAAGCCGTTGCGCGTGAGCGCGGCGACTGCGACCATCTTCGCGACGAGCGCCCGGCCGGGGTCGTCGGCGAGCGAGGGCACGCGCGCCAGCACGATGGCGATCTCCTCGTCGGCCGGCAGGTAGTTGAGTGCCGCGACGATGTTCCAGCGATCGATCTGCGCATGGTTGAGCCGCTGGGCGCCGTAATAGAGGCCGTTGAGGTTGCCGAGGCCGACGGTGTTGGCGGTGGCGAACAGGCGGAACTGCGGATGCGGCGTGAGCACGCGGCTCTGGTCGAGCAGCGTGAAGCGGCCGTTCTGCTCGAGCACGCGCTGGATCACGAACATCACGTCGGGCCGGCCGGCGTCGTACTCGTCGAACACCAGCGCCATCGGCCGCTGCAGCGCCCACGGCAGGATGCCTTCCTGGAACTCGGTCACCTGCTGGCCAGCGCGAACGACGACGGCGTCTTTTCCCACTAGGTCGAGGCGGCTGATGTGGCCGTCGAGGTTGATTCGAATGCACGGCCAGTTCAACCGGGCCGCGACCTGCTCGATGTGCGTCGATTTGCCGGTGCCGTGCAGGCCCTGCACGAGCACGCGCCGGTTATGCATGAAGCCGGCGAGCAGCGCCAGCGTCACGTCGCGGTTGAAGCGGTAGGCGCCGTCGATCTCGGGCACGTGCTCGTCGCGATGGACGAACACGGGCACGACAAGGTCGCTGTCGATGGCGAACAGCGCGCGGGCGGGAACGGGCTGGACCGGGACGCTCATGCGCTGGCTGCGACCGCGATGCTGCGCGGGGCGGCGACATCGGCGTCGATCCCGCCGAGCGCCCGCGCTGCGCGCTGCAGTGCCGGCATCAGCCGCCTTGCCTTGGCAACGGGCAGCCGAACGATCGGCGCCTGCACCGCCACGCAGAGATTGGAGCGCTGGCCGTCGGCGGTCGGTACCGGCACCGCAAGGCAGATCAGGCCGGGCAGGAACTCCTCGTCGTCGATGGCGCAGCCGTCTCGCTGCACCTTCTTCATCTCCCGCTCGAGCTTTTCGAGATCGGTGACGCTGTTTGCCGTGCAGCGCTCGAGCGGCGCCGCGCTCAGGAGGCGCCGGCGCTGCTCGCGCGTCATCGCGGCGAGGAAGACCTTGCCGCTCGCCGAGCAGTGCACCGGCACGCGCGAGCCGGGATGCAGATAGAAGCGCAGCGGCGCCGCGGTCTCGACGCGATCGAGATACACCACCTCGCCGCCCGCCAGGGCGGTGAGGTTGCAGCTTTCGCCGACCTCGGCGACGAGCTGGCGCAGCACGGCATGGCGGGCACCGTGGTGGCTGTCGTTGAGCAGCAGGCTTTCGGCGAAGCGGCGCAGGCGCACGCCGGTGCCATAGTGGCGGCCGTCGCCCTCGCGCTGCAGCAGGCCGGCGCCCTCGAGCTGCTGAAGCATCCGGTGCAGCGTCGGCTTCGGCAGGCCGGTCTCCTGTGCCAGCGCCTGCAGCGACGAGGCCCGGCCGATCGAGGCCACGACTTCGAGCAAGGTGAACAGGCGCAGTACCGGCGTGTCGCCGCCGACCTCGGCCACGCCGGCAGACAGGTTTCCGGGCACGATCTTCATGGCGTGGCATCATATCGGCGTTCCGGAACCCGGAACAGTTCGTTCCGTTTTTTAGAAGCTCTCAGACAAGGCCTGCCATGAACCGAGATCCCCTGCCTGCCGCCGCCGCTTCGCGCCAGCCCGTCCAGGGTGTGCAGAAGATGACGCCTTCCGAAGCCTTCGTCGAGACGATGGTGGCCAACGGCGTGACCGACATCTTCGGCATCATGGGCTCGGCATTCATGGATGCGATGGACATCTTCGCGCCTGCCGGCATCCGCCTCGTGCCGGTGGTGCACGAGCAGGGCGCCGGGCACATGGCCGACGGCTATGCGCGAGTGAGCGGCCGCCACGGCGTCGTCATCGGCCAGAACGGGCCCGGCATCAGCAACTGCGTGACCGCGATCGCGGCCGCTTACTGGGCCCACAGCCCGGTCGTGATGATCACACCCGAGACCGGCACGATGGGCATGGGCCTCGGCGGCTTCCAGGAAGCCAACCAGCTGCCGATGTTCCAGGAGTTCACGAAGTACCAGGGCCACGTCAACAACCCGAAGCGGATGGCCGAGTACACCGCGCGCTGCTTCGACCGCGCCATCTCCGAAATGGGCCCGACCCAGCTCAACATCCCGCGCGACTACTTCTACGGCGAGATCACTTGCGAGATCCCGAAGCCGATGCGCGTGGAGCGCGGCGCCGGCGGCGAGAGGAGCCTCGATGCCGCGGCGGAGCTGCTCGCGGCGGCGAAGTTCCCGGTCATCCTGGCCGGCGGCGGCGTCGTCATGGGCGACGCGGTCGAGGAGACGAAGGCGCTCGCCGAGCGGCTCGGCGCGCCGGTCGTCAACGGCTATCTGCGCAACGATTCCTTTCCCGCGAGCCACCCGCTCTGGGCCGGCCCGCTCGGCTACCAGGGCAGCAAGGCGGCGATGAAGCTGATCGCCCAGGCCGACGTGGTGATCGCGCTCGGTTCGCGCATGGGCCCGTTCGGCACGCTGCCGCAGCACGGCCTCGATTACTGGCCGAAAGACGCAAAGATCATCCAGGTCGAGGCCGACCACACCAACCTCGGCCTGGTCAAGAAGATCACCGTCGGCATCTGCGGCGATGCCAAGGCGGCGGCCGTCGCGATCGCGAAGCGGCTCGAAGGCAAGACCCTCGCCTGCGACGCCACGAAGGCCGAGCGGGCCAAGACGATCGCCGCCGAGAAGGCCGCCTGGGAGAAAGAACTTGACGGTTGGACGCACGAGAAAGACGCCTACAGCCTCGACATGATCGAAGAGCAGAAAAAGGAGTCGGGCAGCTGGCTGCACCCGCGCCAGGTCCTGCGTGAGCTCGAGAAGGCGATGCCGCCGCACGTGATGGTCTCGACCGACATCGGCAACATCAATTCGGTGGCCAACAGCTACCTGCGCTTCGAAGAGCCGCGCTCCTTTTTCGCGCCGATGAGCTTCGGCAACTGCGGCTACGCGCTGCCGACGATCATCGGCGCCAAGGCCGCGGCGATGCACCGGCCGGCCGTGGCCTACGCCGGCGACGGCGCCTGGGGCATGAGCATGAGCGAGGTCATGACCTGCGTGCGCCACGACATTCCGGTCACCGCGATCGTCTTCCACAACCGCCAGTGGGGCGCGGAGAAGAAGAACCAGGTCGACTTCTACAACCGGCGCTTCGTGGCGGGCGAGCTCGACAGCGAGAGCTTCGCGGGCATCGCCCGGGCGATGGGCGCCGAGGGCGTGACGATCGACAAGCTCGAAGACGTCGGCCCGGCACTGAAGAGTGCCATCGAGGCGCAGATGCAGCGTGGCAAGACGACCGTGATCGAGATCATGTGCACGAGAGAGCTCGGCGATCCGTTCCGGCGCGACGCGCTCAGCAAGCCGGTGCGCTTCCTCGACAAGTACAAGGACTACGTCTGACGCCACCGTCGCATCCGCGGCTCGACGCTCTCGTCGCCAGGGCGCGCAGCGAGACCGGGGCGGGGCGGATCGCGCTGGGCGTCGTTCATCCGGGCGACGCGACGGCGCTCAGGGCGGCGCGCCGCGTCGCCGACGAAGGCATCGCGCGGCCCGTGCTGATCGGCTCGCGTGCGCTGATCGAGCGCGCCGCGGCAGAGGCCGGGGTCGACATCGCCGATTTGGAGCTCGCGCCTAGCGAAGGCGACGACCCCCGCGCTGCGGCGACACGCGCCGTCGAGCTGGCGCGAAGCAACGCCGTCGGCGCCCTCATGAAGGGCTCGCTGCACACCGACGAGCTGATGGCGCCCGTGGTGCGCAACCACACCGGCCTGCGCGGCGAGCGCCGCATCAGCCATGCCTTCGTGTTCGACGCGCCGCGACTGCCCAAGCTGCTCGCCCTGGCGGACTGCGTGGTCAACATCGCGCCCGATCTGCGCACCAAGCGCGACATCGTCTTCAATGCGTGCGAGCTGCTGCGCAACGCGCTCGGCATCGAGCAGCCGCGGGTCGGCATCGTCGCCGCGATCGAAACGGTGAATCCGCAGATTCCCGCCACGGTCGACGCCGCGGCGCTCGTCGAAGAAGCGAGGCAAG
>JAYVNL010000013.1:0-22040 GCA_043758495.1 Rhizobacter sp.
TGTCGGCCGGGTTGCCACCCGATCCGTGGCAGGCAGCGCAGACCGCGGCCTGCGCGGGCACGGCGGTCGGCGTGGCCTGCGTGGCCTGCGAAAAGGAACAAGGGGCTGCCGTGGCGGCCAGGATGAAAACGAGCCAGCTTGCCGCGTGATGTCTCAGGACCTACCCCTTGTTCTGCTGTCCTGGCGAAGGCGCCGCTCAGGGCAGTGCGAACACCATCACCGAGTTGCCGCGCTTGAAGTCGAGCTGCGTGTTGCCGCCAGCCGCAACCGCCACGTACTGCTTTCCGCCCACGCTGTACGACACTGCCGGTGCATTCACGCCCGCGCCGCACTGGTATTCCCACAGTTTTGCGCCGGTGCCGGCATCGAACGCGCGGAACAGGCCGTTGCCTTCGCCGTTGAAGACGAGGCCGCCAGCCGTGGCGAGCACGCCACCGATCAGCGGCTGGTCGGTGTCGAACTTCCAGGCCATCTTGCCGGTGTCGATGTTCACCGCGGCCAGCCGGCCCCATTGCTTCTCGGCTGCGATGACCTTGAACGCGCCGCCGAGCCAGAGTTTGCCACCGGGATACTTCGCTTCCTCGACGTGGTAGGTCATCGGCTGGTGCAGGTTGGCCGCGTAGACCATGCGCAGCTTCGGGTTGACGGCCATCGGGCTCCACTCGACGCCGCCATTGGCGCCCGGCAGCATGCGGGCGCCGTCTTTCGTGGGCAGCGCCCACATGTTCTCCTGCGGCACCATGGCTTCGCTGAAGCGGATCAGCTCGCCGGTGGCGCGGTCGTGCACGTAGACGTGGCCGGTTTTGCCGCCGTGGATGGCGACCTTCCGCATCTTGCCGTCCTTGCCGGCGGCCTCGGTGAGGATCACAGGCGAGACGGCGTCGAGGTCCCAGACGTCGTGCGGCACGTACTGGTGGTGCCACTTGTAGGCACCGGTGTTGAGGTCGACGGCGACGATCGAGTCGGTGTAGAGGTTGTCGCCCGGGCGCTCGGCGCCATAGAGGTCGGGGCTCGGGTTGCCGACGACGAAGAACGCCATGTTGGCCTCCTTGTCGACCGCCGGCGCCATCCACACGCCGCCGCCGAGCGTCTTGAAGAAGCCGGCATCCTTGGCGAAGGCCGACTTCTCGGCCGCGATGTCGCGGTGCAGGTCGCGCTTCGTCGAATCCTGCGTAGCCCAGGTGCCTTCGTGGCCCTTCTCCGGCACGGTGTCGAAGGTCCACAGCAGCTTGCCGTCGTTGGCGTCGTACGCCTTGACGAAGCCGCGGATGCCGTACTCGCCACCGTTGGTGCCGATCAGGATCTTGCCGTTGACGGCGACCGGCGCCATCGTCTCCGAGTAGCCGGCCTCGGGGTCGGCGATCTGCGTTGCCCAGAGCACTTTGCCGGTCTTGGCGTCGAGCGAGATGAGCTTGGCGTCGAGCGTGCCCATGTAGAGCTTGTCGCCCATCACCGCGACGCCGCGGTTGTTCGGGCCGCAGCAGTAGGTGGTGACCGCACCCATCTTGTGCTTGTAGTGCCAGAACTCCTTGCCGGTGGCGGCGTCGAGCGCGTAGACGTGGTTGTACGAAGTCGTGATGTACATGACGCCGTCGACCACGATCGGCGCCGTTTCCATCGACTCGAGCACCTCGGTCTGGAACTGGAACGCCGGCCGCAGCTTGGCGACGTTGCCGGTGTTGATCTGCGCTGCCGGGTAGTACCGGGTCTGCGCGTAATTCATGTTCGAGTGCAGGAAGTTCTTGCTGTCGGCACTGGCGCCGTCGAGCTGGGCCTGCGAGACGGAAACCGTCTTGGGAACGGGGCTGCCGGTCGGGGCGGCCTGACCGGCGATCTCTGCTTGCGCGAAGGCGCCCGCGGTCGCGGTGCAGAGACCGGCGGCAACGAGCGCCGAGCGGATAGGCGTCAGGCAATGGAATCGGATCATGAGCGTCTCCTCTGCTTTTTTTGAGAAAGAGAAGGGTACCTAGAATCGGCTTCGATGACCACCTATTTGTCGCGCACTGCCGCTCTTGCCCGTCGCCGTCGTTGCCTCGTCGCGGCGACCTGCCTATTCGCTTTCGCCGTGCCTCTTCGAGTCGTGGCACAGGCTGCCAGCAATCCGAATCTCAACGCGCAGCTGCTCGTCGCCGCCCGCCAGGGCGACCTCGCGCAGGTCGAGCGCGTGCTGGCTGGAGGTGCCGTGCCGGCGTCGCGCAATCGCCTCGGCAAGACGGCCCTTCTTCTCGCTGCGGAGAAGGGAAACCTCGGGGTTGTCGATGCGATGCTTCGCAGCGGTTCCGACGTGAATCAGCCTTCGCTCGAAGGCGTGACGCCGCTCATGGCGGCCGCCTACGCAGGCTCGGCGCCGGTCGTGCAGCGTCTTCTCGCCGCCGGCGCGAAGACCGACCTGCTCGACCGCATGCACAAGCCGGCGATGGTCTACGCCGCGGGGCAGGGCAGCGCCGCCGCCGTCGATGCGCTGCTCGCCTCGGGCATCGCTGTCGACGCGACCTACGACCACGGCCTCACGGCGCTGATGTGGGCGGCGGGGCAGGGCCGCGTCGATACGGTCAAGTTGCTGATCGCCCGCGGCGCTGGTCGCGAGGTGCGCGACGACCGCGGCCTCACCGCCGCCGAGATCGCGAGGCAGGCCGGCCAGTCCGCCGCCGCCGACGCCGCGGCTCGATAGCAGCTGCGTCGTGGCCAGCCGCCGTCGCCGGGTCGTTCTCGGTAGCGTCGTGGCTGCCGCCGCGTTGCCGCACAGCCTCTTCGCACAGTCGCCATCCGCGTGGCCGACCAAGCCGATCCGCTTCGTGGTGCCGTTCGCGCCGGGTGGCAGCTCGGAGATCATCGCCCGCTCGACCGCGGTCGAGCTGTCCCGGCTGCTCGGGCAAAGCGTCTACGTCGACAACAAGCCGGGCGGCGCCGGCAACGTCGCGATGGCCGAGGTCGCGCGTGCCGACGACCAGCACACGGTGGTGCTGGGCCACATCGGCACGCTTGCCGTCAATCCGTACATCTTCGACAAGCTGCCCTACGACCCGGTCAAGGACTTCCTGGCCGTCTCCCTGCTCGCCAAGGTGCCGAGCCTCTACGTCGTGCATCCCGACCTGCCGGCCAACAACCTCAAGGAGTTCGTCGCGCTCGCAAAGGCGAAGCCCGGCGAGCTCAACTACGGATCGGCCGGCAACGGCAGCGCCGGCCACCTCGCGTTCGAGTATCTGAAGATGGCGACCGGCATCTTTGTCGTGCACGTGCCCTATCGCGGCACCGGGCCGCAGCTCACCGACCTGCTCGCCGGTCGGCTGCAGGCGGCCGCGGTCGGGGCGCCTGCCATCCTCCAGTTCATCAAGGCCGGCAAGCTGCGCTGCATCGCCACCGGCAGCGCCCAGCGCATCGCGGCGCTGCCCGACGTGCCCACCGTCGCCGAGCAGGGCTGGCCCCGCTTCGAGATGACGCAGTGGTACGGCCTCCTGGCACCCGCGACGTTGCCCGCCGCCGCCGCCGCCAAGCTCGCCGCCGCAGCGGCACGCGCCGTGCGCGAGCCGGCCGCGCTCGAGCGCTTGAGCGGCGATGCCGCCATCGCCGTCGGCAGCACGCCGGCCGAGTTCGCTGCCTTCATCGCCACGGAGCGCGAGCGCTGGAAGCCGGTGATCGCGCGGGCGAAGGTCAAGCCCGACTGAGACGGATCGCGCGCCGCGTCAGGGCGCAGGCACGGCGACGCGGTTCGCGGGCACGATCTGGGCCTGGTACGAGAACACCTCGCGGCTGCGCGGATTCACCGTCACCTTGATCCAGTTCACGTCGTTGGTGCCGTTAGCCTGGTTGTCTCCGAAGGTCTCGACGCGCGTGAAGTTCTCGAGCCGGCGGCCCTGCGCATCGAGGAGCGGCTTGTCGATGCGGTGGTAGTGCGAGTCGCCGTGCACGTAGGCGACCGGCCTGCGGAAGGCGACGACCTCCTCGCGCAACGCCAGAAGGTAGTCACGAAAGCCGTCGGGCGCGGCATCGGTCTCGACCAGCGTCTTCGGATCGCGCAGCGGCGCCCGCGTGGCGTCGCTGAGGTCCCAACCGGGGTTTGCCTGGGCGACGATCATCACCGCGGCCGATTGCCGTGCCGCTGCGAAGCGGAACGACTCGCGCAGCCAGGCGATATTGGCGGCGTTGCGGGCCGCCCACTCGGGTGCGTCGGGCGCCACGTCGCACAGGTTGTTGCAGGAGCCTTGCACGTTGAGCGTGACGTAGGTGACGCCGCCGTGGGTCCAGCGCCGGTTTTCCACGCACGGCACGGCGCCGCTGACGCCGAGGCAGAGCGCGGCCGTCTGCACCTCCTGGCGCATCTTCCGCTGGCCGAGCGAAAAGGTGGTGTTGAAGATGACCTGGCGCTGGTGGTCGAGGCGCTCGCGTGACGAGAAGCTGCCGTTAGAAGGCCGGTCGCAGTCGGTCCAGTCGTTGTCGCCCGGCGTGAACATCGCTGGCGCCCGCAGGGCATTGAAGAAGCCGAGTGCCTGCACGTAGAGAGCGTCGCTGCAGGTGGTCGGCGTCACGGAGCCGGGCGTGCCGTTGCCTGCCTTCAGGTCGCCGTCGTGGACGGTGAACGCCAGTTCGTGACGGTTCATGTCGGCGATGAGATTCGGCACGCCGACCTGCGCCTGCACATCGGAATAGGGCAGGTCGCCCCAGAGACCGATCGCGTAGGGCTCGTTGCGCTCGCGTCGCTCGTCATCGTTCTCGGCGTGGGCAACGGCGGCGCCAGTGAGCGTGGCGGCGAGCAGCGCGGTGAGGGCGTGCGCCCAGCGGTTCTTCATCGGGTGTCCTGGAGTCGAGCGGGAGTCGCTGACGCTAACGGCCGACCTTGACAACCTCGTGACTTCAGCCCGCCCGTGCCCTGGCACCGTCCTGCCGATGCAGGTCTCGTCGCCCACGCAGCCAGCCGAGTCCTGCCGAGGTCGCGCCGGCCGGCCGGTATTCACAGCCGATCCAGCCCGGAAAGTCGAGCGCGTCGATCACATCGAAGAGGTACTCGAAGTTGAGCTCGCCGCCGTCGGGCTCGTGGCGGTCGGGCACGCCGGCGATCTGCAGGTGGCCGACGTTGCCGGTCGGCAGGTACGCGTTCAGCCTGGTCGCTACATCGCCCTCGACGATCTGGCAGTGATAGAGGTCCATCTGCACCTTGAGGTGCGGCGAGCCGACCTCCTTCAACACGGCGTGCGCGTCATCCTGGCGGTTGAGCAGGTAGCCGGGGATGTCGCGGGTGTTGATCGGCTCGATGAGCACGTCGACACCCACGGCGCCGGCGCGCTCGGCAGCGAAGGCGAGATGGTCCACGTAACGCGAGCGCAGCGACGCCCGCGTGCTGCCTTCGGGCACGAGCCCGGCCATGACGTGCAGGCGCGGGCAGCCGAGCGCTGCGCTGTAGTCGAGCGCGCGCAGGATGCCGTCCCGGAACTCGGCCTCGCGACCGGGCAGGGCGCAGATGCCGCGCTCGCCGGCGGCGAAGTCGCCCGGCGGAGCGTTGAAGAGCACTTGCTGCAGGCCGTGCTGCTTCAGCTGCGCTGCGATCGTCGCCGCCGGGACGTCGTAGGGAAACAGGAACTCGACGGCGCCGAAGCCGTCGGCCGCGGCGGCCGCGAAGCGCTCCATGAACGGATGCTCCGTGTACATCATGCTGAGGTTGGCTGCGAAGCGGGGCATGTCGTGAAGCTCCTCGGTCGGGCGGTCTACCAGTGGGCGCCGAACTGCTCGCGCAGTTCGTCGATCTGCGCTTCGGTGAGCGGTGTCGGTCGTGGCCGGGCATCGAGCCAAAGGCGCGCCGTTTCCTCGAGCTCCTCGAGCACCGCACAGGCCTCGGCCGGCGTGTCGTGCCACACGTTCGGGCCCAGGCGCGCCAGCATCACGGCGCGGATCGGCGCGCCGCGCGTGCGTGCCACCGCGATCGCTTCGGCAACGCGATCGGCCACCTCGGGATGGCCGGGGCGGTGGTAGCCGATCAGCGGCACATGGCCGACCTTCATCACGAAGTACGGCGTGATCGGCGGCAGCAGGTCTTCGCTCGGCCCGCTGGCCGCGAGACTCAGGCGAACGAGGTGCGCCGAGTGCGTGTGGATCACGCAGCCGGCCTCGCGGTCGGCCTCGTAGATGCGGCGATGCAGCGCCAGCGTCTTGCTCGGGCGCGCGCGGTCCAGTGGCCGGCCGGCGGTATCGACTTTCGCGAGCTCTTCGGGCTGCAGGGTGCCGAGGCAGGCGTCGGTGGCGGTGATGAGAAAGCCGTCGTCGAGACGGCAACTGATGTTGCCGGTGCTGCCGTGCACGTAGCCGCGCGCGAAAAGGGACGCGCCGACGCGGCAGATCTCGACCCGCAGCTCTTCTTCGCTCACGACGCGACCGCGAAGGCGCGGCTGAAGAAATCGAGGCCGCCGAAGTTGCCCGACTTGAGCGCGAGACGCAGGCCGCCGGCGCCGGCCGCGGCCGAATCGGCGTGGCACCACGGCACGCCCGGATCGATCTGGGCACCGATGCGCAACCGGCGGATGCCGAGCGCCTGCACGCACGCGCCCGCGGTCTCGCCGCCGGCGACGACGAGCTCGCGCGCGCCGGCCGCCACCAGCCGTCGCGCGACCTCGCCGAGCAGCGCCTCGACGGCCGCGCCGGCAGCGCCGACACCGAGCCGCTGCTGTACCTTGGCGACGGCGGCGGGCATGGCTGTGCTGTAGACGAGCACCGGCCGCGACGGCGCCGCGCGCCACGCCGATTCGGCCCACGCGGCGATGTCGTTCAGGGTCGCGTCGGTGCCGCTATCCGACAGCGCCAGCGGATCGATGGCACGCGCCGCTCCGCCGGCAGCAACGAAGTGGGTGACCTGCCGGTTCGTGGCGTCCGAGCAGCTGCCGGAGACGATGGCCCGGTGGCCAACGACCGCCGGCAACCGTGCCGCGCCGCCCGAAGGCGCGAGCCCGAAGTTCGCGGGCAGGCCGATTGCGAGGCCGGAGCCGGCGCAAACGAGCGGCAGGTCGGCGGCGGCTGCGCCGATGCGAAGCAGGTCGGCATTGGCGACGGCGTCGACGATCGCGATCGAGACGCCGTCGCTGCGCAGCGCCGAGAAGCGGGAACGTACCGCGTCGGCCGATGCGCTCACCGCCGCAAAGTCGACCAGTCCGACCCGGCGCGCTTTCGATCCGTGCAGCTGCGCCTGCAGCACGCGTACGAGGTTGGCGTCGGTCATCGGCGTCAGCGGGTGATGGCGCATGCCGCTGTCGCACAGCAGTACGTCGCCGACGAAGAGGTGGCCCTTGAAGACGGTGCGGCCGTTGTCGGGAAACGCCGGCGTGGCGATCGTGAAGGAGCAGTCGAGCTCGTCCATGAGGGCCTCGAGCACCGGGCCGATGTTGCCTTCGGGCGTCGAGTCGAAAGTCGAACAGACCTTGAAGTAGATCTGGCTCGCGCCTTGCGCCTTCAGGAAGCGGCAGGCCGCGACGGATTGCGCCACGGCTTCGGCGGCCGGCGCCGTGCGCGACTTCAGCGCGACGACGACGGCATCGACGTCGAGGCCGTCGGTGTTGTCGGGCACGCCGATCGTCTGCACCACCCGCATGCCGGCGCGCACGAGGTTGTTGGCGAGATCGGTGGCGCCGGTGAAGTCGTCGGCGATGCAGCCTAGCCGGATGGTCATGTCGCCGGCGTCTTTCCCGGCAGCGTGATCCCCGGGAAGATCTTGATCACCGCAGAATCGTCTTCCTTGGCGTAGCCCGCGGTCGAGGCCTGCATGAACATCTGGTGCGCGGTGCTCGCGAGCGGCAACGGAAACTTGCTGGCGCGTGCCGTGTCGAGCACGAGACCGAGGTCCTTGACGAAGATGTCGACGGCCGAGAGCGGCGTGTAGTCGGCCGCGAGCACGTGGGCCATCCGGTTCTCGAACATCCAGCTGTTGCCGGCGCTGTGGGTGATGACTTCGTAGAGCGCCGCCGCGTCGACGCCTTCGCGTAGCCCGAGCGCCATCGCCTCGGCAGCGGCTGCGATGTGCACGCCGGCGAGCAGCTGGTTGATGATCTTGACCTTGCTGCCGTTGCCGGCGGTGTCGCCGAGCCGGTAGACCTTGGCCGCCATCGCGTTCAGCAACGGTTCGGCGGCGGCCCACGCCGCTGGCTTGGCGGCGCCCATCACCGTCATCTGCGCCGAGGCCGCCTTGGCAGCGCCGCCCGAGATCGGCGCGTCGACGTAGTGCAGGCCCATCGCTTCGAGCCGCGACTCGAAGCCCATCGAGACGTTGGGGTCGACGGTCGAGCACATCACGAAGGTCGTGCCCGGCTTCATCGCGGCAGCGGCGCCTCCTTCGCCGAACAGCACGGTTTCGGTCTGCGCCGCGTTGACGACGACCGAGATGACGACCTCGCAGCGCGACGCGAGCTCGGCCGGCGAAGCGCAGGCGGTGCCGCCCTCGTTCGCGAACGCCGCAGCGGCACCTTCGCGCGCATCGCACACGTGCACTTCTGCGCCGGCCCGGCGCAGCGACCCGGCCATGCCGCTGCCCATCGCGCCGAGCCCGATGAGGCCGACGCGTCGGCCGGCAAGCGGAGCTTCAGCCACGCGCGTGCTCGCGGCGGCCGATGCGCTGCGCGATCTCGTCGTGGTACCAGCCCACCGCCTGCTCGGCGCGGCCGGCCGTCAAGAAGCGGTTGGCGCCGCTCGCCATGCCTTTCTGGATGCCGATGGCGCAGGCGATGTCTTCCTTCTGAAACACGCCCTTCTCGATCAGTGCGAAGGTCTTTTCCCAGTGCGGAGCCCAATCGGGCGTGGCCTTGTCGGCGGGAATCAACATGCGGTGGGTCCAGTGGAAGGTCGTCGCCGTGGTCGGGTAGACGGTGATCAGGCTGAGGTAGTCGGGATGGAAGATGGTGATGGTGTTGGGGAAGATCACCTGGCTCGGCGTCGCCAGCGCGCACAGGCCCGCCGGGTCCGTCGGCAGCGATGCGGCGCCCGCGGCCCAGGCCTGCGTGGTGCGCCGTGCGACCAGCGACGCGATGTGCGGGCCGAGGCGATCGGCCCCGTTGATGCCGTCGGCGAAGAAGGGGTGGATCGTGTCCTTGTGGAGGACGCGGATGTGATACGACTCGAGGAAGGCATCGACGATGAGCTTCCAGTTGGCGGCGACCTCGCAGCGCACGGTGCGAAAGAGGCGCAGGCCATCGATGGCGAAGAACGACAGCTCGGCGTCGAAGTCGCCAAGCCAGGCGGCGACGTCGATGGTCGCGCCGGCGGTCGGCAGCACCCAGAGCAGGCCGTGCCGCTCCTCGGCCGGAAGCTCGACCAGGTTGTCGTCGGCCGCGCTGCAGGCGTGGAAGGATTCGGCGTGGAGGCGATGGCGCAGCTGGCCCTCGAGGCGGTAGGTCCAGCCGTGGTACGGGCAGACGATGGCGGCGCGCGCCTGTGCTTCGTCGCCGGATTCGACGAGGCGCATGCCGCGGTGTCGGCAGACGTTGAAGAAGGCCCGGAAGCGGCCGTCGCCGTCGCGCGTGAGGAGCAGTGGCAGCCCGTAGTCGTCATGGGCGAGCACATGGCCGTTCGGCAGCTCGCGGGCGTGGCCGACGATCAGCGGCAGCGGCCGGAACAAGGCGTCGATCTCGGCGCTGCGCACGTCGGCCGACACATAGTTCTCGACCGCGATGCGGGCGACCGGCGCGTCGCTGCCATGCCAGTCGGCGCTGCCCGCCACGGTCTGGGCGCGGATGCGCTCGAGCTGTGCGGCGGTGCGGGGCGGAAGATTCATGACGGAAGAAATTATGCGCGCCGCGTTTGCCGCCATGACTACGATGCGGCCATGAACACACAGCGCTTCACGGGCCAGGTCGCTCTCGTCACCGGCGGCAACAGCGGCATCGGCCTCGCCGTTGCGCGCGCCCTCGTCGACGAGGGCGCGCGCGTCGTCGTCGTCGGTCGCAACGCAGGCACGCTGGCCGAAGCCGCAGCGGCGCTCGGCACGTCGGCAATCGCGGTGGCCGCCGATACGTCGCGCCTCGACGACCTCGATCGGGTGTTCGCGAAGACGAAGGAGTTCGGCGGCGGCCGGCTCGACGTCGTCTTCGCCAACGCTGGCGTCGGCACCTTCGGCCCGCTCGCCGCGACCACCGAGCCGATGTACGACACGACGATGGACATCAACGTCAAGGGCGTCTACTTCACGGTCCAGAAGGCGGCGGCGGTGATGTCCGCGGGCGGCGCCATCGTACTCAATGCCTCCGTCGCAGCCGGAAAGGGCAATCCGCTCGGCTCGGTCTACGGCGCCAGCAAGGCGGCGGTGCGCTCGTTCGGTCGCACGATGGCCGCGGAGCTTGTGGAACGCGGCATCCGGGTCAACGTCGTCAGCCCCGGCCCGATCGAGACGCCGATCTTCGGCCGCACGATGAACGAGCAGCAGGTCGCCGACCTCAAGGTCGCGTGGGCTGCCCGCAATCCGATGAAGCGCTTTGGCACCACCGAAGAAGTGACGGCAGCCGTGCTCTTTCTCGCCTCAGGCGACGCTTCGTTCATCACCGGCGTCGACCTCCTCGTCGACGGCGGCCTCGGCAGCTTCTGAGCCTGCCGCCAGCAACAGCTGCGCAACGACCGAGGCCGCGATCACCTCAGGCGCCTTGTCGGTGATGCCCTCGATGCCGATCGGGCAGGTGATGCGATCGACAAGGGCCGCCGACACGCTGCGCTCCGCGAGCCGGCGCGCGAACTGAATCCGTTTCGTCTTCGAGCCGATGAGGCCGCAGAACCCGAAGTCGCCGCGCTTCAGGACGGCTTCGACGATGCGCAGGTCGAGCGCGTGCTCGTGCGTGAGCACGAGGTAGAACGCACCGGCCGGTGCATGCCGGACCTCGGACTCGACGCTGTCGATGGCGATGCGGCGGATGTGCGGCGGCCACGGCGAGCCGAGAGTCGTGATGTCGGAGAAGCCGTCGTCGCGCTGGTCGAACCAGTCGACCTCGACGTCGAGCGTGGCGAGCAGCGTCGCGATGGCGCGGCCGACGTGGCCGGCACCGTGGAGCTGCAGATGGAACAACGGTTTTGTCGTCGGCCAGCGATCGAGCGCGGCCGCATCGAGAGGCGTGAACGCGAGCGTGACAGCGCCGCCGCAGCACTGGCCGAGCGCGGGGCCGAGCGCGAAGTGCTGCTCGTGCCGATCGAGATCGCCGCGGGACAGCAGCGAGCGCGCGAACGTGATCGCCTTCAGCTCGAGATGGCCGCCGCCGATCGTGCCGGCCGTCTCGCCGGCTGCAACGAGCATGCGTGTACCGGGACCGCGCGGTACCGAGCCGCGCGCAGCGACGACTTCGATGACGACTGCCCGCCTGAGCTCGGCGAGCCAGGTCCGAGCCGCCGGGCGAAGCGTGCCGCTCACGAACGCATGCGCGCAACGGCCCGCATGCCGGCGTCGCGAACGGCCGACTTGTCGAAGCTGTACGTCCACTCGCAATCGGCTGCGGCGCCGAGGCGCTCGATCAAGTGATCGGCGAGGCCGGCGCGCCCTGACGCGAAGTCCCGCAGGGATCGCCACACCGGCGCGGTCCTCTGCGCGTTCAGCCCTTCGCTGCTCAGAGCGGCGAGCGTCAGGATCGAGATGAATCCGGGTGATCGTGCGATGAGTGACTCCATGACCTTGTTGGACTGAGCCGACTGCCGGGCATCGTCCTGCGCGAGGTATGCGACGCGGGTGCCCGCTTCGACGCCCATTTCGGCGCGCACCGCCGCCGGGATGATGCTCTGGCCTTCGCTGCTGATGGTCGATGGGGTCATGGGGTGGCATCCTATCGGCCTGCCTGGAAGTAAGCCGCTTTTTCAAGCCCGCACTGCCGTCACTGCCCGCAGGATCGCCTCGCTGGTCGCGGGTGCCGCCAGCGGCGGATCGATGCGATGCCCACCCGCGGCCGAGACCGCGTCGCGAATCGCGAAGAACACCGAGAACGGCAGCAGCAGCGGCGGCTCGCCGGCGGCCTTGCTGCGGTGGATGGTGTCGGCGCGGTTGTCGCCGTCGGGCAGGCCGTCTTTCCAGAGGCGCACGTCGAACACCGGCGGGCAGTCGTTGGCGGTCGGAATCTTGTACGTGCTTGGCGCGTGGGTGTGCAGGAACCCGGCCCTGGCTGAACCGTCGTTCGGGTGCCAGACGAGCTCTTCCATCGTCAGCCAGCCCATGCCCTGGATGAAGGCGCCCTCGACCTGGCCGATGTCGATGGCCGGGTTGAGCGAGCGGCCGGCGTCGTGCAGCACATGGGCGGCGAGCAGCTTCCATTCGCCAGTGAGGGTGTCGACCACGACCTCGCTCACGGCAGCGCCGTAGGCGAAGTAGAAGAACGGCCGGCCCTGCATCGTGTCCTTGTCCCACGACAGGCCCGGGGTGGCGTAGAAGCCGTCGGACCAAAGCTGGACGCGCGCCATGTAGGCCTCGACCACCAGCTCGCGAAAGGTCATCGTCTTCACGAGGCCGATGTCGACGCGGCCTGCTTCGAAGCGCACCTGCGCCGGCTCGACGGCGTAGCGCTCCGATGCAAAGGCGACGAGGCGGGCGCGGATCTGGCGGGCGGCGTCGTCGGCGGCTTGGCCGTTGAGGTCGCTGCCGGTCGAGGCCGCCGTGGCCGAGGTGTTGGCGATCTTCTGGGTGTCGGTCGCGGTGACGCGCACGTCGGCCACCGGCACGCCGAGCGCGTGGGCGACGACCTGAGCGACCTTGGTGTTGAGCCCCTGGCCCATCTCGGTACCGCCGTGGTTGACGAGCACGGAGCCATCGCCGTACACGTGGACCAGCGCGCCGGCCTGGTTGAGGTGGACGAGGTTGAAGGAGATGCCGAATTTCACCGGCGTCAGCGCCAAGCCGCGCTTGAGCACCTCACTGGTGGCATTGAACGCCGCGATCTCGGCGCGGCGGGCGCGGTAGCGGCTGGTCGTCTCGAGCTCCGCGACGAGCGCCTGGATGACGTTGTCGTCGACCGGCTGGCCGTAGGGCGTCGTGTCCCCGGCGCCGTAGAAATTCAGCCGGCGCACGTCGAGCGCATCCTTGCCGAGCGCGCGCGCGATCGTGTCGATGATGTTCTCGATCGCGATCGCACCCTGCGGGCCGCCGAAGCCGCGAAAGGCGGTGTTGCTCTGGGTGTTCGTCTTGCCGGAATAGCCGTGGACCGCGACGTTCGGCAGGAAGTAGGCGTTGTCGAAGTGGCAGATCGCGCGCGTCATCACCGGGCCGGAGAGGTCGGCTGAAAAGCCGGCCCGCGAGACCATCGTGAGCTCGGCGCCGAGGACGCGGCCGTCGCCGTCGTAGCCGATCTCGTACGCGTAGCGGAAGCAGTGGCGGCGGCCGGTGACGAGGAAGTCGTCGTCGCGGTCGAGGCGCAGCTTGACCGGCCGGTTCAGCTTCGCCGCCGCCACCGCAGCGACGCACGCGAACAGGGCCGACTGCGACTCCTTGCCGCCGAAGCCGCCGCCCATGCGCCGGCATTCCACCTGCACCCGGTGCGACTTCAGGCCGAGGCAGTTCGCGACCAGGTGCTGCATCTCGCTCGGATGCTGTGTCGAGCAGTGCACGAACATGCCGCCGTTCTCGCGCGGGATCGCGTAGGAGATCTGGCCTTCGAGATAGAACTGCTCCTGGCCGCCGACGCTCCACGTGCCCTGCAGCCGATGCGGCGCCGCCGCGATCGCGGCCGCCGCATCGCCGCGGGCGAGGTGCATCGGCGGCAGCACGTAGCTTTGCGCGGCGTGCGCTTCTTCGGGCGTGAGGATGGGCGGCAACGGCTCGGTGCGGATGGCGTCGCCGGCGCGGGCGGCGGCGCGGCGGGCCTGGTCGCGCGTCTCGGCGATCACGGCGAAGACCGGCTGGCCCGCGTACTGGACGACGCCGTCGGCGAGGATGGGGTCGTCGTGGAGCACCGGGCCGCAGTCGTTCGGGCCGGGGATGTCGCTGGCGCTCAGCACGGCGACGACGCCGGGCATCGCGCGAACGAGCTCGAGGTCGAGGCCGACGATGCGGCCGTGCGCGATCGGCGACAGGCCGAGCGCGGCGTGCAGCGTGCCGGCGAGCTCGGGCAGGTCGTCGATGTACGGCGCGGCGCCGGCGACGTGGAGGTGCGCCGACTCGTGCGGCAGGCGCATGCCGACGCTCATGGCGCGCTGCTCCGTAGGGTCTCGAAGACGCTGACCTCGGCGCTCGCCAACGGCCGCTCGGCGCGCGTTTCGAGCCAGAAGCGACGCAGCAGGTTCTGCGCGACCTGCAGGCGGTAGCCGGCGCTGGCGCGCATGTCGTCGAGCGGCGTGAAGTCGGCGGCGAGGGCCGCTTGCGCGGCGGCGAGGGCGGCCTCGTTCCAGGGCTGGCCGAGCAGGGCCGCTTCGGCGCCGGCGGCGCGGGCGACGGTCGCCGCCATGCCGCCGAAGGCCAGCCTGACGACGCGCACGACGCCACCGTCGAGCGCGATCGCGAGGCCGGCGCAGACGGCGGAGATGTCGCAGTCGAAGCGCTTCGAGATCTTGTAGGCGCGCACGACTGCATCGCTGTCGAGCGGCACCTCGATGGCCTCGACGAACTCGCCGGCTTCAAGGCGATTGGTCATGTAGCCGGTGTAGAAGCGGGCGAGCGGCAGGCGGCGCACGGCCTCGCCGCGGCGCAGCAGCACGGCCGCATCCAGCCCCATCAGGACCGGCGCCGAATCGCCGATCGGCGAGCCGTTGGCGACGTTGCCGCCCATCGTGCCGGCATGCCGCAGCGGCACGCCGGCGAAGCGCAGCCACACATCGGTGAGCGCGGGCCAGCGGGCGACAAGTGCGCGCCAGGCGTCTTCCAACGACGCGGCCGCGCCGATCGAGAGCACGCCGCCTCGGCGCTCGACGCGGCGCAGCTCGTCGACGCCGCCGATGAAGAGCATCGCCGGCAGCGGCCGGAACATCTTGTTGACCCACAGGCCGACGTCGGTGGTGCCGGCGACGATGCGCGCTTCGGGCCGCGCCAGCCGCTCGGCGGCGAAGGCGGCGAGTGTCTTCGGTGCGACGAACGCGGCATCGCCGGCCGTGTACCGGAAGGTCTCGTCGCTCCGCATCGCTGCCAGCGCGGCCCGTGCCGGCGCAGTGTCGAGCGCGACCATGGGCGCCTCGAACATGCGCTCGCCGGCGTCGAGGATCGGGCGGTAGCCGGTGCAGCGGCAGAGGTTGCCGGACAGCTCGTCGGCGAGCTGCTGGCGCGTCGGCCGCGTGCCGCGAGCGGCGTGGTGCTGGTAGGTCGCCCAGAGCGACATCACGAAGCCGGGGGTGCAGAAGCCGCATTGCGAGCCGTCGCAGTCGACCATCGCCTGCTGCACCGGATGCAGCGCATCGCCCTGCCGCAGATCCTCGACGGTGAACAGCGCCTTGCCGTCGAGCGCAGGCAGGAACTGGATGCAGGCGTTGGTGGTGGTCAGGCGCAGCCCGCCGACGAGTTCGGGCGAGGTCGCATGCGCCGAGCCCGGTAGCTCGGCGATGACGACGGCGCAGGCGCCGCAGTCGCCTTCGTTGCAGCCTTCCTTGGTGCCGGTGCAGCGGGCGTCTTCGCGCAGCCAGTCGAGCACCGTGCGGGTCGGCGCGGCGCCGTCGACTTCGACGACGCCGCCACGGTGGAAAAAGCGGATCGGTCGGCTGGGCATGGTGGGAGCGTCGATCATGGACGAACGGACAGGCTTGAACTTAGCGCCGCGCGACGACGAGCATATACACGAACCGACATGATGCCTATCATTGAGGGCGTATGACAGCCGATGCTGCTTTCGGGAAGATCGAGCTCCGACTCATCCGGGTGTTGCAGACCTTGATCACCGAACGCAGCGTCTCCCGCGCGGCGATGCGCCTGGGCAGCACCCAGCCCGCCGTAAGCGCCCAGCTCAAGCGCCTGCGCGCCCTCACGGGCGATGCTCTCCTGGTGCGCGCCGGCAATGCCATGACTCCCACCGACACGGCATTGCAACTCCTGGGCCCGGCCGCCGGCCTGCTGCGCGAGGCCGAGCAGTTGTTCGGCGCCCGCTCCCGGCAGCGCGGCTTCGCGGCGGCGACGAGCCGGCAGGTCTTTCGCGTCGCCGCCAGCGACTACCTCGATCCGCTTTTCCTGCCCGAACTCGTCGCTCATTTGCGCCGGCAGGCGCCCGAGGTCCGCCTCGAACTGCTGCCGCTCTCGGGCGACTACGACTACCGCGGCCATCTCGCTGCCGGCGAGGTCGACCTCGTCGTCGGCAACTGGCTGCAGCCGCCGGCAGAGCTGCACCTCGGCCGCCTCATGACCGACGAGATGGTCTGCCTGGTCGGCGAGGCGCATCCCGCCAGCCGCAGCCGGGCCTGGACGGCCGACGCCTACCTCGCCGCCGAGCATGTCGCGCCGATGCCGTTCCACGCCAACGCGCCCGGCGTCGTCGACGAGCACCTCGCCTCGCGCGGCCTCGTGCGCAGCATCGCCGTGAAGACGGCGCACTTCAGCCTCATCCCGCTGATGGTGGCGCAGAGCCTGCTCGTGCTGACCACCGGCCGGCTTTTCTGCTCGCGCTACGTCGATGCGCTGCCGGTGAAGATCCTGCGCTGCCCGGTGCCGTTCCCGCCGCTCACCTACTACCAGCTCTGGCACGACGTGACGCACGCATCGCCGGCGGTGAAGTGGCTGCGCGAACAGGTGCGCGAGGTCGCGCGCAACCTCGCCGGCCACGGCATGCTGAAGCGGATCGCGTGATGGCGTCGACCGGCCGATGTGCGATCCACGGTGATCTGCTCGACTTCATGTCGACGCCGGCCTGGGGCAGCGTCGACCCGCCGGCCGTGCGTTTCCGGCCCGATCACTGGCTGCTCGTCGACGAGGGCCGCATCGCCGGTGTCACCGCCGAGGCGCCGGGCGAGGGCTGGCCGCGCGTCGAGCATGGCGGCCGCCTGGTGCTGCCCGGCTTCATCGACAGCCACGTCCACAGCCCGCAGATCGATGTCATCGCCAGCTACGGCACCGAGCTGCTCGATTGGCTGACCACGCACACCTTCCCCGCCGAGGTGCGCCACCGCGAGTCGGCGCACGCCCGGCCGGCCGCGGCGCACTTCCTCGATGCACTGGTCGCGCATGGCACCACTTCGGCGGTCGTGTTCCCGACCGTCCACGCCGCCTCGGTCGACGCGCTGTTCGCCGCCGCCGAACAGCGCGGCATGCGGATCGTCGCCGGCAAGGTGCTGATGGACCGCAACGCGCCGGCCGACCTCGTCGACAGCGTCGAGTCGGCCGAGCGCGAGACCCGCGAGCTCATGGCGCGATGGCACGGCCGCGGCCGCGGCGCCTATGCGATGACGGTCCGCTTCGCGCCGACCAGCACGCCCGCGCAGCTCGCGATGGCCGGCCGCTTCTGCCGCGACGACGCCAGCCTTTACATGCAGACGCACCTCGCCGAGAACCGCGCCGAAGTGGCGTGGGTGAAGGCGCTGTTCCCCGAAGCGCGCAGCTATCTCGACGTCTATGCCAGCGCCGGACTGCTCCATGCGAAGAGCGTCTTCGCGCACGGCATCTGGCTCGACGATGCCGACCGCGCAGCGCTCGCGCAAGCCGGTGCTGTCATCGCCCATTCGCCGTCGTCGAACCTGTTCCTCGGCAGCGGCCTGTTCGGCTGGCGCGCAGCACTCGAAGCCGGCGTGCACGTGAGCCTGGCAAGCGACGTCGGCGGCGGCACCAGCCTGTCGATGCTGCGCAACATGGCCGACGCCTACAAGATCCAGGCTCTCGCCGGCGAGCGGCTCACGGCATGGCGCGCGCTCCATGCCGCCACGCGTGGCGCTGCCGAAGCGCTCGGCCTGGGCGACGAGATCGGCACGCTCGAGGCCGGCCGCCTGGCCGACGTGTGCGTGTGGGACGAAGCCGTCGGCCCGGTCGCGACCCGGCGCGCTTCAGTGGCGCGCACGTTGCACGAACGCGTGTTCGCGTGGCTGACGCTGGCCGACGAGCGCAATCTCGTCGAGGCGTTCGTCAACGGGCGTTCCGCGTATCAACGCACGATGCCATGACCCTCCGCCTCGAGCTTGTCGGCCTCAGCAAGCAGTACCCCGCGGTCAAGGCCAACGACCGCGTCAACCTGAGCGTCGCGCCCGGCGAGATCCACGCCGTGCTCGGCGAGAACGGCGCCGGCAAGTCGACACTGATGAAGATGATCTACGGCGCCGTTCGCCCCGACGAGGGCGAGATCCGCTGGAACGGCGGGCCGGTCGAGATCGCTTCGCCGGCGGCGGCGCGCGTGCTCGGCATCAGCATGGTCTACCAGCACTTCAGCCTGTTCGACACCCTCACTGCCGCCGAGAACGTCTGGCTCGGGCTCGACAAGTCGATGTCGCTCGCGACGGTCACGGCGCGCATCCGCGAAGTTGCCGGCGTCTACGGTCTCGAGGTCGACCCGGTGCGGCCGGTGCACACCCTGTCGGTCGGCGAGAAGCAGCGCGTCGAGATCGTGCGGGCGCTGATGACGAACCCGAAGCTGCTGATCCTCGACGAGCCGACCTCGGTGCTGACGCCGCAGGCCGTGCAGACCCTCTTCGTGACGCTGCGCAAACTCGCCGCCGAGGGATGTTCGATCCTCTACATCTCGCACAAGCTCGACGAGATCCGCAGCCTGTGCCACAGCTGCACGGTGCTGCGCGGCGGCAAGGTCACCGGTGTCGTCGATCCGGCGAAGGAGAGCAACGCCAGCCTGTCGCGGCTCATGATCGGCGCCGAGCCGCCGCCACTGCAGCACCGAGACACGCAGCCGGGCGCGGTGGTGCTGGCCGTGCGTGGCCTGACGCTCGCCGAGGCAGACCCGTTCGGCACCGCGCTCGACAGCGTGTCGTTCGAGGTGCGCGCCGGCGAGATCGTCGGCATCGCCGGCGTGTCCGGCAATGGCCAGCAGGAGCTGATGGCCGCGATCTCGGGTGAAGACGTGCGCGCCCCGGCGGGCTCGATCCGGCTCTTCGCTGCCGACATTGCACAGCAGCCGCCGAAGGCGCGTCGCCGCGCCGGCCTGCACTTCGTTCCCGAGGAGCGGCTCGGCCGCGGTGCCGTGCCGACGCTGTCGCTGGCGCAGAACACGCTGCTCACGCGGACGCGTGCCGTCGGCCGCGGCGGCTGGCTGCGCATCGGCGACGTCCAGGCGCTCGCCGAGTCGCTGATCCGCCGCTTCAACGTCAAGGCCGGTGGCCCGGGCTCGGCAGCAAAGAGCCTGTCGGGTGGCAACCTGCAGAAGTTCATCGTCGGCCGCGAGATCGATGCCGAGCCGAAACTGCTCGTCCTCTCGCAGCCGACCTGGGGCGTCGATGTCGGCGCGGCGGCGCAGATCCGCGGCGAGCTGCTCGCCTTGCGCGACAACGGCTGCGCGGTGCTGGTGGTCAGCGAAGAGCTCGACGAGCTGTTCGAGATCAGCGATCGGCTGCTGGTGATCGCGCAGGGCCGGGTTTCGCCGAGCGTGCCGGTGGCCGAGGCGTCGGTGGCGATGATCGGGGAGTGGATGAGTGGGCTCTGGGCGTGATGGCGATGCTCCGCCTCGAAGCCCGTTCCGAACCGTCGCCCGCGATGTCGATGGTGTCGCCGTTGATCGCGCTCGCGATCACCGTGGTCATCGGCACCATGCTTTTCGTGCTGCTCGGCAAGGACCCGTTGCGCGGACTCGCGGTCTTCTTCGTCGAGCCGGTCAGGAGCGCCTACGCGCTTACCGAACTGGCGGTGAAGGCAACGCCTCTCTTGCTGATCGCGCTCGGCCTGGCGGTGTGCTTTCGCTCGAACGTCTGGAACATCGGCGCCGAAGGCCAGTTCATCCTCGGCGCCATTTTCGCGAGCGGCGTCGCCATGCTGGCCACGCCGCAGACTGGCGGCTGGTTCTTCGTGCCGGTGCTGGTCGGTGGCGTCGTCGGCGGCATGTGCTGGGCCGCCATCGTGGCGTTGCTGCGCGACCGCTTCAACGCCAACGAGATCCTCGTCAGCCTGATGCTCGTCTACGTCGCCGAGCAACTCCTGAACTACATGGTTTACGGGCCCTGGAAGGATCCGGCCGGCTACAACTTTCCGCAGACCATCCCCTTCCTGAAGTCGACCCAGGTGCCCAGGTTGTTCGCTGGCTATCGTGTCAACGTCGGCGTCGTCGTCGCGGCGGTCGCCGTCGCTGCGTTCTGGGTGCTGCTGTTTCGCACCTATGCCGGCTTCCAGCTGCAGGTCGGCGGCCTCGCGCCGGCCGCGGCGCGCTATGCCGGCTTCTCGTCGAGGAAGGCGCTGTGGACGGCGCTGCTGCTCTCGGGCGGCATGGCCGGCCTGGCCGGCGGCCTCGAGGTCGCAGGTCCCTTGGGCCAGCTCACGCCGCACGTGCCGGCCGGCTACGGCTTCGCGGCCATCATCGTCGCCTTCGTCGGCCGCCTGCATCCGGTCGGCATCGTGCTGTCGGCGATCCTGATGAGCATGTTCTACATCGGCGGCGAGCTGGCGCAGTCGCGGCTCGGCCTGCCGAAGTCGCTGACCGGCGTGTTCCAGGGCTCGCTGCTGTTCTCGCTGCTGGCCTGCGACACGCTCGTCCACTACCGGATCCGGCGGAGAACCTGATGGACTCGTTCGCCCTCCTCGTCGCCGCCACGCTCAACTCGGGGACCGTGCTGGCATTCGCGGCGCTCGGCCTGCTCATCAACGAGCGCGCCGGCATCGTCAATCTCGGTGCCGAGGGGATGATGCTGGTCGCCGCCGTCGCCGGCTTCGCGACGGCGGTGCACACCGGCAACGACTGGCTCGCGTTCGGCGCCGGCGCGCTGGCTGGCGGCGCGCTGGCGGCGGCCTTCGGCGTGCTCGTGATCTGGCTCAACACCAACCAGTACGCGACCGGCCTGGCGCTCAGCCTGTTCGGCACCGGCTTCTCGGCCTTCGTGGGCATCCGCTACACGCAGGAAAAGCTCGGCGAGCAGCACAGCTTCCACATCCCCGTGCTCGGCGACCTGCCGTTCGTGGGCCCGGCGCTGTTCCGCCAGCATCCGATGGTCTATCTCGCCATCGCAGCCACGGGGGCGATCGCCTGGTTCCTCTACCGCTCGCGCGCCGGCCTGGTGCTGCGCGCGGTCGGGGAATCGCCGGAGTCGGCGCATGCACTCGGCTACCCCGTGCGACGCATCCGGCTCGCGGCGGTGATCGCAGGCGGTGCGCTGTGCGGCGTCGCCGGTGCCTACATCTCGGTCATCTACACCCACCTCTGGGTCGAGGGCATGACGGCCGGCAAGGGCTGGATCGCGCTAGCGCTCACCACCTTCGCGACCTGGCGGCCGGCGCGGGTGCTGCTCGGCGCCTACCTGTTCGGCGGCGTCACCATGCTGCAGCTTCAGCTTCAAGGCGAGGGCGTGCAGGTCTCGAGCCAGTTCCTGACCATGCTGCCCTACCTGGCGACGATCGTCGTGCTCGTCCTCATCTCGCGCAACGCGTCGTTCATCCGCGTCAACATGCCGGCGTCGATCGGCAAGCCTTTCTTCCCGGGATAATCATCAGCGCCGCATGCCGGCCCCACACAGGAGCTTCCTTCCATGATTCGACTCTCCAAACAATCCTTCGTCCAACTTGCCGGCTGGGGCTCGCTTGCCGCGCTCGCCGCGCTGGCGGGATGCAGCAAGCAGGAAACGACGACCACCACGTCGACGCCCGCCGGAACCACGACCACGACCACGTCGACGACGGCGCCGATGGCCGCCTCGGCCGTCGCCACGTCGGCGAGCGGACCGCTGAAGATCGCGTTCGCCTACGTCGGCCCGGTCGGCGACGGTGGCTGGACCTTCGCGCACGACAACGCACGCAAGGCGCTCGAGAAGGAATTCGGCGACAAGATCGTGACCAGCTTCGTCGAGAAGGTGCCGGAAGCGGCCGACGCCGAGCGCGTGTTCCGCGACATGGTGAGCCAGGGCAACACGCTCGTCTTCGGCACCACCTTCGGCTACATGGAGCCGATGCTCAAGGTCGCCGCCGACCTGCCCAACGTGAAGTTCGAGCACGCCACCGGCTACAAGCAGGCGCCCAACATGCGCACCTACGACAGCCGCACCTACGAAGGCGCCTACATGGCCGGCGTCAT
>JAYVNL010000014.1:0-21962 GCA_043758495.1 Rhizobacter sp.
GCGCCACGATCTGGCCACCGTGGATCGGCGGGCTCGAGTAGTTGCGGCGCACCGCGAACTTGAGCTGGCCGAGCACGTTGACGGCCTCGGCCGCGTCGGAGCACACCACGCTGAGCGCACCGCAGCGCTCGCCGTAGACGCTCATGCTCTTCGAGAACGAGTTCGCCACGAAGAAACGCATCGGCTTGCCGTCCTGGCCGCGCGCCGCGGCCAGGACGCGCACCGCGTAGGCGTCTTCCTCGATGCCATCGCCGAAGCCCTGGTAGGCGAGGTCGAGATACGGCACCAGCTCGCGCTCGGCCAGCAGCGGGATGAGCTCGCCCCACTGCGCGGGCGTGAGATCGACGCCGGTCGGGTTATGGCAGCAGGCGTGGAGGAGGACGACGCTCTTTCGCGGCAGGCCGGCGAGCGCGGCCCGCATCGCCGCGAAGTCGAGTCCGCCGGCGTCGTCGTCGTAGTAGGGATAGCTCTGCACCGCCAGGCCGGCGCCCTCGAACATCGAGCGGTGGTTCTCCCAGCTCGGATCGCTGACCCAGACGCCGCTGCCTGGCAGCCAGCGGGCGATGAAGTCGGCGCCGACCTTGAGTCCGCCGCTCGAGCCGACCGACTGGATGGTGGCGACGCGGCCGCTCGTCAATGCCTCGTGGTCGGCGCCGAAGAGAAGCCTTTGCACCTCGGTGCGGAAGTTCGCGGCGCCTTCGATCGGAAGGTAGGGCTTCGGCGCGTCGCGGGCGCAGACCTCGCGCTCGGCGCGTCGTACCGAGTCGAGCACTGGGATGCAGCCGGCGTCGTCGAAGTAGATGCCGATCGAGAGGTTGATTTTTCCCGGCCGCAGGTCCTTCTGGAAGTCTTCGTTGAGGCTCAGGATCGGGTCGCCGGCAAACGGCTCGACGTGTTCGAACATGCCAGGGTCAAGCCGCCAGCGCGGTCTCGATGTCCTTCTTCAGCGACTCCGGCTTGTCGGTCGGCGCATAGCGCTTGACGACACCGCCGTCCTTGCCGACCAGGAACTTGGTGAAGTTCCACTTGACGGCCTTACTGCCGAGGATGCCGGGCGCCTCGGCGGTGAGCCACTGCCAGAGCGGATGTGCGTCGTCGCCGTTGACGTCGACCTTGGCCATCATCGGAAAGCTGACGCCGTAGTTGGTTTCGCAGAACGAGGCGATCTCGCCGTTCGTGCCTGGGTCCTGGCCGCCGAACTGGTTGCTCGGGAAGCCGATGACGACGAGGCCGCGGTCGCGGTACGCCTTCCAGAGCGCCTCCAGGCCGGCAAACTGCGGCGTGAAGCCGCACTGGCTGGCGGTGTTGACGATCAGCAGCACCTTGCCCCGCTGCGCCGCCAGCGAGGCTGGCGGGCCGCCGATCGATGCGGCCTCGAAGTCATAGATGCTGGGTGCGGCGGTGGCCATGGCGGCTCTCCGAAAAAGGCGAAATCCGATGGTAGCGCCGCAGCGCGCTCAAGGCGGCGCGGCCGGCTGCAGCGCCGACAGCATCGCTGCCAACACGATGAGGCCACCGCCGAGAGCGAGCCGCAGCGTCATCGTGCCGCCGCCGAACGCGATCGCCGAGGTCGATGCAAACACCACCTCGGTGAGCATGACGACGGCGGTGCGGTTGGCCGGCAGTCGCGCCGCGCCGTACTGCAGCGCCAGGTTGCCGGCGACGAAGAGCATCGTGAGCGCGGCCAGCAGCGGCACCCAGGCGAGCGACGGCGGCGGCGGCCAGGGCGCGCTGCCGTTGCTGCCGAGCGCCGCCGCCACCGCCGCTGCGACGACCCCTCCGCCGAGGAACATCGCCAGCGCGCGACCCTCCTCGGGCCGGTCGGCCTCGCGCCGCAGCATCACGTTGTTGAACGCGAACGAGAAGCCGCCGACGATGCCGAGCCAGTCGGCGAGCGAGCGTGGCAGCGGCAACAGCGCGGCCCAGCTCGCTGCCGCGGTGCCGCCGGCCGGCGGTGCGGGCCAGAGCACGACCGCGGCACCGGCGACGCCGAGGGCGATGCGCAGCCCCGCTGTCGCTGTCAGCCGCTCGCCGAGTACGAGTCGTGCCAGCAGCACCGTCCAGAGCGGCATCAGGTAGAAGAGGAGGACGACACGGACGACGTCGCCGATCACGACCGCCCAGTTGAAGGCGGCGTTGGTGACGCCGGCGGCGACAACGAGGAGCCAGAGCGTCGGCGTCGTCGCGACTTGCGCCAGTGCGCGCGGCCGCACCGCGACGATCGCGGCGGAGGCCAGCGTGAAGATGATCGCAGTCGCCCAGAGCGGATGCAGGCCTGCCGCCTGCAGGTGGCGGAACGGCCACCACGCGGTGCCCCACACGAAGGCGTTGGCGACCAGCGCCAGAGCCGGCAGCGCGCTCGCTTTCGCCGGCAGCAGCGGCGCCGCGGCGGTGGTCAATGCTTGTCGAGCCGCGCGATCGACAGCAGGTGCTTGATCTGGTCCGGATGGCGAATGCAGTTGTTGATGTGCCAGCGGCGGATCAGCCACATCGTGGCGGCGACCAGGATGCCGAACAGGGCGATCGTCGTGAAGGCCGACAGGCCGAAGCGCGTCATGCCGGTGTAGAAGGCGCCGAGCCCGAGGATGCAGGCCTGCTCGTTGAAGTTCTGCACCGCGATCGAGCGGCCGGCGCCCATCAGGTTGGCGCCGCGATGCTGCAGCAGCGCATTCATGGGCACCACCAGGTAGCCGCCGACGGCGCCGAGCAGGATGAGAAACGGCGCCGCCAGCCAGACGTTGGTGATGACGTTGAGGCCGATCACCAGCACGCCCATGGCGATGCCGAGCGGGATCACGTTCGTGGCCTGGTCGAGCCGCATTCGCATCGACGCGGCGACGGCGCCGACGGCAGTGCCGACGGCGACGACGCCGACCAGCGACGAAGCCTGCGTCGTCGAGTAGCCGAGCGCCGCCGCGGCCCAGGCGAAGACGATCACGCGCAGGTTGCTCGAGACGCCCCAGAACAGCGTCGTCGTCGCCAGCGAGATCTGGCCGAGCTTGTCGTTCCAGAGGCGGGCGTTGCAGTTCGAGAAATCGCGCACCAGGCTGACGACGCCGTGCGCGATCGGCTGCAGCGGTGCCTCGGTGCGAGGGATGCGCAGGTTGAAGCCGGCGGCGACGACGTAGATGCTCACGATCAGTGCGATCGCCGCTTCCGGCGCTGTGCGGATGCCAGTGTCGAAGAGCGGCACGTCGAAGGCGAGCAGATGCTGGGAGACGACGTGGCCGAGCAGCTGGCCGCCGAGCAGCACGCCGAGGATGATCGACAGGATCGTCAGGCCCTCGATCCAGCCGTTGGCCTTGACCAGCTGCGAGTTCGGCAAGAGCTCGGTGAGGATGCCGTACTTGGCCGGCGAGTAAGCCGCGGCGCCGAGGCCGACGACGCCGTAGGAGAGCAGCGGGTTGGCGCCGAACAGCATCAGCAGGCAGCCGACGATCTTGATCGTGTTCGAGATCAGCATCACCGTGCCCTTGGGCACCGCATCGGCGAAAGCGCCGACGAGAGGCGCCAGGAGCACGTAGAAGAGAGCGAACATCGGCGTCAGCGCCGGCACGTGCCACGACGGCGCGCCGCCGGTGCGCAGCAGCTCGATGGCGGCGACCAGCAATGCGTTGTCGGCGAGCGAGCTGAAGAACTGCGCCGCCATGATGGTGTAGAAGCCTTTTTTCATTCGCTTCGCGTCGGCGGCTCGCCGGCTCGTCGGCCGGCGCTGTCTCCCTGCACAAGGTTTATAGCACGCGGGTTTTCGCGCCTCGGTGGTATCAGACGGGCGGCAATCGGCTGGCAGAATTCCGCCATGCCGCGCCCGATCGAAGCGCTCGTCCACCGCGACGCCGTCGCTTCGAACCTGGCGGTGGCGAGGCGAAGCGCCGGCGGCGCTCGCGTCTGGGCCGTCGTCAAGGCCGACGCGTACGGGCACGGCATCGCCAACGTCTATCCCGCGCTGCAGGGCGCCGACGGCTTCGCGCTGCTCGACATCGCCGAGGCTTCGCGATTGCGAGAGCTCGGCTGGCGCGGCCCGATCCTGCTCCTCGAAGGCTGCTTCGACGGCCGCGACCTCGAGACCTGCTCGCGACTCAAGCTGTGGCATGTCGTCCATTCCACGGCGCAGATCGGCCTGCTTGCGGCCCTGAAGACCGACCGGCCGCACCGCGTGTTCCTGAAGCTCAACAGCGGCATGAACCGGCTCGGCTTCGCGCCCGAATCCTTCCGTGCGGCCTGGCTGCGACTCGATGCCTTGCCGCAGGTGGCGGAGATCTCGCTCATGACCCACCTTGCCGACGCCGACGCCGACGCGATCCGACCTGACGCCGTCGAGCCGGCACTCGCCGCCTTCGCGGCCGCCACCGCCGACCTGCCTGGCGAGCGCTCGGTCTGCAACAGCGCCGCGACCTTGCGCTTCGGTGCCCGCTTCGCCGAGGGCGGCGCCGCCTGGGTACGGCCAGGGATCCTGCTCTACGGCTCGTCGCCCGACCACCCGCAGCACAGCGCCGCTGACTGGGGCCTGCAGCCGGCGATGACCTTGCGCACCCGCCTCATCGCCGTCCAGCAGCTCGCCGCCGGCGCCTGCGTCGGCTACGGCAGCAGCTACACCGCCGAGGCGCCGATGCGGATCGGCGTCGCCGCCTGCGGCTATGCCGACGGTTACCCGAGGCTGGCGCCGGGCGGCAACGCGCTGGGCACGCCGGTCCTCGTCGACGGCGTTCGCTGCCGGACGGTCGGCCGCGTCTCGATGGACATGATCACCGTCGACCTGAGCGCGGTGCCGGCGGCGCAGGTCGGCAGCGAGGTCGTGCTGTGGGGCCGCGCCGGCAACGGCGCCGTGCTGCCGATCGACGAGGTCGCGGCGGCCGCCGGCACCGTCGGCTACGAGCTCATGTGCGCACGCGCGCCGCGCGTGCCGATCGCGGCAGTCGGCTGAGGCCGCAGCGAACCGCATGGGCCTGCGCGACCTCGACCTGCAGACGCGCCGGCGACTGCATCGCCACGCCTGGCTGCTCTCGCTCGGGTGCGTCGGCATCGGCGTGGCGACGCGCTGGCCGCTGCTGCACGAGGTCGCCGTACAGTTCGTGCTCGGTGCCTACATCGCCCGCCGCGTCATCCGCCCCCAGGCGCACGAGGCGGCCTTTTTGAGCATCGTCGGCCGGACCTGGCGGGCCGGCATCGTGATCGTGGTCGCCAGCGCCGGCGCCAGCTGGCTCGTGATGCAGATCAACCCGGGCGGCGCCGCGATCGCCGACCTGTTCCGGTGATGGCGCCGCCGGTCGTCGACGAAGCCGAGGTCGAGATCACGGCCGTGCGGGCGCAGGGCGCGGGCGGCCAGAACGTCAACAAGGTCTCGAGCGCGATCCATCTGCGCTTCGACATTGCAGCTTCGTCGCTGCCGGAGGCGGTGAAGGCGCGGCTGCTGGCGCGCGCCGACCGGCGGCTCAGCGAAGACGGTGTCCTCGTCATCAAGGCGCAGCGCCATCGCAGCCAGGACCTGAACCGGCGCGACGCCTTCGCGCGCCTCAACGCACTCGTCGCCGCGGCTGCCGAAGTGCCGGTCGTGCGCCGGCCGACGCGGCCGACCCGGGCATCGAAGGAGCGCCGCCTCGAGGGCAAGAGCCAGCGCTCGCAGGTCAAGGCGGGCCGTGGCAAGGTGCCCGACGGCACTTGAGGCGGCAACGCCGCACGCCCCTCGCGGCGCGGGGGCGGCGTTTGGCGACGCGAGCGCGCGGTCCGTCGCCTGCCCCTGGGCCAGGGCGACGGCGCTGCCTAGAGTGCAGCCACCCCCACTCGTCTCAAGTCCATCATGAAGTTCCGCTCCCTCCCGACCGCCGCCATCGTCGCCCTCTCCACGCTGTCGGCCATCGTGCCGGCGCCGGCACAGGCACAGACGCCGCCGCCAAACTGCGCCACCGTCGAGGTGCAGAACGTGCGCCCCGAGCAAGGCGTGCTCATGATCGCGGCGTTCGCCGATGCCGCGAGCTTCAACAAGTCGCCGGTCGTCGCGACGCAGATGAAGGCCGGCGCAGCGACGATGACCTTCCCGCTTTGCGGCCTGGCCGGCACGTCGATCGCGTTGACGCTGTTCCAGGATCTCAACGGCAACGGCAAACTCGACGCCAATGCCTTCGGCATCCCGAGCGAGCCGTGGGGCGCGTCGGGCAAGCCGGCTGCGATGGCGGCGCCGACCTGGGAGACGACCGTCGTGCCGCTCAACGGCACGACCATCGTCGTCAAGCTCTCGAAGTGAACCTGCGCAACGAGGAAACGCCATGACCACGAACTTTTTCCTGCAGCGCCGCGAGCTCGTTCGCGGCATCGGCCTCCTCGGTCTCGCCGCTGCCAGTGGCGCCTCGAGCCGGGGCGCCGCGGCCGCCGCGAGCGACGGCGTCGCCTTCGATGCCGCCGTTGCCGGCAAGCCGTGGCTGGCGCCGTTCAAGGGCGTCAGCGATGCCGGCGCCACCGAGGGCGACCTGCGCTGCGAATCGCTCGCTGTCACCGGCCGCTGGCCGGCCGGGCTGCGCGGCCGCTTCTATCGCAACGGCCCGGCCATCTTCGAGCGCGCCGGCGAGCGCTACCACCACTGGTTCGATGGCGACGGCATGGTCCAGCAGTTCACCTTCTCCGGCCGCGGCGTGTCGCACGTCGGCCGCCTGGTGCGCACGCAGAAGATCGTCGATGAGCGCGCCGCCGGCAGGTTCCTCTACCCCGCCTTCGGCACCGGCTTCAGCAGCGACGCGCCGACCCATGGGCCGGACTCGATGAACGCTGCCAACACCAACGCCATCGAGCACGCCGGTCGCCTGCTGGCGCTGTGGGAAGGCGGCTCGGCCTACGCGCTCGACCCGAAAGACCTGTCGACGATCGGCCCGGTGACGTGGCAGGAAGGCTTCGAGCAGATCCCCTTCTCGGCCCACCCCAAGCTCGACGCTGGAGGCAACCTCTGGAACATTGGCACCTTCGCCGACAAGCTCGTCGTCTGGCACGTCGATGCGGCCGGCCGGCTCGCGCGCGTGCAGACCGGCATCAGCCCGTACCCGAACGGCATGGCCCACGACACCGCAATGACGGCGCAGTACATCGTGCTGCCGCTGCCGCCGGTGAAGATGAATTACGGCGCCATCGCCCGCGGCGCCACGCCGGAGCAGGCTTTCGTGTTCGAGAAGAACGAGCCGCTGCGCATCCTGGTGATGAGGAAAGACGACATCTCGCAGCGCCGCATCTTCGAGCTGCCGGCGCAGATGCTGTTCCACGTCGGCAATGCCTATGAGCGGCCCGACGGCAACATCGCTTTCACCTTCGTCGGCGCCGACAACGACGAGTTCCTAATCCACGGCGCCGTCGCCCTTGTCGCCGGCCACGTGCTCGGCGAGACCGGCTCGTCGCTGCAATCGGCAGTGCTCGACATGAAGAGCGGCCGCGCCACGGTCGAGGCGATGCCTGGCATCGTCGAGTTCCCGCGCATCGACCCGCGGCGCATCGGCGCACCGGCGCGCTTCATCGTCGCCGTCTCGAACTGGAAGCGCTACCCCGGTCGCGACGGCGCCCTCTTCCACGGTCTGCAGGTGCGCGACCTGCAAAGCGGCAATGTCGATCGATTCGACTACGGCGAGAGCACGGTCGTGGAAGAGCACATCGTCGTGCCGAAGCCGGGCGCGACCGGCGAGCGCGATGCGTGGCTGGTTGGCACGACCTTCGATGCCCGCAGGAAGGTGACGCGCGTCAACGTCATCGATGCGCGGCACGTGGCCGACGGCCCGATCGCGCAGGCGACGCTGCCGTACTGGCTGCCGCTCGGCTTCCACGGCAACTTCACGGCGAGCTGACGACAGGAAGGGATCATGAGGGCGTCGACAATCGCGTCATGGCGAAAGAGAAGTCGATCTATGTCTGCGGCGAATGCGGCGGCACCAGCGCCAAATGGCTGGGCCAGTGCCCGCAGTGCCAGGCCTGGAACACCTTGGTCGAGTCGGTGGCCGAGAGCGCGAGCAAGCCGCGCTACACCGCCTCGGCGCGCGGCTTGTTGCCGGGTGAGGCCGTCGGCACGCTGGCCGAGATCGAGGCCAGCGACGCCGATCGCCAGCCGACCGGCATCGACGAGCTCGACCGCGCCCTCGGCGGCGGCTTCGTTGCCGGCGGCGTGATCCTGATCGGCGGCGATCCCGGCATCGGCAAGTCGACGTTGCTGCTGCAGGCGCTCGACGCGCTCTCGCGCAACGTGAAGACCCTCTACGTCACCGGCGAGGAAAGCGGCGCTCAGATCGCCCTGCGCTCGCGCCGCCTGGGCCTGGGGAAAAGCACCGTTCGCGTGCTGGCCGAGATCCAGCTCGAGAGGGTCATGGCGACGCTCGCCGCCGAGCAGCCGGCCGTCGCGGTGATCGACTCGATCCAGACCGTCTACAGCGAGGCACTGACCTCGGCGCCCGGCTCCGTGGCTCAGGTCCGTGAGTGCGCCGCCCAGCTCACGCGGCTGGCCAAGGCGACCGGCATCACGATCATCCTGGTCGGCCACGTCACGAAAGACGGTGCGCTCGCCGGGCCGCGGGTGATGGAACACATCGTCGACACCGTGCTCTATTTCGAGGGCGACACGCACTCGAGCTTCCGGCTCGTGCGTGCCGTCAAGAACCGGTTCGGCGCCGCCGGCGAGATCGGCGTCTTCGCGATGACGGAGAAGGGCCTGAAGGGCGTCAGCAACCCGAGCGCGATCTTCCTGTCGACGCATGGCGATCCGGTCGCCGGCTCGTGCGTGCTCGTCACCCTCGAAGGCACGCGGCCAATGCTCGTCGAGGTGCAGGCGCTGGTCGATTCCGGCGGCCCGAGCCCGCGGCGCCTGTCGGTCGGGCTTGACCGCGACCGGCTGGCGATGATGCTCGCGGTGCTGCATCGCCATGCCGGCATCGGCGCGCTCGATCAGGACGTCTTCGTCAACGCTGTCGGCGGCGTTCGCATCAGCGAGCCGGCGGCCGACCTCGCCGTCATGCTCGCGATCCAGAGCAGCCTGCGCGGCAAGGCGCTGCCGCGCGGCTTCATCGCTTTCGGCGAGGTTGGCCTCGCGGGCGAGGTGCGACCGGCGCCGCGCGGCCAGGAGCGCTTGCGCGAAGCGGCCAAGCTCGGCTTCTCGGTCGCTGTCGTGCCGAAGGCGAACGCCCCGAAGGGCGCCGCTGCCAAGGCCTTCGAGGGTCTGACGATCCACGCCGTCGAGCGCATCGAGGAAGCGATCGACCTCGTCCGCACGTTGTGAGGCCCGCTTGAGTCCGCGCCTCGGCTGGCTGCTGGCGGCGGTGTTCGCGTTCGCGACCTGGCGTGGCTACGGGCTGCCCGGCCTCGCCTTTGCGGCGACCGCGATCGTGTTCTGGCTGCTGCTCACGTTCAACCGCGCGGTCCGGGTCATGAAGAACGCCGGCGCTTCACCTGTGGCCCAGGTGCCGAGCGCCGTCATGTTCTACGCCTCGCTCCGCAACGGCATGACGATGCTGCAGGTCGTGTCGACGACGAAGAGCCTCGGTCGCAAGCTTGGCGAAGGCGGCGACGACTGGACCTGGAGCGACGACGGCGGCAACGTCGCGACACTGCATTTCGAGCGTGGCCGGCTGGCCCGCTGGCAGCTGCGGCGGCCCGACGAGGCGACGACCTAAAATCGCCGGTCCCCTACCCCGATGGAGCGCCCCATGTCGATGGCCGACCGCGACGGAAAGATTTGGATGGACGGCACGATGGTCGACTGGCGCGACGCCAAGATCCACGTCCTCACGCACACCCTGCACTACGGCTGCGGCGCCTTCGAGGGCGTGCGCGCCTACAACACGGTGAACGGCACGGCGATCTTCCGGCTCGAGGAGCACACCCAGCGGCTCTTCAACAGCGCCAAGATCCTGCGCATGAAGATCCCGTTCTCGTTCGCCGAGATCGCCGACGCGCAGTGCGCGGTGGTGCGCGAGAACAAGCTCGAGTCCTGCTACCTGCGGCCGCTGACGTGGTTCGGCTCCGAGAAGCTCGGCGTCTCGCCCAAGGGCAACACCGTCCACGTGATGGTGGCGGCCTGGCCGTGGGGCGCCTACCTCGGCGAGGAGGGCATGCGCCGCGGCATCCGCGTCAAGACCTCGAGCTACACGAGGCATCACGTCAACATCACGATGACGCAGGCGAAGGCGGTGTCGAACTACACCAACTCGATTCTCGCCAACATGGAAGCCACCGACGACGGTTACGACGAAGCGCTTCTGCTCGACGCCAGCGGCTTCGTCAGCGAAGGGGCCGGCGAGAACCTGTTCATCATCAAGAAGGACGTGGTCTACACGCCGGACCTCTCGGCCGGCGCGCTCGACGGCATCACCCGTCACACCATCGCCGCGATCTGCGCCGACCTCGGCCTGAAGCTGGTCGAGAAGCGCATTACCCTCGACGAGGTCTACATCTGCGACGAGGCTTTCTTCACGGGCACCGCCGCCGAGGTGACGCCGATCCGCGAGCTCGACCGCATCGAGCTCGGCGCCGGCTCGCGCGGCCCGATCACCGAGAAGATCCAGACGGCCTTCTTCGACATCGTCAACGGCCGCAATCCGAAGTACGCCGAGTGGCTGACGAAGGTCTGACAAGGAAGGGGTGACATGGCCACCGGAAATGCGAAGAGCGCAGTCGTCGAGCTGCTCGCCACCGAGCTGCAGGGGCCCGGCGTGGTGTTCTGCCCGAACCCGCTGATGCCGCTCTGGAGCAACCACCCGCGCGTCTTCATCGACGTCGCTTCCACCGGCTTGGGCAAGTGCCCGTACTGCGGCACCGAGTACCGCCTGAAGGCCGGCGAGAAGGTCGGCTCGTCGCACTGACAGGCCGCACTCTCGTCGTCGCGCCGCAGTGGATCGGCGACGCGGTGATGGCCGAGCCACTGCTCGCAGCACTCGCGGCGCGCGGCCTGCGGCTCACGGTGGCGGCATTTCCTTGGGTGGCGCCGGTGCTGCGGGCGATGCCCGATATCGCCGAGGTCGTCGAGCTGCCGTTCGCGCATGGCCGGCTTGACTGGGCGGCGCGCAAGCGCGTGGCGGCGTCGCTGCGCGGCCGCTTCGACGCCGCCTATGTGTTGCCGAACTCGATCAAGTCGGCCCTCGTGCCGTGGCTGGCGCGGGTGCCGCTGCGCGTTGGCTACCAGGGCGAGGGCCGGCCGTGGTTGCTAAACCGGCGGTTGCCGAACCCGGTCGGGCGGCCGCCGATGGTGGCGTACTACAGCGCCCTCGCCGGTGCGGCGTTCGACGCGGCCGCGCGCCCCCGGCTTCGTCTCGACGACGCCGTCATCGACGCCGCGCTCGCGGCCGCGGCCCTCGTGCACGGCTCGTACTGGGCGTTCGCCCCCGGCGCCGAATACGGGCCGGCGAAACGCTGGCCGGCCCGCCACTACGCGATGCTCGCGCGCTCGCTGCACGGCGCCGATGGTGCCGTCGTCGCGCTGCTCGGCTCCGCTGCAGAAAAGGTGTTGTGCGACGAGATCGCGGCTCTCGCGCCGGGAGCCTGCCGCGTTCTCGCCGGCGCCACGACGCTGCTCGACGCGATCGCGCTGCTCGCAGCGTCGCGCGGCCTTGCCAGCAACGACTCCGGCCTCATGCACGTCGCCGCTGCGTTCGCGTTGCCGCAGGTCGCGGTGTTCGGCTCGACGAGCCCGCTGCACACGCCGCCGCTCAACGACCGCGCTCGCGTGCTCTGGCTGAAGGACGAGCTCGCCCTCGACTGCATGCCGTGCTTCGAACGCACCTGCCGCTTCGGCCACTACGGCTGCCTCGCAGGCGTCGCACCGGAGCGCGTCGAGGCAGCGCTGCGCGAAGCTTCAGCGGATCAGAGCTTGAACTTGCCGGCGTAGACGATCGGGCCCTTGGGCTTGCCGTCGGGCGAGCCGCCGGCCTGCTCGAGCGTCACCGCCAGGGTGTCGGCACCTGCGAGTACCTTGGCACGCAGCGCCACCGTGCCGCTGCCGCCCGGCAGCACGCCGAGTGATCGTGGCAGGCCCTGCGTCGGCACGGCCCAGAGTTCGAGCGAACGGTCGCCGCGCAGCGCGACCGGCGTGATGGCGCGCGTGACGAGACTGGCGCCGTCGCCGCTGATGCTGGCGACGATGCTGCCGCCCTGGACGGTGCCGGCTGCCGCATCGGTCGCCGCGAGCACGACGACGACCGGTGGCGGCAGCACCCGCGGGCTCGCCAGGAGCGCAGCGAAGCCGATCGCGGCAACGCTGGCAAACGCGGTCAGCCCGCGCCAGAACGACAGTCGCCGCCAGGCGCCCTCGGCGACCGGACGCGAGCCGTTGCCGGCACCGATGCGTTCCGAAATGCGCCGCCAGACTTCACCCGAGGGTTCGACAGGCGGCAGCGAAGCTGTGAGCGGCAGCAGCCGCTCGTACCAGGCCCGCACCGCTTCGCGCAAGGCCGGGTGCGCAGGCAGCAAAGCCTCGAAGCGCCGCCGCGCGCCGCCACGCAACGTGCCGACGCAGTAGTCGGCCGCGAGCGCGTCGGCGAGATCGGAGCGGCCGTAGTCCATGGCAGGCGCGGTGTCAGCGGTTGTCGGGGCGCTGTTCGCCCGAAACGGCGTCGCGCTGCACGGCGCCCTGCAGGCAGCCCTTCAGCGTCATCAGGGCGCGCCGCACCCAGGACTTCACGGTGCCGAGCGGCTGGCGCAACTGCTTGGCGACCTCGACGTGGCTCAGGCCCTGGAAGAAGGCGAGGGCGACGCTTTGCCGCTGCAGCGCCGACAGCTGCTCCATGCAGGCCGCGAGCGAGCGCGCGTCGCTGGCCCGGCTCAGCAGATCGAGCGGGCCCGGAGCATCGTCGGCCAGGGTGTCGTACATGCTTTCTTCCTCTCGCTCGCTGCCGTCGGCAGTGAGCCCGACGGTGCGGAATTTCGGTTGCGTCGACGCGCGACGCAGGCTGTCGATGGCGCGGTTGCGAGCGATGCTTGTCAGCCAGGTGAGAGGCTGGCTCTGCGCCGCGTCGAAGCTGTTCGCCGCCCGCCAGACGTTGACGTAGACCTCCTGCAGGATGTCCTCGGCCTGGGCTCTGTCGCGGTTGATACGCAGTACCACGGCGAGCAGATGCGAGCTGGTCCGCTCGTAGAGCGTGGCGAATGCCGCACGATCACCGAGGCCGGCGCGTGCCAGGAGGCGTGAAAGATCGAGGCTGCGCTCGGACCACTCGCTGAGGTTTCTGACCATGGATAAGCGCGCCGGCCTTCCTACAATTCCAGCGCCCGGAAGGTTAACCGAAGAGCACGCATGGCCCGCACCAAGCCGCCCGCCCCCACACCCGTCTCGCCCGATGAGATCGAGCTCGAGTTCTACGCCGCCATGCAGGGCGGCGACATCGAGCGGCTGATGTCGGTGTGGTCCGACGACGACGAGATCTCGTGCGTGCATCCGGGCGGCACGCGGCTGGTCGGCGCGGCCGCGATCCGCACCGCCTTCGAGGCGATGTTCGCCAACGGCAGCATCGCCGTCGAACCGCACCGCGTGCGCCGGCTGGAGTCGCATTCGAGCGCGGTGCACAGCGTCGTCGAACGCATCCGCGTCGGCAGCCAAGGCGGCGAGCAGTTCGCGTGGGTGGTCGCCACCAACGTCTACCTGAAGTCGGCCCAGGGCTGGCGGCTGGTCGCGCATCACGCCAGCCCGGGCAGCGCGAGCGAGGTGCAGGAGATCGCCGAAATGGCAACGACCTTGCATTGAACGGATGACGCTCCTTCGCTCACTTCCTTCACTGCCGCCCGCGGGGGTGTCAGCGCCCGCGGGCCGGCCCGGCGGGCGCGGATCCAGCCGATGAACGACTACCGCGCCCCGCGCTGGCTGCCGGGCGGCCATGCGCAGACGATCTGGCCGGTGTTCTTCAGCCGCCGCTACGAAAGCGCGGCGCCGCGCTTCGAGCGCGAGCGCTGGGCCACGCCCGACGGCGATTTCGTCGACGTCGACTGGCAGGGCAGCGACCGCGCCGCGCCGCTGCTCGTTCTTTTCCACGGCCTCGAGGGCTCGTCGGCCAGCCACTACTCGGAAGCTTTCGCCGCCGATGCGGTGACGCGCGGCTGGCGATTCGCCTGCCCGCACTTTCGCGGCTGCTCGGGCGAAATCAACCTCGCGCCACGCGCCTATCACTCGGGCGACCACGAGGAAATCGGCTGGATGCTCGGCCGCTTTCGCACCCTCCACGATGGCCCGGTCGTCGCGGTCGGCGTCTCGCTCGGCGGCAACGCCCTGCTGCGCTTTGCCGAGGAGGCGGGCGGCGGGGCGGCGCTGGCGCTGCGGGCCCTCGCCGCCATCTCGGCGCCGCTCGATCTCGCTGCCGGTGCCGACGCCATCAGCGGCGGCTTCGGCCGCCAGGTCTACACGCGGATGTTCATGCGCACGATGAAGCGAAAGGCGTTCGCCAAGCTCGGCCACTATCCCGGCCTCTTCGACGCTGCCCGCATGAGCGCCGCGGCTGATCTGCGCGAGTTCGACGAGATCTTCACCGGCCCGCTGCACGGCTTCGCCGGTGCCGACGACTACTACGCGCGCGCCTCGGCCGGGCCGCATCTCGGCCGCGTCGCGATTCCGGCGCTGGTGCTGAACGCGAAGAACGACCCCTTCCTGCCGGCCACGGCCTTGCCGCGCGCCGGCCAGGTCGGCGGCCACGTCACGCTCTGGCAGCCCGAGCACGGCGGCCACGTCGGCTTCGCCGGCGGCGCCTGGCCCGGCCACCTCGGCGACTTGCCGGTGCAGGTGGCGGGCTGGCTAGCGGAGCGGCTCTAGGAGCCGACCAAGCCCGGACGACACGCCGGTGATGAGCCCAGTTCTGGTCATCGTGCTTCCTGCTGATGTCGGATTGGATCGGAACCGTCCCAGCCTTCGGCGGCACGCGCGATCCGCTGAAAGTACTCACCCTTGCCGCCGGTCGTCTCCGACAGTTCGATCATTCCGCTCGGCAGTTCCGCGTGAACGAAGTAGGCGAATCGGCCGCGTGTCCCCATCCGACCGCCGTGGCCCTCGACGTACCCCGATCCCGTGAGACGCGCGTGGAGCTCGTCGAAGTGGTCGTCAGTCCAGTAGGCGATGTGCTGCGCGCACTCGCCCCCGCGCGCCAGCGAATCACGGTACAGCGTGGGCGCGTCGTCGCGTTGCTGAATGAGCTCGATCTGCAGGCTTCCGGAATTGGCAAGCGCGATCGAGAGCTTGGGGAGTGCCGACGCCTTCCCGTAGTAGCGGAATTCGGAGGAGCCGACGTCCTCCCGATAAAACCACGGGCCGACGCCGAGAGCCGAGCTCCAGTGACGCATCGCGAGCTCGATGTCGCGCACGACGTATCCGACCTGTCTCGCTGAACCGAAAAAGATACTCATTTCAAGACCTCAGGGTTTTCCGCATCACGGTGCCAGCGAATAGTGGAACACTGCGTGAATTGTAAAAAGCTTTACGCACTGTGTCCATTATTTCCACGGGAGACCCCAGTCGCCTGCCCTTGCGGATGCCGCCGTACGAGGCCGAGGTCGAGGCGACGATTGCCAACAGCGCGTTCAAGGCGGGGCTTTCGCCTGGACATCTGCGTCTGGCACTCGCCAACGCGCCCAAGCTCTTCGTTGCTTTTCAAAAGATGGCGCACGTCGTGCTGTTCCAGGGGACTGTCGACGAGCGGGAGCGTGAGATCGCCATCATCCGGACCGGCGCGCTGACCCGGTCGGAGTACGAATGGGGCATGCACGTCAGCATCTATGCCGAGCGTTGTGGGCTGGACGAGCGGCAGATCGAGGATCTCACCCTGGGCTCGATGAGCGATCCGCGCTGGACGGATCGTGAGCGCCTGATCGTGCACATGGTCGACGAGCTTCATGAGCATTCGACCATCAGTGCCGAGACGTGGACGCAGCTAGATGCGCTCTGGCCGCACGAGCAGATCGTCGAGCTCGTAATGGCGTCGAGCTTCTATCACATGGCGGCGTTCTTCCTCAACAGCATGGCCGTCCCGCTCGAGGATGGAGCCCGCCGTTTCCCGGCGGGAATAGAACCCGCGACGGTGCCTGGACAGGCGTAGGAAACCGACTTCATGGCCGACCGGCAGTCCGCGCCAAAGGGGAAGCCCACGATCCGTGATGTCGCGGAACGGGCCGGTGTGTCGATCGGCACCGTGTCGCGCGCGCTCAATCGCGCCGGCCGCGTCAGCGAGGCGGCGATCAAGGCCGTCGAAGCAGCCGCGGCCTCGCTCGGCTATGCGCCGGACGCGGCCGCTCAGAGCCTCCGAACCAAGACGACGGGCGTCGTGGGCCTGCTGGTTGCAGACCTGTCGCACCCGTACACGGCCCGCATCGTCAACGCGATCGAGGCACGCCTGCAGGCCGACGGCTATGCGCTTCTGGTCGCCAACACGCACGACGATGCGAAGCGCGAGCGGACGATGCTCGACCTCTTCCGGCGTCGTAGTGTCGACGGCGTCATCCTCGGACCCTGTGGCGCGGAGCAGCCGGAGGTACTCCACACGCTGCGCACGCAGGGCATGCCGGCGGTCGCGATCGATCGGGATCTGACGCCGTTCGACAGCGGCGTCCAGGCCGATTTCTACACCGGCGCATTGCAGGCGACCCGTTACCTGCTTGACCTCGGCCATCGGCGCATCGCACTCCTCTCCTCCGGCGCGGCCCGGCGCCCCGGGCGCGAACGCATTGCCGCCTTCGGCGATGCCTACGTCGAGCGCGGTCTAAAGCCGGACGCGACCTTCATCCGAGCCGAGCCGAGCTCGCCTGACTTCGCGTTTAGCGACGCCCTCGCGCTCCTCTCTTCGAGCAGACCGCCGACCGCGTTCTTCTGCATGGGAGCGCGCACCCTCGCCGGCGTGCTGCACGGCGTCCGCCATTCCGGTCTGACGGTGCCGGAGGACATCAGCATCCTCAGCGTCGGTGACAGCGAGCTGTCGCAGCTGTTCTCGCCAGCGATTACCTCATTGACCTGGGACTTCGAGGCGGTCGGCTCGCTCGTGTCGGAACTTTTGCTCAAGCGGCTGACCGCCAAGCAGCAGCGCGACACGATTGAAGCCGAACGGGTCGTCCTAGGCATGCAACTGGTGCTGCGCGAATCATGCGGTCCGGTCGGTCGGGCCTTGACGCCACACGAGGCCGGCGCTGACCGAAAAGCGAAGGTGCCCCGTGCCTGATCGGCGCCTGGCCGGCAAGGTGGCGCTCGTCATTGGCGCCGGGACCACGCGGGAGGGCCTGAGTAACGGGGCCGCCTGCGCCATCACCTTTGCACGGGAAGACGCGTTCGTGCTGTGTGCCGACCGTGACGGCACAGCCGCCGCGGAGACGGTGGCGCGCATCGCTGCTTCGGGTGGCACGGCTCAAGTGAATGTCGGGGATGTCGAGAGCGGCGATCAGATTCGAGCGATGGTCGCCGCCTGCCTGGCCGCTTACGGGCGTATCGACATCCTCCATTACAACGTCGGGATCGAAGCCCATGGAGACCTCCTCGAGCTCGACGAGGCGCTCTGGGGCCACGTGCACGACGTGAATTTGCGCGGCGCCATGCTCGCCGCACGCGCAGCGATGCCAAACATGATCGAGCAGGGCGGCGGCGCCATCCTCTTCACGTCGTCGATCGCCGCCCGGAAGTGGAGTCCGACGCAGTTCCTGTCGTACAGCACGTCCAAGGCCGCCCTCAACCACATGACGCGCGTCATCGCACGTCAGTACGCGGCCCACAACGTCCGATGCAACGCGATCGTCGCGGGCCTGATCGACACGCCCCACGCAGACCGGCTGTTCCTTGATGCCGCATCGGCTGTCGTTGGCCGATCGATGCGCAATGCCCGCTGCCCGATGGGGCGTCAGGGTTCGCCGTGGGACATCGCCAATGCGGCGCTGTACCTCGCTTCCGACGAGTCGTCCTACGTCACCGGCATTGAACTGGTGGTCGATGGCGGCGTCTCGCTTTGACCTTCGAGCTCCAGGAGACAGCACATGACCAAGTTCATCCGCTTCATGGCGACCGCCGCGTTGACGCTCCTCGTCGCCACTCAAGCGTCGGCGCAAGCGACGACCGACTATCCAACCCGCCCGATCCGCATGATCCTTCCGTTCGCCGCTGGTGGCGGCGGCGACATCCTCGGCCGGCTGCTCGCGGAGCAGATGGGCAAGCGTCTCAATCAGACCATCATCGTCGACAACCGGACTGGCGCGGCCGGCACCATCGGCACACATGCGGTCGCCACCGCGCCTGCGGACGGCTACACGATCTCCGTCGGTGGCATGACAACGCACGTCCTTGCCCCGTCCATCTATTCGAAGCTGACCTATGACCCGGTCAAGGACTTCACGACCATCGGCCGGATCGGTACTTCGGCAATTCTTATGGTCGCGACGAACGACTTCCCGGCCAACAACCTGAAAGAGTTCATCGCCCTTGCGAAGACAAAAGGCAACCAGCAATACGGAAGTTGGGGTCTCGGCTCCACCGGACATTTCTGCGGTGAGGTGCTGGCCCTGAAGACGGGAGCCAAGCTCGAGCACATTCCCTTCAACGGGGTGACCAAGCTCACCGGAGACATGCTGGGGGGCCACATCCAGGTGGGCATGGTTGACATGGCCACCGGCACACCGTTTGTCAAGGAGGGCAAGCTCAAGGCGCTCGCAGTCTGCACGCAGCGCTCGCCGAGCCTCCCGAACGTCGCGAGCTACAAGGAGCAAGGCATCGACTTCGACCAGACCCTGTCCTGGGTCATGTATGCACCGGCGAATTTGCCGAAGCCGATCGCCGACAAGATATCCGCTGCGCTGCAGGACTCACTCAAGGAAAAAGAGGTTGTGACCCGGCTCCTCGGCCTCGGCATCACGGCCGATTTCGTCCCGGGTCCGCAACAGGCGGCGATCAACGCTCGTGACATCCAGGTCTGGCGCAAGGTGGCGCAGGACGCCAACCTGAAGCTCGAGTGATCGGCACCAGTTCTGCCGGAACGGCGCGGGTCGTCACTGGTCGGTTGCTCGAGGGCCGCGTCGCCGTCATATCGGGTGCCGGCCGGTCTCGTGGCATCGGAAAGGCGACGGCCCGGCTCTTCCTCGCCCACGGCGCGCGGGTCGCGCTGCTCGACCTCGACCGCGAGGAGGTTGAGGCGGCAGCAGCCGATCTGAGCAAGAACGGCTCTGTCGCCATGGGCGTCGCCTGCGACGTGCGAAGCGCGGCAGCCTGCGATGCTGCTATCGGCCGTGTGCTCGAATGGTCGGCGGCCGGCGGGCGAATCGACATCCTGGTCAACAACGCCGGCTTGACGCAACGGCGCAGTGTTTCGGAGATCAGCGGCGACGACTATGAGCTCGTCACGGATGTCGTGCTGCGCGGGTCGCTGCAGCTCTCGCAATCCGTGCTGCCAACGATGCGCGCACAACGGTCCGGAAGCATCGTGTTCATCGCGTCGATGTCGGCGCAGCAGGGTGGCGGCATCTTCGGCGGCGCCCATTACTGTGCGGCGAAGGCCGGCGTCCTGGGGCTCACAAGAGCGTTGGCACGCGAGCTTGGAGCCGAGGGCATCCGCGCCAACGCGGTCGCCCCGGGCTTGATCGTCACCGATTTCTCACGCAGCGGCGCGTCGGACGAGTCGAAGCACGCGCGCGGCAGCGAATGGCCACTGCGTCGGGCCGGTCACGCGGAGGAGATCGCCGGCGCCTGCCTGTTCCTCGCCTCCGACTTGTCGTCTTACATGACCGCCGCGACGCTCGATGTCAATGGCGGCGCCTACATGCGCTGACCGCGGATCCGAATGTCATGAAAGCAGCCATTCGAAGCGACCACGGACCCGTCAGGGCCGACATTCCGCAGCCGCGGCCTAAGGACACCGAGCTCCTGGTCCGAGTGCGAGCGAGCTCGCTCAACCGTGCAGATCTGGCTCTGGTGGCCGGTCGGGCACGTGGCAGCGTCGGAGGTCCGGGCAGCGTTCTCGGTCTCGAGTGGTCCGGCGGCGTGGTCGACCTCGGACATGAGGTCGTTGGCGATGGCGTCGAAGACAGGGTGCTGTGCTCCCGCATCGGGGGCTACGCGGGCTACGCGGGCTACGCGGGCTACGCGGAGTACGCCGTCACCGATTGGCGCCGCTGCTTTCCCATTCCGCCGTCTGGCTCATTCGAGGTCTAACTTGGCGTCCGTGGCGATCTTGCGGAACTTGACCATGTCTGTCTTCATGCGCTCGAGCAGGTCGGCCGGCGGCACGAATGCGGGGACGAAACCGGCATTGAACATCGTGGCCTTGACCGAAGGGTCCTCCGTCGCCTTGCGCACCGCGGCCGAAAGCTGGGCGACGATCCCAGGTGGCGTACCCGCCGGTGCGTAGACAGCCTGCCACCATGTGATGTCGTAGCCTTTGAAGCCCTGCTCTTCAACAGTCTTCAAGTTCGGAAAGCGCGGGTCTCGCAGCTTGCCGGTGGTTCCGATGGCCTTCAATCGGCCGCCGTCGATGTAAGGCTTGGCCTCGCCAATGTGAGTGCAATCAGCCGTACCTCCGATCACGTCCTGCGTCGCGGGTGCGTTGCCTTTATAAGGAACGTGCGTGACTTCCACGCCGGACATGGATGCCAACAATGCACTGCTGAAATGGTTACCGCTGCCGGGGCCGGCAGTTGCGATCGACAGCTTGCCGGGGTTCTTTTTCGCGTAGGCGACGAACCCCGGCACATCGTTGAACGGTTCGCCGGGATTGCAAACGATCACGGTGGAGTACCAGAAAACGCCACCTATCGGCACGAAGTCCTTGATCGCGTCGTACTGGAGCGACTTGCTTGTCGCGGGCAGCAGCGCGTGGGTTATCGAATTGGCGTAGATCAGCGTGTACCCGTCAGGCGTGGCGCGCGCCGCTTCAGCAGCGCCGATGCGGCCACCGCCTCCGCCCTTGTTATCAACGATGACTGTCTTGCCCAGGTCGGCGCTCAACAGGCTGGCGATGACCCGGGCGCCTTGGTCAGTACTTCCGCCCGCCGCCGCCGGCACGATCAGCCTGATCGGCTTGTCGGGGTAGCCTTGGGCGACGGCATGGCCAGGTGCCCAGGCCGAAGCGACGATGGCCGAGGCCATCAAGAGAACGTCTGGACGCATTGCTTGTCTCCGATCTCGGTAAAGCTCAGACGGCCAGACGCTCTTCGGCGTCGAAAGTCATCCGGATATCAGCGTATTTGGCGATGATTTCGTCGCCGAAGCGCGCCTTGAACTCCTCGCCAATGACCTTCGAGAAGGACACGGTGTCCTGCATGCGGTCGGGCCCCTGGATGATCACCAGCAGGCGCGCGGGCTTGCCGCACGTGTTTTTAAAGGTGCGCATTACCTTGTTCGGCGTCGCGAACAGGTCGTTCGGTCGCGCGCACACGCTGCTCTCGTTCTCCAGTCCGGTACAGATGTCGAACGTCCCGTCGAGGACATAGAAAGACTCCTGCGTGTCCGAGTGGGCGTGCGGCGGTGGGCCGTCGTCGCCCGCCCTGCACTCGGCAATCGACATATACAGGCCCTGGTACCCGTACATCGGGGCGGTTCTCGAGCGGCCGATGTGGCCCTCGGGCACGATCAGCGGATAGACCGAACCGGCCGACAGACGCATGGTTGCTTCCGGCGGCAGGCCGCCAGTCCGGTCCAGGTCTTTCTTGTAGGGAACAAGCTTCGCGAAGCGCGTCGTCCGCCCCTCGACAACGTCCGCGTCGACCGCGTCCCCCTTCAGGTCGTCGAACCGGACGCCCAGCGCGGCGCGAACGGGTTCACCGACGGCCGCGCCGGCTGACTTGTCGAACACGGCGTCGAAGCTGCCCTGCGGCGGAATGCTCAATACGACGACCAGCCGGGCTGGCGAAGGGTCGACGTTGCGAATTCGATGACGGACCCCGGACGGGATCGACACCATGTCCCACTGACTCAGTAGGACGCTGTTGCTCAGCTCGGGGCCGAACGCGATCTCGACACCACCCTCGGCACAGAAGAAGTTTTCGATCGCCGACGGGTTGCGCCAAACCTGGGA
>JAYVNL010000015.1:0-52179 GCA_043758495.1 Rhizobacter sp.
GTTCTCGCGCAGGATGACCGGGCCGACATGCAGCCCGGCACGCGCCATCAACAGCCTCGGCAGCGTCGCCAGGGCGCGGTGGTAAGCCATGGCGTAGGCGACGGCGTCGGCAGAGCTGTCGAAGAGCAGCAGCATGCCGTCGGTCTTGTCGATCTCGCGGCCGCGCCAAGGACCCAACAAGTCGCGGGAGACGCGGTCGTGGGCGGCCCAGATTTCCGCCATCGCGCTGTCGCCGAGCGTCTGCGACAGGTGTGTGCTGTCGACCACGTCGGTCAGCAGCAAGGCCTTGATCGAGGTCATGGCACAGCCGGCAGATGCAGCCCCGAAGCCCGGGGAGGTTTGGACATGGCAACGAGTCTACCTGTGGCTCGCCCGGTCAAGATGTCGTGCCGCGGGTCAGGCCGAGGCGTCCTTCTTCGCCAGCTGCACCTGCAGCCGGGCGACGTCGGCCGACAGGCGGGCGGCGACCAGGCCGACCAGCTCGAAGCCGAACGAGGGGTTTTGGAAGTAGAGCTGGCGCACCGTGCTCTGGTCGACGCTGAGGACGACGCAGTTCTCGCTGCAGCGCGCGGTCAGCGTGCGCCGGTTGTCGGGGGCGAAGAAGGCGATCTCGCCGAACATCTGGCCGGGCCCGATGCTCTCGCCGATCTCGACGAACTCGACCCGCCCCTCGGCGAGGAGGTAGAGATGCTGGGCCCGCTGGCCCTTGGCGAAGAGCAGCGTGCCGGCCTTGCAGCGCTTCGACTTCATGTAGGGCTTCAGCCAGACGCCGGAGGTGTCGGCCCGGCCGCTGGCCGCCCGCACGCGCCGGGTCAGCTTCACCATCTCGAGCGAGCGGTAGAGGTTGATCGGCAGCAGCGAGCCTTGCAGCAGCGCCATCACGAGGGACGGATGGAGAACGCCGTACAGCAGGAAGCCGATGTTGCTGCCGACGGCGAGGAATCGCAGCGGCACCATCGTCCTGACGAACGAGCTGGTGAGCGTCAGGGCGCCCGCGATCACGGCCGCGACCAGGGCCGTGATCTCCGCCGGCGACGCCAGCGCGCTCGCGACCGCGCTCGATCCGTATGCCATCGCCTGCCGGCCCATCTCCTCCAACGACATGGTGGTCCTCCGCACCGATCGATGCTGTCGGGCGGATCCATTCTCGTCTGCCGCCCGGGGCAGCGCCGCGGCGGGCGAGGGGTCGAAGCGGGGCCGCGCTCAGCGCTGCTTCGCCTTCTGGGACAACGTCGTGGCGACGTCGAGCTGGTTGAGAAGCGTCGTGTGGGTCGCGAAGGCATTGCCGAAGTCGCGCGCCTGGGCGGCGGCGTCGAACGCCGCGAAGGCGGCGGCGATGCCCAGCCCGCGGTCGATGCCCTTCACGACCACGAACCTGGCCACTGCATCGGTCATGGCCGCCCGCGTGTCGGCCACGAAGCGAAGGTAGCCGGCGCGGGTCTGCACTCTCGTCTTGAGCAGAGTTCGGGCAGCCTTCAGCACGTCCGAAGCGCTGGCGATCGCGAAGACCGCGACCAGCCGCCGCATCGTGGCAGCGTCGAGCAGCAGCAGCTCCCGCAGCGCGCGTGCCGTCGTGGCGGAGATCACGGCGATCCGGCAGCCGTTGACGATCTTGCCGTCGACTTCCTCGAGCAGGTCGACCGGAAGCTGCGCGTTGGTCGCGGCCTTGAACGAGTCCATTCGGAACGCGACCCAGCGCGACTCGCCCGGCTTCATCGCCAGCAGCGACACGCGGGTCTCCGGCACGAACGGCACCGACTGGCCACCGCCCTGCACTTCGAGGGTCGGTTTGCCGATGGCGCGCAGCGACCCCGGATCGGCGCGCAGCTGCAGCACGAAATCGCGCACCTTCGTCGACGCATTGCGGACGACGGCATAGTGCGCCGACCCGAAGCCCGCCAGCCCGTAGTGCACGGACATGTTGCGCTGCGCCTTGTTGTTGTCGTTGATGACCATCAGGTCGGTGGTCGGCCAGCCCGGCGTGTTGCCGTTGAGGCCCGGCGCCACGAACGGATCGTCGACGGTCGCGACCTGCACGCCGAGGCAGAGGTGGGTCGACGAGGTCGGGGCCAGCGTCCACGGCGCCGTCGCGATGACGCTGAGGTCGGCGGCAGCGAAGCTCGCCGTGGCGGTCGCGACCGACGCATAGGCGCTGCCGGTGCCGAACTCGGCGACCAGGAATTCCACGGCCACGTTTGCGGCGGCACCGGCGGCGTTGCGCGAGACGCGGGCGAACGCGAAGTTGCCGGCGCCGTTCTGGGGGTCCTCGTTCTGCGGCTGATCTGCGACGAAGCTCGGCGCTGCATTGCTGCGCTGGTTCCAGACGTCGCTGGTGGCGTAGAAGACCGGGTTCGTCGACGGCTCGATGCCGGTGTCGTGGAGTGCGGCGTTCGTGGTCCAGTCGCGCACATAGAAGTCGGACTTCGCGGGTCCGTCGATCGCGGTGACCTTGAAGAAGAACGGGTCGATCGACGGCGCCACGACCGTGACGCCGTTGAGCGCGAACAGCTTCTTGGCGGCGAAGTCGTGGTTGCGAAGGTAGGTCACGCCCTGCGGGAAGTTGGCCAGGTCGGGCGTGTTCGCGGCGCTGAAGATGCCGTAGAAATCCTTGCCGACGGCCATCATGTGGACGTAGTCGCCGAGATAGGGCGAGAACGTGCGCGCCGGCGCCTGCGACAGCGTCGTGCAGAGGACGCTGTCGCTCCAGGTCGTGCCGTTGCTCGACTGCCGCAGATGCGTTTCCCAGCGTTGCGTCGTGCCGCTGCCGGTGAACTGCTGGTAAATCATCGCGACGCTGCCGAGGCTGTTGATCGCGAGCGCCCCGTTCTTGGCGTTGCCTGCCGTGAGCAGCACCGCCGACCAGGTCACACCCCGATCGAGCGAGCGCACCACATGCAGCGTGTACGAGCTTGCAACCACGTTCGTGTAGGCGAGGTAGATGACCGAGCTGTTGCGTGGATCGACGGCGATGCTGATGTCGCCGCCCCAGCGCTCCTGGCCGTTGGCGGCGACGCCGGTCTGGTTGAACGGAAAAGTGAGTGCCGTGGCGACGCGGCGGCCGGCCAGGCCGTCGGCGTCGACGAGGGCGCTGTAGGGCGTGGCGCCGCTGCCCCAGGCGTCGTCGCGGACGACGATCGCCTCCGCGTTGGTGACGACGAAGGTGTTGGCCGGGAAGCTGCCGCTGGTCGTGATCCAGCGGTAGAACGCCGCGTAGATCGTGCCGTCGCCATGGACGGCCGGCCGCACCTGAGGGCCGTTCTGGCCGGAGGTGCTGCGCTTCTCGAGCCGCACCGACGCGAAGGTCGGTGCAGCAGCGCCGCCGTCGAGCGTCTGCTCCATGGTGGCGGTCTTGCCGCTGCCTGCGTTGAAGTCGTTGACGCCGATGTAGACACGGTCGGTGCCGGCGCCGGCGCCACCCATTACGGTCGCCGCCTGAAGGTAGGGCTGGTCCTCGTTGGCTCGCGTTTCGAGCGTCGTCATGACCGCGGCGCTGGTGGCATCGGCGGTGCGATGGACCTCGAAGGCGCCGGTGCCGCCGTCGAGGATCGACGTGAAGAGGCGGTTCGAGGTGCCGGCAAAGCGCAGCGTGATGTCGCTGGTGCCGATGCTGCCTGCGCTCGGCACGATGGTGTTCAGCGACCAGGTGGCGCCGCCGTCGTTCGAGAGATAGATCGGCGCGTTGGCGCCGCCCATCGGGTCGGGGGTGAATGCCGACGCAGCGATCTGTTTCGGATTGGCCGGATTGACAGCGAGGTTCGGCTCGCTGTCCTGGTTGGTCTCGCCGCTGAGCGATTGCGGCGTGATGTTGACGACGGTGATCATCGGTGCCTCCCGCTTGCCCGTGACTGCGGCTACTTCTTCAGCAAGGCCTTGATGCGGCCGAGCTCGTCGAGCGAGAGGAAATCGGCGGAGTGAGCCGCGGTGAGCGCATCGCCGGCCGCCGCGATCGCCGGGAATGCCTTGGTGGCGATGCCGGCCGCGTCCTGCGTGGCCGCCTTGTGCAGCAACCAGATGCCTTGCTGGCCGATGGCGTACTTGGCGACCTTGTGCCAGCGCACGTCATCGCTGCGCGGGAACAGCACCTTGACCTGCTTGGTGCCCTTCTTGCCCTTGACGACCTCGTCGACCTTGATCGTGGCCTCGTGCCAGACCGGATCGTGCTCGCTGATCCGGGTCGTCTGCAGGCCTGCGGCCTCGACCGAGGTGACTTCGCCAACGACGCCGATCTCGGCCGACTTCAGGCGCGCCTTCAGCACCGCGTCCTTGCTGTCGGCGCGGGCGCCGCGCAGGCTCACGGCGGCGACCGGCTTGCTCGACTCGGCACGAACGTCGACGGCGTCGACGGCGATGCCCTGGCCGTAGATCCAGCCCTTCGTGAAGAAGGTCAACGTGGCGCCGCGGGCGGCAATCGGCAGCTTCGCGAACCGCACCGTGATCTGGGCACCGGTCACCGCCGCGAACATCGCCGGCGAGCTGACGACGTGGTCGACCTGGACGATCGCCGTGCGGTCGCAAGCGATGTCCGGCAGCGTCGCTGCGTTGAGCTTGACGATGCGGCCGGTAAAGACGAAGGGCGTCGGCTCGGCCGACTTACGGGTTTTCTGTCGAGTGACCATGGCGGTGCTCCCGATGGATTGCGTGTGCGTGAGTCGGCCGATCAGCCGGCGCGTCTCGAATGGCGCCAGCCGATGCGGCCGGCATCGACGAACAGCATCAGGGTGGCGACAGCGAGCGCTGCCGCGAGGCCCCACTCGGCCGAACCGTCGCCGCCGTCGGGCGCGAGGTCGAACAGGCGCTCGAACCAGTCGGGCGCGGCCAGCGTCAGCGCCAGCGCCGCAGCGCTCACGGCCCCGAGGATCGCTTCGAACCGGAATCGCTTCGGCAGGGGTCGTGGCATGGCGGGCTCCCGGGAGACACGCAGGTGTCCCACTTTCGGCCCGCCAGGTCAATCGTCAAGTTTGCAGACGCGGGCGCATCGCCTGCGCCCTGCTTCGCCCGGCCCTCAGTTGCCGGCGCGCACCAGCCGCAGCGGAAACTTCGCCTGGCCGCTGTTGCCGATCACCTTGCCGTTGGCGAAGCTGACGAGCCAGGCGTTGAGGTCGTCGGAGCTGCCTTCGCGGGTGGCCCAGAACAGCGTCGACGGCGTCTCCGGAAAGGCGACGGCGTCGATCCGCGGCTTCTTCTTCGCGGCCTTGTCGACGATGCCGACCAGTTCCTCGCGGCTCGGGATGCGCCAGCCGCCGGCACCGGCCGAAGCCATCGCCTTCTTCGCAGCGGCGAAGCTGAATTTCGCAACCTTGCCGCTGCAGGTCTGGCCCGCCCACTGCATGCCTTCCGGGCAGCGGCGCCAGGTCAGTTTGGTGCTCGTGTCGAGCACCTCCTGGCCGTCGCCCGAAACCTTGAAGCGGTCCTGCGCGAAGCTGGAGGCGGCCGCGAAGGCGAGCAGGCTCGCAAGCGCGAGCGTGCGCGGGCGGGCGGCAAAAGACGGCAATGTCATGGCGATTCCCCGGGCTTGGACAAGGCGTGCGAGCGACGGCAGCCGGCAGCGGCGCGGGTCGAGCGCGAACGGCTGCGATCTTAAGCGGCACGCCGGTCGCCGGCCAGGTTCACTCGAGCGAGCCTGCACCCATCAGCGCCCGCAGCTGGGCGCGATTGATCTCTGCGACGCTCATCAGCAGATGCTCGGCGGCCTCGCGGTATTCGAACACCGACTCGCCCTCGGCAGCGCGCACCATCGCCAGGTAGGGCTGGAACGGGCCGGTGTCCTTGACCAGCGCCTGGTACACGCGCTCGGGCACCGGGATCGAGCCGAGCAGTTTGGCGAAGCTCTCCTGGAACATGCGATCGAGCAGCGAGAACACGCCGCAGATGAAGACCTCGCTCCTCATCTCCTCGTCGCCGCTGCCGGCGACCAGCTCTTCCATCAGCAGGCCGCGGCGCACGGCAGCAAACATGACCGGTCGCAAGTTCACGTCCTTGCTGGCGGTGGCCAGCAGGAGCGCCAGCCAGCGCTTCAGGCGCTGGTAACCGAGCAGCATGATGGCGTGCCGGAACGAGCTGATCTCGACGCGAAGGCCGAACGCCGGCGAGTTGATGTAGCGCAGCAGCTTGAAGGCCAGCGACGGGTCGCGCTTCAAGGTGTTCTCGAGCCGCTCGATCGGGTCTTCGTTGTCGACCCGCCGGATCAGCTCGACGATCACCTGCAGGTCGGGCTGCGCCGTCGGCTTGCCGGTGCGTGCGGCGGTGGCGCTGATGGCGTCGTCGATCGGCCAGCCGAGCACGGCGTGGGCACCGCGCGCGAAGGCGCCTTCCATCTCGGCCACCGTGCGCACACCCGACTGCACGTGGGCGATCGAGCGGACGACGCCGGCCGGCGCCTCGGCGCGGTCACCGACACGGCGCTCGTCGGCGAGGTCGATGATCGAATACTTGAAGCACGGCAGCACCGCGCGCGGCAGCTCGGCGTTCGGCCGGCCCTTCAGCAGCAGCGTGTTGCCGGCGCCATGAAGGCGGGTGAGCGAGTCGATGTTGGCCGGGTCCGAGGCCATGAAGTTCGGGACCTCGACCATGAGGTTGGCCGACGGGCTCGCCAAGAGCAGGTCGTGGAGCAGGCTCTCGCTGACGACGTTGAGCGAGACGTTGCTGCCCGAGGCCGGCCAGACATCGCCGACAGCGTGGAGCAGCTGGGCGACATCGAGCGTCGCATCGGGTCGCAGCGGGAAGACCGAGAGGCGCGTTGCCGCGACCGTGCGGTTGCGATCGATGAAGGGCGAATAGCCAAGAGCCACCTGGCCGAGGATCGCGACGTCGAGCAAGTCAGTCCTCGCCTGTCTTCTTGAACGAAGTGAAAAATCTCTGCGCCGGCGCCGCGCTCAGCCGCCGTTCACGTACTGGAACAGCGACAAGCGCTGCACCATTGCGTACGACTTCAGCGCTGCATCGTAGCCGTTCTGCTTGTTCTGAAAGTCGGAGATGGCGTGCACCATGTCCACATCTTCTGCGTTCGATCGCTCTGTCTGGCCGGCCAGCTTTTGATTGCCGAGTCGGTCGGTCTCGCTGTCGATGCGGTTGAGGACGGCGCCGGCCGCGGCCCGCGCCGTCTGCAGGTTGCCGAGCACGGAGTCGACATCGCGCAGGCTGTCGGCGTTGGCCTGGGCCAGCTGCGAACCGGTCCGGTTCGCGGCCGAGAGGCCGGCGATCGCCTTGTCGAGCGTGGCGAACACCGACAGGGTCGGCGTCGACGGCGCCAGCGCGAAAGCGTCGCCGCTCGCCGGCGTGCCGCTCACGGAAACGGTCATGCCGTCGACGGTGATGGCCTGGCCCGACACGTACGGTGCCGCGGTCACCGCCGTCGGCAGGCCGTTCTTGAGGACGGCGTACGTTGTTGTCGTGCCGGCGACGCTGAACTGCACGGAATAGGAAGCGCCGGTGAGTCCGCTCGGGTTCGAGACGTGGCCGTTGTCGATCGTGGCGCCGGTGACGGATGCCGCCGCGCTCGTCACGAAGACCCCGTTGCCGGTGCGCGCCGACAGCCACGACGCCTGGCCGTCGGTGGTCAGCGGCAGCCCGGTCGTCGCTTCGGTCAGCATTTGTCCGGGGGCGCCGGCATAGCGGATGCCGGTGGCGGTGTCGATGAACGGCTTCTGGATCGCGCCCTGGCCGCCGAAAAGATAGGTGCCGGCGCCGTCGTCCTGGTTGGCGGTGGCGAGCAACTGGTCGCGCAACGATTGCAGCTCATTGGCGATCGACTTGCGATCGCTGTCGCTGTAGCTCGAGTTGCCCGCCGAGACCACCAGCTCGCGGGCGCGCTGGAGCAGCGAGCTGGCGCTGCCGAGCGTGCTTTCGGTCTGCGTCATGGCGTCGCGGCTGGCCTCGACGGCGCGCTGGCTGGTGTCGGCGCGGCCGATCGCCGCTGTCGCCCGCTCGGCACGTGCCGCCGCGGCCGGGTCGTCGCTGGCGCGGGCGACGCGCTTGCCGCTCGACAGCTGCTCCTGAAGCGAGGCGAGGTCGGCCTGGCGACGCGTCAGAGTGTCGATGCCGGCGTCGAAGGCGTTGGCGGTGCTGATGCGCATGGTGGTCTTCTCAGTGGGGGAACGGCCGGGCGGCGGGCGGCCCCAAGACCGGCCGCGCCCCCGCCGGGGGCAGCGAACGTATCCGCGAACGTGCGGGCCCCACCTACTTTCCGATCTGAAGCAAGGTATCGAATACGGATTGCGCGACCTGCAACATCTTGGCCGCGGCCTGGTAACTCTGCTGGAACTGGATCAGGCGTGCGGCCTCTTCGTCGAGGTTGACGCCCGAGGTCTGCGAAGCCTGTGCTTTCGCGTCGGTGGCGATCGCCGTCGACTGGTCGGCAGCGAAGCCGGCGCTCTGCACGCGCACGCCGACGGCGCCGAGCGCGCTGGCATAGGCATCGGTGACGTTGGCGCCAGCGACGGTACCGCGCTGGCCGACGATGGCAGCGTCGCGTAGCGCCAGCATCGCATTCGCGTTGCCGTTATCGCCCGCCGGCACCGTGGTCCTGCTCACGGCGAGCGAGTCGCCCGCCTTCGGCACGCCCGACAGGCGCAGCTCGAAGCCGTTGAGCGAGATCGGCTGGCCGGCCACGAAGCTGCCGGTGCCGTTGACGGTCGGCAGCACCGCGGTCGTGTCGACCAGGCTGTAGCTGAAGTTGCCGAGGTCGTCGGTGAAGGTGATGGTCGCTGTCAGGTTCGGGTTCAGCGATGTGCTCACCGCCGTCACCGAAGCGACGCTGGCGGTGCCGGTGTTGCCGGCCGTCATCGCTGCCGCGACGGGCGACGCCGCGGCGATGCCTTTCGGGTCGTCGAGCGCGAGCGCGATCGTGCGCGTCGACGGCGACGACGGTTGCAGCAGGAAACGGTCGCGCGCCGCCGGCAACGGGCTGGCGACGTCGACACGGAAGCCGTCGACGACGCTGCCGTTGGTCACGGTCTGCGCGTTGCCATCGGACAGCCGCGTCAGCCGGTAGCTGCCAGCCGGCAGCGCCGGGTCGGCGACGAGCTCGTAGTCGCTCGGCTGCAGCTCCTTGCTGTCGACGACGCTGATCGAGACGCTCGGCACACGCACGCCGCTGCCGTTCACGTACGACGCCACCGGCACGCCGCCGGCCATCGCGTTGTTCGCCGACGGCGCCACCGAAGCGGCGCCGAGCGTGAGCAAGGGCGCACCGGCCGAAGCCGGCTGGCCGAGGTCGAGGCCGAGCGATTGCTGGCGGTTGAGCGCGCCGGCGATCGCCGAGGCGAGCTGGCCGATCAGGGCGCGGGCGTCGGGGAGATCGTGGTTCTGGACGCGGAGCAGGCCGCCCATCGAGCCGCCGGTGACGAAGCCGTCGGGAAAGGCGCGCGTCGCGCCGCCTTCGGTGATGCCGAGCTGGAGCTTGCTCGGGTCGTACTCGTCGGCCACCGTCATGATGGGCGTCGCGTTGCCGCCAAGCACCAGCGTTTGCGAGCCGCCTAGGAAGACGGCGACGCTGCCGTCCGCAGCCGGCAGCGTCGTCACCTGGACGAGTTGCGACAGGTCGTTGATGGCGGTGTCGCGCTGGTCGAGCAGGTCGTTCGGCGTGTGGCCGGTGCCCTGCACGTTGGCGATCCGGGTGTTGAGGTCGGCGATCCGCACCGTCAGTGAGTTGATCGAGGCGACCGACGTGCGCAGGCCTTGCGTGATGCCGGCCTGGATCGAGTCCATCTGGTCCGACCCGGTTCGAAAGCGCGCCGCCATGTCACCGACGCGTGCCAGCGCCACCTGCCGCGCCGCTGAATCCTGCGGCTTGTTGGCAACGTCGACGAAGGCGTTGAACATCTGCTGGGCCGAGTAGCCGAGCCCGGCCTCGCCGGTCTGAAAGACCAGCTCGAGCTGCTTGAGCTGCTCGCTGCGGGTGCCGTCGGCGGCAGCCAGCGACTGCGATAGCGCGGCTTCGCGGGTCAGAAAATCGCTGTGGGCGCGGCTCACCGTGGCCACGTCGACGCCCTTGCCGAAGAAGCCGTTGCCGGTCTGCTGGCTGGACGCCGTCGCGAGCTCGACGTGCTGGCGCGAGTAACCCGGCGTGCTGGCGTTGGCGATGTTGTTGCCGGTGACCTGCAGCGCCGCGTAGTTCGCGGTCATCGCCCGCGAGCCGAGCGACAAGAGGGAAAAAGCGCTCATGGTCGACCGTTCAGGTCACCACGCGCTGCAGCCGCAGCGTCGTGTTGATGACGCGGCCGAGCTTGTCGGCGTAACCCGGGTCGGTGGCGTAGCCGGCGCGCTGCAGGCCCTGCGCGAAGCCCTGCGCCGAGGCCGCCTGGGCGACGACGCCGGCGTAGCGCGGGCTCTCCTTCATCATCTTCGCGTAGTCGCGAAACGATTCCTCGTACGAGCCGTAGGCGCGGAACTTCGCCGTCACCTTCTGCGCCTCGCCGCCGACCCATTCGGTGGTCGTAATCTCCGCCACCGGCCCGGTCCAGCCGGCGCCCGCTTTGATGCCGAACAGGTTGCGCGAGCTGCTGCCGTCGCTGTTTCGGATCTCGCGCTTGCCCCAGCCCGACTCGTGGGCCGCCTGCGCGACCATGAAGGCGGCCGGAATGCCGCTGATCTTCTCGGCGCCGCGCGCCGCGTCCTGATGATTGCGAACGAAGTCGGCCTGCTTCTGCGACAGAGGTGTCTCCGCAGCGGGCGCGACGGCACCTGCTGCCGCGTCGGGCCCCGTCATCCTGAGCGGAACGAAGGATCTCGGCAAAGCCACCGAAGCGCCCCCCATCTGCCGCTCCAGCTGCCGCGCGATCGCGTCGGCCAGCCCGCCCGGCAGGCCGGTCATCTTGGTCGCGTATTGCTGGTCGAGCATCTCGCTGCCCAGCTGCGTGCCCGAGTTATCGAGCATCCCCGAACCGATGGTCGCTTCGCGCAGGCTTTTCAAGATCTGATGCATGAAGATCGCCTCGAACTGCTTCGCGGTTTCGCGGATCGCAGCCTTCGGATCGCGCGCCGCGGCGGCGCGAAGATCGCCGATCGACAGCGTGCTGCCGGCGCTGGCCGGCAGACCCGACATGGGGCTCGTCATCAGATCACCTCGAGCTCGGCGATCAGCGCCCCGGCCGACTTCATCGCCTGCAGGATCGCGAGCAGGTCTTGCGGCGTCGCGCCGAGGGCGTTGAGCGACTTCACGACATCGGCGAGCTTGGTGCTCGCGCCCATCTGGATCAGCGAGCCGGCCTGCTGCGAAATCGTGATGTCGGCCTTCTCGGTGACGACCGACTGGCCGGTCTTCGAAAACGCGCCCGGCTGGCTGACCGACGGCGTCGTGCTGATCGTGACCGAGAGGTTGCCGTGAGCGACCGCGCAGGCGGCCAGCGTCACCGCCTGGTTCATCACGATCGAGCCGGTGCGGGCATTGATCACGACCTTGGCCGACGGCGTCGCCTGCCTGACCTCGAGGTTCTCGATCTCGGCCATGAAGGTGACCCGGGCGTCGGCCGATTCGGGCATGCGCACGCGCACGGCGCGGCCGTCGAGCGCATCGGCAGTGCCGGCGCCCATGCGGGCGTTGATCGCGCGCACGACTTCGCGGGCGGTCGCGAAATCGCTGGCGTTGAGGTCGAGCTGGATGGCATTGCCTTCGGCCAGCGGCGTCGCCACGGCGCGCTCGACGGTCGCACCGTCGGGGATGCGACCGGCGCTCAGGTGGTTGATCTGAACCTTCGAGCCGGCCGCTGAGGCGCCGGCGCCGGCAATCACGAGATTGCCCTGGGCGAGCGCGTAGATCTGGCCGTCGGCGCCCTTGAGCGGCGTCGCGATGAGGGTGCCGCCGCGCAGGCTCTTGGCATTGGCGAGCGAGGCGACGTTGACGTCGATCTGCTGGCCCGGCTGGGCGAAGGCCGGCAGTTGCGCCGTCACCATCACCGTGGCCAGGTTCTTCAGCTGCATGTTGGTGCCGGGCGGCACCGTCACGCCCATCTGCTGCAGCAGTGCCAGCAAGCTCTGCGTCGCGAACGGCGCCGAGGTCGTCTGGTCACCGGTGCCGTCGAGGCCGACGACGAGGCCGTAGCCGACCAGCTGGTTCATGCGCACGCCCTGTACCGAGGCGACTTCCTTGATGCGAGCGGCTTCGGCCGATGCCGGCCACCAGAGGGCGGCACTGGCGAGGAACGCAGCAACCGCGAGGGCGGCGCGGAGGAGTCGGTCGGAGTAGGTCATCTCGAAAGTAGCGTGGCGTGCTTTCGATTTTTCAAGAACTCAAATCGGCAGAACGTTCAAAAAGAAGCGCGAAAGCCAGCCGATTCCTTGCGCTTCGGCCTGGGCACCGCGACCGCGCTGCTCGATGCGCACGTTGGCGACCTGCGCCGAGGCGACGGTGTTGCCGGTCTGGATCATGCGCGGGTCGACCTGTCCCGAGAATCGCAGCACGTCGACGTTGTGGTTGACGCCGATCTGCTTTTCGCCCGCGATGAGCAGGTGGCCATTGGCGAGCACGCCGGTCACGACGGCCGTGATGGTGCCGGCGAAGTCGTTGCTGTTCTCGGTCTTGCCCTCGCCGGCCGAGGTCACGCTCGAGCTGCCGGCAGCGCTGGCCCGGTTGAACGAGTTCGCCGACAGCAGCGGGAAGGCGGTGATGCCGGCCGCGACCTTGCCGCTCTTGTCGATCGAGCTGGTGCTCTTTTGCGTCGCCGAGATCTTCTCGACGATCTGCACCGTGATCGAGTCGCCGACGAGGCGGGCGCGGTAGTCCTCGAACAGCGGCCGGTACTGCGCCGCCTGAAAGATGGAGCCGTTGCTGACGGTCGCCACGGCCACCGGCTGCGGCGCCGCGTAGATCGGCGAGGCCAGGTCGACCGGTGGCCGCGGGTTGAGATGCTCGCAACCGGCCAGAGTCGCGAGCAGGGCAGCGCAGATGGCGATGCAGGCGACTGCACCGCACAGGCGCCTCATCTCGGCGGTCTTCATCACAGTTGCGCCAGCTTCTGCAGCATCTGGTCCGAGGTCTGGATGGCCTTCGAATTGAGCTCGTAGGCGCGCTGCGTCTGGATCATCTGCACGAGCTCCTCGACGACGTTGACGTTCGAGGTCTCGACGAAACCCTGCTGCACCGAGCCGAGGCCGTTCTGACCCGGCGCGCCGGTGTTCGGCGTGCCCGAAGCCGCCGTCTCGCCGTAGACGTTGCCGCCCTTGGGCTCGAGGCCGCCCGGGTTGATGAAGCCGGCGACCTGAAGCTGGCCGACCGTTTGCGGCAGGGCCTGGCCCGGCAGCACCACGGTGACGGTGCCGTCGTTGCCGATGGTCACGCTCTGCGCCGCCGCCGGGATGGTGATGCCGGGCTGCACCGTATAGCCGTTGTTGGTGACGATCTGGCCGGTAGCGCTGGTCTGGAACGAGCCGTCGCGCGTGTAGCCGGTGGTGCCGTCGGGCAGTTGCACCTGGAAAAAGCCATTGCCGCGGATGGCGACGTCGAGCGGGTTCGAGCTCTGCTGCAGGTTGCCCTGGCCGAAGTTGCGCGCCGTCGCCACCGCCCGCGTGCCGAGGCCAACCTGCAGCCCGGTCGGGATCTGCGTCTGGTCGCTGCTGGCGGCGCCGGCCTGGCGCAGGTTCTGGTACATGAGGTCCTCGAAGACCGCATGCGAGCGCTTGTAGCCGTTGGTGGCGACGTTGGCGAGGTTGTTCGAGATGGTGTCCAGCTGGGTCTGCTGGGCTTCCATTCCGGTCTTCGAGATCCACAGGGAACGCATCATGGCGAGGCTCCGGTCAATGGCGGCCATGGTGCTGCGGCGGTGCTTCCGGCCAAGCCGCGAAAAGAGCCGCGAAGGCGCCCTTCTTCGCAACCGCGGCGACCGGCGGCGGTAGCCACCGAGAATCGGGCCGGCGGTTTGCTCATGCCGCCAGGAACCGCATGAAGCCGCAAACCGCCCGCACCGCCGCCGTCCTCATCCTCGCCGCCGCCGCCGCCTATTTGCTGCACGGGTTGGTCGAGCCGATTGCCTGGGCCGGCCTCATCGCGATGGCGACGTGGCCGCTGCACGACTGGCTGCGGCAGCGGCTCGGCACCCGCTTCCAAATCGCCAGTGCGCTGGTGCTGACCGGCGCCGTGATCCTCTTCCTCGTCGTGCCGCTCGCCTACATCGCGGTGCGTGCCTGGCACGAGCTGCCGGCCATGATCCAGCTCTGGTCGAAGGGCCGGGAAGCCGGCTTGCAAGCGCCTGCGTGGCTGGCGCAGTTTCCCGGCGTCGGCAGCTGGGCGGCGGCACAGTGGAACGACAGTCTCGGCGCGCCCGGCGCCCTGAGCGACCAGCTGCACTCCATATCGGGCGGCCTGGGCATGGCCCGAGGCCGCACGCTCGTGCTCCTCCTGGGCCACCACGCGATGGCGTTTTTCTTCTGCGTCGTCGTCCTCTTCTTCCTCTATCTCGACGGCGACGCCCTCGCCGAGCAGATCGACGCCGTTCTTTCCGACCGGCTCGGCCCGGCCGGGCGGCGCATTCGTGGCGTTGTCGTCACCTCCGCGCGCGGCGCCGTCAACGGGCTGGTGTTGGTCGGCGTCGGCCTCGCCGTAGCGATGACGATCGCCTACGCCCTCGCCGGCGTCCCGCACCCTTTCGCGCTCGGCCTGGCCACCGGTCTGCTCGGCATGGTGCCGTTCGGGGCGATGCTGGTACTCGCAGCGGTCGTGCTCTATCTCGGCGCCAGCGCTGCCTGGTCGACCGCGATCTGGCTCGGCGTGCTCGGCGCCCTCGCCATCTTCATCTCGGACCATTTCGTGCGGCCGGTCTTCATGGCCGGCGCCGCCCGCTTGCCGGTGGTGCTGGCGCTGCTCGGCATCATCGGCGGTCTCGAGACCTTGGGCATGCTCGGCCTCTTCGTCGGGCCGACGCTTCTCGCTGTCGTGGCCGCGGTGTGGCGCGACATGGCGGCGGTCGGGTCGGAAAGCTTTACCGCGCCAGCGGCACTTAAATAGCACATGGGCCGATCGCCACGATCGGATCCGGCGACACGGCAGCGAGCCGGAGAGCTCTCGCAGCGAAGCCGGACGCCTGCCGTGCAAGCAGCGGAATTCGACGAGGTCGCACGAACTGCTTCGCGCTCGGCCAGCGCGACTCGAGGGTTCAACTCACCGACAGCAACTGAGCCGCGGATTTCTCGTTCGCCTCGGCCGTCGACAGCATCTTCATCTGCGCCTCGAACTGCCGGGCGGCAGAGATCATCGCGACCATGGTCTCGACGGCGCTGACGTTGGAGCCTTCGAGGGCGCCGTCCTGCAGCCGCGCTGTGGCGTCGGCGCCGAGATCGCCCTCGGCGGCACGGAACAGGCCATCGGTGCCGCGCGTGAGCGGCGCTTCAGGCGTTACCAGCTTGAGCTTGCCGATCGCGGTGCTGCGACCGTTGGCGCCGGTGGCGCTGACGGTGCCGTCGGCCGCGATGGCGAGCTGCACGTTGGCCGGCACCTGGATCGGGCCGCCATCGCCGAGCGCCGTCAGGCCGGTCACGGTCGTGAGCGTGCCGTCGGCAGAGACGTCGAGCGAGCCGGCGCGCGTGTACGCCTCGGTGCCGTCGAGCCCCTGCACGGCAAGCCAGGCGTTGCCCTTCATCGCGACGTCGAGGTTGCGGCCGGTCGCGGCGACCTGGCCCGGCGAGGCGTCGTAGCCCGGCGTCGTCTCGAGCGTGTAGACGCGCGAGCTGGCGCCGCTGCCTTCGACCGGCACGGCGCGAAACGCCGACAACTCGGCACGAAAGCCGGCGGTGGAGACGTTGGCGAGGTTGTTGGCGAGCGTCTCCTGTCGCTGCATGGTCGCCTTCGCGCCCGACATCGAGAGATAGATCACGCGGTCCATGCCGACACCTTTTCAATCGAAGCAGCCGGCCGGGCGCCGGGCCGCCTCAATGCCGGCCGCGCCCCCTCGGGGGGCAGCGAACGTACCCGTGAGCGTGGCGGCGCCATCAACGCAGGTTGACGATCGTCTGCAGGATCTGGTCCTGCGTCTTGATCGTCTGGGCGTTGGCCTGGTAAATGCGCTGCGCGGTGATCATGTCGACCAGCTCGCCGGTGAGGTCGACGTTCGATTCCTCGAGCGCGCCGGCCTGCAGCACGCCTAGGCTGCCGGCGCCGGGCGTACCCAGCACCGGGTCGCCCGAGGCGACGCTACGGACCCAGCCGTTGCCGCCTGTCGGCTGCAGCCCCTGCGGATTGCGAAAGTTGGCGAGCTCGAGCTGCCCGGCCGGCTTGGTCTGGCCGTTCGAGTAGCGCGCGTCGATGACGCCGTTGCTCTCGAACTGCACGCCGATCAGCTGGCCGCTGGCATAGCCGTCCTGCTTGAGATCGGTAACGCCGAACTGCGAGCCGTACTGGGTGGCGCCGGCGACGCCGAGGGCGACGCCGGTGATCGCCACCGTCGTGGCGCCGACGCTGTTGGTAACCGGCGGGATGTTGATGGCGACGGTGCCGACCGGCGCCGTCGGCGTGCCGCCGTTGCTCGGGAACACGATCTGCGTCGATGCCGCCGGGTTGCCGCCCGAGGTCGCGATCGGCACGCCGTTGGCGGCGACGTAGACGTTCCAGGTGTTGGCGCCGGCGCGCTGGAAGTAGTAGGTCAGCGCCACGTCCTGGCCCTTGGCGTCGTAGACGGTCTGCGAAGTGGCGTTGTTGTAGGTCGACGGATCGGCGAAGTTGATCGGCGCGCCGGCGCTCGGCAGCGTGACCGCCAGCCGCGAATCGAGGTTCATCTCCATCGTGATCGCCGTCGTGACCGCCGGCTTGATACCGGCCGTCGGCATCTGAAGCGCCGTGGCGGTGCCCGGGATGATGATGCCGCTGGCATCGGCCGGGTAGCCCATCAGCCGCTGCTGCTGGTTGTTGACGATGAAGCCGGTCTTGTCGACCTTGAACTCGCCGTTGCGCGTGTACGAGACGGCGCCAGCCGCGCTGCTCACCTCGAAGAAGCCGCCTCCGTTGATGGCGATGTCGAGCGGGTTGTCGGTCGTCGTCACGTTGCCCTGCGTGAACTGCTGGGCGACGGCGGCGAGCGTCGTGCCGATGCCGACAGCGTTGCCGCTGCCGCCGATGGCGTTGGCGTAGACGTCGGCGAATTCGGCGCGCGATACCTTCGTGCCGAAGGTATTGGCGTTGGCGATGTTGTTGCCGATCACCTCGAGGTTCTTGCTCGCGGCGTTGAGTCCTGACAGACCTTGCTGGAAGCCCATGGTGTTCTCTCTTTCAGTTGAAGGCACGGACCGCGGCGTAGGCCACGGTGCCGGAGTTCTCGAGCTCGAGATTGAAGGTGTTGCCGCTGCTGCTGACGGCGTCGACGCGGTCGCGCATCAGTGCCGTGACCGGCGCGGCAACGCCGCCGCTGCTGGCGCTGACGCGAAACGTCAGCGCGCTGCCCGGCGTCGCCGCGCCCGACGGCCATTCGAAGCTGTGCACGCCGGCGCCTTCGGCTCCGAGGTTGATCGTCTGCATCACGGCGCCGCTGGGCGCCAGGATCTCGACCTTGACCGCATCGGCCGGGCCGGCGAGCTCGAAGCCACCATGGCCGACGCCGGCCACCGCGTCGACCCGCAGCCGGTTGCCGGCGACGACGACATCGTGGCCGACGAGCGAGGCGCCCTGCACCGCCTGCAGCTGCATGAACTGCGTCGACAGGCCGGCGACGGTGGCATTGAGCTTCTCGATGCCGCTCACCGTGTTGATCTGCGCCATCTGGCTCGTCACCTGGGCGTTGTCCATCGGGCTCAGCGGATCCTGGTTCTGCATCTGCGCGACGAGCAGGCGCAGGAACCGGTCGGAGGTGGTGGCGGCGTCGGCGGCGGTGCCGGCGCTCGTTGCCGCCGAGGTGACGTTGACGCCGCTGGTCGAGCTGGTGGTGGCGATGCTCATGTTCGTGCGCCTCAGCCCTGGCCGAGCTGAAGCGTCTTCAGCAGCAGCGTCTTCGCGGTGTTCATCACCTCGAGGTTGTTCTGATAGGAGCGCGAAGCCGAGATCATGTTGACCATCTCCTCGATCGCGTTGACGTTGCTGTAGGTCACGTAACCCTCGGCGTCGGCCGCCGGGTGCTTGGGATCGTGGACGCGGCGGCCCGGCGTCTGGTCCTCGGCGATGGTGCTCACGCGCACGCCTGCTGCCGTCGCGTCGTCGCCGCTCTCACCCATCAGCTGCGTCTGGAAGGTGACCTGGCGCGCCTTGTAGGCCGTGCCGTTGGGGCCGGCGACGGTGTCGGCGTTGGCGAGGTTGGAGGCGACCACATTGAGCCGCTGGCTCTGCGCGCTCGCCGCGCTGCCGCTGACGTTGAATATGGAAAGCATGCTCATGGCGATCCTTACTGGCCGGTGATGGCCGAAAGCGTGGTCCGCACGTTGCCGGTGATGAAGCGCAGGGTCGCCTCGTACTTGATGGCGTTGTCGGCGAAGCTGGCGCGCTCGCGGTCCATGTCGACCGTATTGCGGTCGAGGTTGGTCTGCGCCGGCGTCGCGTAGAGAAGCTCGCTGCCGACGCGGCCACCGCTCAAGCCGGCGGCGCCGCTGCCGATATGGGCAGCATGGGCGAGCGCGATCGTGGTCGGCCGACCGGGCGTGCCGGTGATGGCGCGCAGCGTCTTCGCGAAATCCATGTCGCGGGCGACGTAGCCGGGCGTGTCGGCGTTGGCGATGTTGCTGGCGACGAGGCGCTGCCGTTCGGCGCGCAGCTGCAGGGCCTGGCCCTGGAAATCGAGCGTGTCGGTCAAGCGGTTGAGCATGGTGGCCTCGCCTTCGTCGGTTGCGTGGCGCCGGTCGTGCCCGGGTCGGGCGGTCGGCGACGTGAAGGCATTGTCAGAAGTGGTCCGGCCGAACATAAGCGCGAATAGGGCAGCCATCGCCTGCCATTTCGGTGCCTGCCGGTGCCACCCCCGCTCCTACATTGGCGCCATGATCTGGATCGCACTGCTCGCACCGCTCACGCGCGCCACACCGGCCGGCGTTCTTCGCGCCCTGTCCTGGACACTCGTCGTCGCCGTCGGCCTCGCTGCTTCGGCTTTGCCGGCCAACGCCGAGGACGCCGCGCCCCGCCTCGACGCGGCCCTCGTCGAGCAGGTCCGCTCGCTCGCCGTCGGCAAGCCGGGCGAGCCCGGGGCACCGCGCGTCGAGGTGGTCGTCGGCCAGCTCGATCCGCGCCTGCACCTGGCGCCGTGCGAGCGCATCGAACCGTACCTGCCGCCGAACGCGCGGATGTGGGGCCGCAGCCGCATCGGCCTGCGCTGCACGCGCGGCGCGGTCGCCTGGAATGTCTACCTGCCGATCACCGTCAAGGCCTGGGGCCGCGCCCTGGTGATGCCGGCGGGTGCCCAGGCCGGCAGCGTCGTCGAGGAGAGCGACCTCGACGAGGCCGATGTCGACCTCGCAGAAGAGGCCAGCCCGGTCGTCATCGACCGGCGGCTGATCGCCGGCCATACCCTGGCGCAGCCGCTGCGCCCCGGCCAGGCGATCCGCCAGGCCCATCTCAAGGCACGCCAGTGGTTCGCCGCCGGCGACTCGGTCCGCGTCGTCGCCGTCGGCGCCGGCTTCACGACGGAGAGCGTCGGCCAGGCCGTGACCCACGGCATCGAGGGCCAGCCGGCCCGCGTCCGCATCGACAGCGGCGCCGTCGTCACCGGCACGCCGGCCGGCGTACGGCGGATGGAGCTCGTGCCGTGACGCAAAAAGCTCTCAAGTCACCGCTGCCGACGCCGATAGTCCGTCCATGATGACGGGTACCGGTCGTTCCGGCCCCGCTTGGAGAACCTCCCCATGAAGATCGGACATCCTGCTGACAAGCCCGCGGCGGTCGCACCCACCGGTGCCGCCGACGTTGCCAAGACCGCCCCCGGCAGTGCCGCTGCGGTCGCGGTGCCGCCCACGCCCGACGCCAGCGCCAGGGTCGAGCTGTCGAGCACCGCCGCCAGCCTGCTCTCGGGCGGCAGCTCGGCCGAGTTCGATGCGAACAAGGTCGCGCAGATGTCCGGCGCCATCGCCGGCGGCACGTTCAAGGTCAATCCGGAAGTCATCGCCGACAAGTTGATCGCCAACGCGCAGGAACTGCTCACGAAGGTGAAGGGATGATGGGCGGCCTCGCCGCATTCCAGCAGGCCGCCGTCTTGCCGTCCGCCAGCGAAGCCGACAGCGAGCTCGAGGCGCGCCTGGGCGATGTCGAGACCCGCCTGACCGCGCTCGGCAATGCGCTGCGGACACGCGACGCCGCCGCCATCGACCTGCACGCCGTCGAGCTGCATCGCGCGCTCTCGAGCGCCATCAGCCACTTCTCCAGCGCCGCCCGCAGCGGCCGCGTCCCGCCGGCCCTGCGCACCCGGCTGGCCAACGCCAGCGGTCAGGTCGCGGCGCAACGCGAGTCGCTGGCCCGCGCCACCGCCGCCCTCGACCGCGCCATCGACGTGCTGCTGCCGCGCGACGGCATGCCGCTCTACTCCGCCTACGGCAACGCCGACCGCGGCCTCTTCAAGAGCGGCGTCATCCGCGCCTGAGCAACCGCGGCGACGCGGCCGTCACGGCGACGCGCAGGCCGACATCGTCTGGGCGACGACCGAGGCATCGGCCGCTTCTCGGCTCGCCGATCTGGACGATGCCTGGCCGCCAGCGCAGCGCAGCGCGATCGCGGTACCGGCGACGATCTCGCTCCAGCTGTCGCCGACAGCCGCGGCGCCGCGCGGCGCATCGCTGGCACCGGCATCGAAGATCGCACCGGGATGCAGGGACAACGCGTACGCGCTCGCATCGTGGGCCGCCACCGCCGCGTCGAAGGCGGCTGCCGCGCCGACCTGGGCCAGCGCCGGCAGCCAGCAGGCGCCACCGGCGAGTCCGAGCCATCGGGAAGGAGCCGTCATGACGCCCCCGTCCGTTCGAGCTGCAGTCGCTTGACCATCCGCACGCTGGTCTCGCGGCCGCTGTAGTAGCCGGGCAGCATCTGCGTCGCGGTGTAGCCGAGCCGTTCGTAGAACGACCGCGCCGCCACGTTGCCGGCGCGGGCCTCCAGCGTGATGCGGGCGATGCCGGCGATGCGCGCCGACGCTTCGAGCCAGTCGACCATCGCGCTGCCGACGCCGCGGCGTCCGTGCGCCGGCTTCACCGCCAGCAGCACCAGGTGGGCTTCCTCGTCGCCGTATTTCATGATCGCGAAGCCGGCACGATCGGCGTCGCGCTCGGCGACGATGGCGTTGGTGTCGGGATGGCGAAGGATGCGCAGGACGCGCTCCTTCGTCCAGCTCCAGCCGAGTCCGGCCTCGACCAGGTCGCGCGACATCTCGGCGATGGCGAGCGCATCGGCGCGGGTCGCGAAGCGAACAGTGGCGGTAGGGCCCATGCGGCGCTCATTCTGCGACAGGCCGGTGGGTGGTCGCCGACCCTGCCTCTCGGAAGGCTGGATGCACGTACAGTGTGGTCCCCATGCCTCGGCTTATCGCCCACCTCGACATGGATGCGTTCTACGCCTCTGTCGAGCTGCTGCGCTATCCCGAGCTGCGCGGGCGGGCGGTCGTCATCGGCGGCGGCCGCGACCACCAGCCCGAGCGCCTCGCCAACGGCAGCCGCCGCTTCTCCGTGCTGCGCGACTACGCCGGCCGCGGCGTCGTCACCACCAGCACCTACGAAGCGCGCAAGCTCGGCGTCTTCTCGGCCATGGGGATGATGAAGTCGGCGGTGCTCGCACCAGACGCGGTGCTGCTGCCGGTCGACTTCGACGAGTTCCGCAAGTACTCGCGCCTCTTCAAGGCGGCGGTGCGCGAGACCTGTGCGCACGTCGAGGACCGCGGCATCGACGAGATCTACGTCGACCTGAGCGAGCTGCCGGGCGCGCACGACGACGGTGGCCGCGCCATCGGCGAATCGCTGAAAGCCGCCGTGCACGCGCGCACCGGCCTGACCTGCTCGATCGGCATCACGCCCAACAAGCTGCTCTCGAAGCTCGCTTCCGAACTCGACAAGCCCGACGGCTTGACGCTGCTGGCGATCGCCGACCTGCCGACCCGCATCTGGCCGCTGGCCGCACGCAAGGTCAACGGCATCGGCCCGAAGGCGGCCGAGAAGCTCGCCGCTCTCGGCCTGCACACGATCGGCGACATCGCCGCCGTCGAACTCTCTTTGCTGGTCGAGAACTTCGGCAAGAGCTTCGGCGCCTGGCTGCATGAGGCCTCGCACGGTCGCGACGAGCGCGAGGTCGTGACCTGGAGCGAGCCGAAGTCCATCAGCCGCGAGACCACCTTCGACCGCGACCTGCACGCGGTTCGCGACCGCACCGAGCTGGGCGCCATCTTCACGCGCCTGTGCGAGCAGCTCGCGGGCGACCTGGCGCGAAAGGGCTACGCGTCGAAGACCATCGGCATCAAGCTTCGCTTCGACGACTTCCGGATCGCGACCCGCGACCTGACCCTGCCCGCGCACACGCTCGACCCCGGCGAGATTCGCCGGGCCGCCGGCCTGTGCCTGAAGCGCGTCGACCTGGGCCGGCGACTGCGCCTGCTCGGCGTTCGCGCCGGCGCCCTGGCCCGGCTCGCCGACCTGGTGGCGCCGATCGCGGCCGGGCCAGTCTCGGCCGCCCCGCCGGCCGTGCACGAAGCGCGCGCCGGCTACGGCATGCCGCTGTTCGACGACTCCGACGCCTGAGCCCATCTCCCCGCAGGCCGGCGCAGGTGCTCGCGTAGCATCGCTGCATGACTGTCATCACCAGCATTGCCGACCTGCGCGAGCTCGCCAAGCGCAGGGTGCCGCGCATGTTCTACGACTACGCCGACTCCGGCTCGTGGACCGAGAGCACCTACCGCGCCAACGAGAGCGACTTCCAGCGCATCAAGCTGCGCCAGCGCGTCGCCGTCAACATGGAAGGCCGCTCGATCAAGACGAAGATGGTCGGCATCGACACCGCGATGCCGGTGGCGCTGGCGCCCGTCGGCCTGACCGGCATGCAGCACGCCGATGGCGAGATCCTCGCTGCCCGCGCTGCCGAGAAGTTCGGCGTGCCCTTCACGCTCAGCATGATGAGCATCTGCTCGATCGAAGACGTCGCCGCCAACACGACGAAGCCATTCTGGTTCCAGCCCTACATGCTGCGCGACAAGCCGTTCATGGAGCGATTGATCGAGCGGGCGCGGGCGGCGAAGTGCAGCGCCCTGGTTCTCACGCTCGACCTGCAGATCCTCGGCCAGCGCCACAAGGACCTGAAGAACGGCCTCACGGCGCCGCCGAAGCCGACGCTCGCCAACATCGTCAACCTGCTCGGCAAGCCGCGCTGGCTGCTCGGCATGGCCGGCACGAAACGGCATACCTTCGGCAACATCGTCGGCCACGCCACCGGTGTCGGCGACATGTCGTCGCTCGGCGCCTGGACCGCCGAGCAGTTCGACCCGCGCCTCAGCTGGGCCGACATCGAATGGGTGAAGAAGCTCTGGGGCGGCAAGCTGATCCTGAAGGGCATCCTCGACGTCGAGGACGCGCGCCTGGCCGCCGCCAGCGGCGCCGACGCCATCGTCGTCTCCAACCACGGCGGCCGCCAGCTCGACGGCGCGCCGTCGTCGATCACCGCGCTGCCGGCGATCGCCCAGGCCGTCGGCTCGCAGATCGAGGTCTGGATGGACGGCGGCATCCGCTCCGGGCAAGACGTGCTGAAGGCCTGGGCGCTCGGAGCCCGCGGCACCCTGATCGGGCGCTCGTTCGTCTACGGGCTCGGCGCGATGGGCGAGGCCGGCGTCGCCAAGGCGCTCGAGATCATCGCCAAGGAGCTCGAACTGACGATGGCCTTCTGCGGCCACACCGATATCCGCAAGGTCGACGAATCCATCCTGCTGCCAGGGACCTACTGAGCGCTATTCTTGCCGCCGACGGTAGGCCCGGAATGACACTCGCGCAGCTTCACGATCTAAAGGTCTGGCACCAGGGCCACTGGCGGCAGCAGCCGCTCGAGAAGCAGGTCTGGGATGCCGTGCTTACCCTGTGGCTGGCCGGCTGGGTCGGTTTCCCCTCGGCCTGCATCACTCATGCGACGTGGGCAGAAGCGACCTGCATCCCGCTGATCTTCCTGCCGAGTCTCTATGTCGCGATGCGGCTGCACTTGCATCGCGCCGGCGTGCTGCGCTGCGACTGGAGCGTGGCCTTGCGCTAGTGCAGTGTTCCGTTCTGTTTGGAACTTGAGCGCGCGTTGGCCCGAATGACCTTCTAAAAGATGTCGCGCGCACTCTTGGTCCAGTTGAACGGCTTGGGGTCGATGTGGTGATGGGCGACGTATTCGTCGATGGCCGTCACGAGTTCGGGCACGCTGGTGAAGACGCCTCGGCGCAGGCGGCTCTCGGAGATGTCGCGGAAGAAGCGCTCCACCGTGTTGAGCCACGACGCCGAGGTCGGCGTGAAGTGCATGTTGAACCTCGGGTGCTTGGCCAGCCACTCCTGCACCGCCGGGTGCTTGTGCGTAGCGTAGTTGTCGGCGATCAAGTGCAGCGTCTTGCACTTGGGCGTCTCGCGATCAATCTGGCGCAAGAACTTCAGCCATTCAGCGTGCGTGTGTCGCTGCTGGCATTGGCCGATGACTTGCCCGTCGAGCACGTTCAGCGCCGCGAACAGCGTGGTCGTGCCGTGGCGCTTGTAGTCGTGCGTCATCGTCTGCGCGCGGCCCTTCTTCGACTCGAACACAACACTAGCGCTTGATCACCCGGACCGGGTGCTCGACCTTGGACCGGATGCTGGCCTTGATGCGTTCGACTTCATCGATCATCGCGCCGATGGGGCTGCTCTTGTCCAGTGCCGCGCGTTTGCCCGGGCGCAGGGCCAGATGCCAGGCTGCGTATCGGCGCGCTTGTGCGCCCCCTCGTAGCCCGCGTCCTCGAAGGCGTCCGCCTCGTCGCCGTGCAGCAGCGCATTGGCTTCGACCACGTCGTGGACATTGGCCGCTGTCCCGCGCAACATGTGCGCCAGGCCCGACTCGGCATCGGTACCGATGTGGGCCTTCATGCCGAAGTACCACTGGTTGCCCTTCCTGGTCTGGTGCATCTCGGGGTCGCGCGTGCCGCTGGCGTTCTTGGTCGAGCTCGGCGCTGCAATCAGCGTGGCATCAACCACCGTGCCAGCGCGCAGCATCAACATGGTCGCAACAGCAAACGGCGGGCGACCCTTCTTGCCAACAGGCGCGAACGGGCTCCCCAGCGCCACCAGCCCGGCCCACGGCACCACCCGGTTCATCTCGTCCAGACACTCGCGCTTGCGCGTTCGCTCGGTCACAAGGTTGAGCCCAGATCAGCTTGCTTCATGCTTCACGTCGCAGGAGTTCTCATGCTTCCAGTGAAGCACAGGTCGAGCCGAGTTTTGCAGAGCATCCCTAGCCTGCCAGATCCCCATTCGGATGTACGACGCCGAAACCGAAGCAGATTCCAACAGGCGAATGGGAATGGTTGCCAATACAAATGACCTTTGACTCCGGGCATCCGGCGGTCGTCGGCGAGGATCAGGGCCCGCTACATCCGGCGGTGCGCGGACAACGTCGAACGAGTCATGAAAGAAAACCACAAGATCAAGCACATCGGATGGCTTCGAGCTGCCGTTCTCGGCGCCAATGACGGCATCGTTTCAACCGCCAGTCTCGTCATCGGTGTTGCAGCTTCCCACGCTAGTCATTCCAGCGTACTGATTGCCGGCGTGGCAGGTCTGGTGTCGGGATCGATGTCGATGGCGACGGGCGAATACGTCTCGGTCTCGTCGCAGTCAGACACCGAAGCCGCCGCTCTCGACGAAGAGCGCGCCGAGCTTCAGAAAGACGAGGCCGGCGAGCGTCGAGAACTGGCCGCGATCTATGTCAAGAGAGGTCTCGACCTAGCCTTTGCTAGGCAGGTGGCCAACAAGCTGATGGACCACGACGCCCTGGGTGCTCATGCGCGAGAGGAGTTGGGTATCTCTGAGATAACAACGGCACGTCCCCTGCAAGCCGCTGGAGCATCCGCGCTCAGCTTTGCGGTGGGGGCGGCACTACCGCTCGCAGTCGTGGCGTTCATGCCTCCTGCTTCGCTTGCCATCGCGGTCGCACTGGTCGCATTGATTGCATTGGCGGTTCTCGGCGGCCTTGCGGCAAAAACGGGTGGCGCCAGCATTCTTCCCGGGGTTATCCGCGTTACCTTCTGGAGCGCTTTGGCAATGGCGGTGACGTATGGAGTCGGCGCCCTGTTCGGCACCTCGGTGACGTAGCTCGGCAAGACCAAGTTGCGATTGCCCAAGCCTCGTGTGCAGTAACGACCACCAAGTCGCGCAAGGTGAGCTTTTCTTCGCCGGAGCCCGCCACAGGATGGAGGGTCAGGTGAATTGCACCAGAGCCGCTTAATTCAGCCGCAGCGACCCGGCCCCCAGCAAGCCGATCAACCCAATCGCGATCAGGTAGATTGCCACGATGAAATTCAGCAGCTTGGGCATGACGAGAATGAGTATTCCCGCCAGCAACGAGATCAGTGGCGTGAGGCTGAGGTGAAGGTTCATGCGAGCTCCATTGCGGTGGCGTGGTGGGTTCCGATTGACGAGCGGAAATTGCCGAACGGCAGATCAGACAGAGGCTGCATCTTGACGCTGCCGAACATCCGGCGTGTTTCCGGCGAACGCCGACGGTCCGTCGGCAAGCCCGGCGCGTGTGAGCAGCGCGCTGTGGCATCCTACAGGTTCTGATGATGTGATACCCCGAACTGAATCTCCGCGACGATCATGGTGGAAGCAGTGTCAAGGGCGTTCCGGCGCAACACGATCCGGTAGGCGAAGCGATTGACACAGTCGGCCGCAGGGCGGATGTCGGCGATCACGACATCGTTCATGGATAACCCCTCGAAGTGTCGATGCGCTAGATCCAGCTAGCGCGTCAGCCGCTCGAAAACCCAGTGCGCGGCGGCCAGCAGGCGCTGGTCGTCGCCGGCTCGGCCGACGCATTGCAGGCCGACCGGCAGGCCATGGCTTCCTTGCGTGAATGGCAAGTGGACGCAGGGCAAGCCGAGCAGGGTCCAGCCGCGGCAGAACACCGGGTCACCGGTCGCGTCGGTGCCGGCCGGGGCCTCGCCGGTCGTGCTGGGCGCGATCAGCACGTCGAAGCTGTCGAACAGGGTGTCGACCGATCGCGCTGCAGCCGCGGTCGCCAGAAGGTTCGCGGCGTGGGTATCGCCACCGATGGCGATACCGTCACGGAACAACAGACGCAGCGCTTCGCTGAGGTGCTCGACGTGGTGGACCCGCTCGTGGCTCAAGGCACGTGCCATCTCGAAGGCCATCACGCTCTTCTGCAGCGACCCGAGATCGGGCAGCGACCTGGGCAGTTCGATGTCGGCCAGTGACGTGCCCGTCGCGGCCAGGACCGTCGTCGCCCGATCCCATGCCGCCCGGGTGTCGGTGTCGGCCTGCGGCCATGCCGTCGTGCGGCACATGCCGATGCGTGGTGCGTCGAGGTCGGGCAACGCCAGGAGCCGCGAGTCGCCGGTCAGCACCGCGCCCAGCAGCGCCACGTCGCGCACGCTGCGGCCGAAGCCGCCGACGACATCCAGCGTGTCGGAAAGGCTCTTCACACCCGCGCGCGGCACTCGGCCCGTCGTCGGTTTGTAGCCGACGACGCCGCAGTACGCGGCCGGCCGGATGATCGAGCCCGCCGTCTGCGTGCCGAGCGCCAGCGGCAGCATGCCGTCGGCCACTGCAGCAGCCGAGCCGCTCGACGAGCCGCCCGGCGTGTGGGCGAGATCGCGGGGATTGCGCGTTGGCCCGGGGTGGAAGTAGGCGAACTCGGTCGTCACCGTCTTGCCCATCACCACGGCGCCGGCTTCGCGGCACAGCGCCACGGCAGCGGCATCGGCGGCGGGCCGATGGCCGGCATAGAGAGACGAGCCGTAGGACGTCGGCAGGTCGAAGGTGTCGAACAGGTCCTTGACGCCCAGCGGCAGGCCGTGCAAAGGGCCGCGCACAGCGCCGGCGTCGAGCGCTCGCGCTTGGGCGAGGGCCGCGTCGGGATCGAGGTGCGCGAAGGCGTGCACTTCGCCATTGCGCTCGGCGGTGCGGTCGAGACAAGCGCGCATCAGGGCTTCGGCACTCAGCTCGCGGCGCGCCAGCAGCGCGGCCGCCTGCCACGCGGAGAGCGAGTGCAGTGCGTGTGGCGAGAGCTGCGTCGTCATCGCTGCGAAGGCGGCCGCAGCAGCATCTGTGTGACGGCTTCGGGCAGCGCACGCGGCGAGCCTCGGCGACGCGGCATGCCACTCACGAACGGCAGCAGCTGCACGCGGGCGACGCGGAGCACGCGGCGCAACTCGGTCACCGGCTCGGCGTGCTCGTCGACGCGCAGATCGACGCTGGCATAGGCTTCTTCGCCGACGATCTTCAGCGCGGCCGACTGCTTGCCGCGGAAGTCGCCACCGGCTGCGTCGCCGGCTTCGAGCGCGGCCATGAGCCGTTCCGCGAGATCGGCCGCCGGATCGCGTTGCCAGGCCGCGTGCATGGCCTTCAGCGTGGCCTCGCCCGCCAGCATGTTGCCCTGGATGGCGAAGTCGGCGCCGACGATCTGGCCCTGCCACGCGGTGCAGCCGGTGCCGGTCCACGCCACCGCCGGCCCGGTCGTCCCGATGACGCCGATCTGGCGCAAGGCAGCGTCGGCGTCTGTGGCCAGCACCGCGTCGAGCGCCTGCCGTGCGCCGATGCCGCCACGAAGCGACGCCAGCACACGGAGCGCCAGGTACGGATTGACCCACGACTGCGTCGACACGGCGCCGACGCCGGCTTCGAGATAGGGGCACATCGAGCCGACGGCCGGCACCGCACTGGCGACGGCCACGCCGAGTTCACCGCTGCGCTCGCAACGCGCCACGATCGAGAAGGTGTTCAGTTCTAGCATGCTCGGTCAGACCCCCAACCGGCCGATGATGCGCGCGTGCGCACCGGCCTCGTCGGTGCGGCCCTGCTCGGCAAGCTCGCCGCGTTCGAGCACGGCGTAGCGGTCGGCCGTCTTCAACGCGAAGTCCACGTTTTGTTCGACGATGAGCATCGCGATGTGGGCCGTGCGGCGCTCGGCCTGCAGCACGCCGGAAATGCGCTCGATCACCGAGGGCTGCAGGCCTTCGGTGATCTCGTCGAGCAGCAGCAGGCGCGGCCCGGCCATCAATGCACGGCCGAGGATCAGCATCTTCTGCTCGCCGCCCGAGAGCGTGCCGGCCTTCTGCCGAAGCCGCTGGCCGATGAACGGGAAGTAGCCGGCGATGCGCTCGATGCCATCGCGCAGGCGCTGGCGGTCGGGCACCGCGACGCGCAGGTTCTCTTCGACGCTGAGATCCTGGAACACGGCCTGCTCCTGCGGCGCGTAGGCGATGCCGAGCTCGGCCAGCCGGTGCGGCTCGCCGGCAGCGAGCACCTGGCCGTCGAACGCCACCGTGCCGCTCTGGCGCGGCAGGAAGCCCATGATTCCCTTGAGCAGGGTCGACTTGCCCATGCCGTTCTTGCCCAGCAGTGCGAGCGCCTCGCCGGGCCCGACGGCGAGGGTGACGTCGCGGATCACCGTGGCTTCGCCGTAGCCGCAGCTCAGCACATCGAGCGCGAGCACGCTCACGCCGTGCTCTCTGCGGCCGCATGCGGCAGCGCCGCGGCGCCGGCATAGATGTCGCGCACGAGCTTCGAGTGCACGACCTCGTCGACCGAGCCGTCGAGCACGATCTCGCCCTGGTGCAGCACGATGACGCGCGAGCTGATCTCGCAGACGAAGTCGAGGTCGTGCTCGATCAGCACCACGCACATCTGGTGCTCGGCGGCGAGGCGCACGAGCGTGTCGCCGATCTGCGTGCGCTCGGGCTTGCTCAGGCCGGCGGTGGGCTCGTCGAGCAGCAGGATGTTCGGCTCGAGCGCCAGCACCATCGCCAGCTCGAGCGCCTGCTTCTGGCCGTGCGAGAGCACGCGGCAAGGCGTGGCCAGCAGGTGGTCGAGGCCCGTGGTCTGCACGATGGCCATGGCGGCCGCCGGCAGCGCCACGCGGTCGCTGCGCCGCCACATCCGGGGGCGGTCGAGCCGCGTGCGCGCGACGGCGAGCGCGTCGAGTACGGTCAGGCCGTCGAAGACGTTGGCGGTCTGGAACTTGCGGCCGATGCCGAGCCGCACGCACTCGAACGGCGGCAGGCGGCCGATGTCGTGGTCGTTCAGGGCGATCGTTCCCGAGGAGCGCTCGCGGCCGTCGCTGATGCAGCGCATGAGCGTGGTCTTGCCGGCGCCGTTGGGTCCCACCAGCGACAGCAGCTCGCCGTGGCGCGCGTCGAAGCTCACGTCGCGCAGCACGGTGAGGCTGCCGAAGTGCTTGGCCACGGCGCCGACATGGAGTGCGAGTCGGCCGCGCGCGACCAGCCCGGCCAGCGGTTGCGGCTCGGCGCCGACCAGTCGCCCCGCGGCGGCCGCGGTTGCGTCGCGGCCGCGCCGGAACCGGCCCACCAGCGCCGGCAACAACCCCTTCGGCATGACGACGATGACGAACACGAAGGCCACCCCGAGCACCAGCTTCCAGACGAAGGGCAGGTCGCCGCTCAGGTAGGCCGAGCCGAGGTCGATGAACAGCGTGCCGAAGACCGGCCCGAGCACCGTACCGCGGCCGCCGAGTGCGACCCAGATCACGAGCTCGGTGCCGAACTGGAAGCCGGCCATCTCCGGCGCCACGACCATGCCGTAGCCGGCGTACAGGAAGCCGGCGAGCGCGCACACGCCCGAAAGACCGACCAGCAGCAGCGTCTTCAGCCGCGAGGTGTTGAGGCCGAGGTAGTCGCAGCGGGCTTCGTTCTCGCGCACGGCAGTGAGCAGGCGGCCGACGTCGCTGCGCACGAAGCGCAAGGCCGCCAGCGTCGTGAGCAGCAGCAGGCCGCCGCTCAGCCAGAGCCAGGTGGAGGTCTCGATGTCGAAGCTTTCGAAGCCGGAGAGGCCGCTGCTCGAGCCGGTGAAGTTGCCGCCGGAAAAGATGATCTGCGTCGCCACGATGGGCAGCACCAGCGACACCACCGATGCGTAGAGTGGCGTCGCACTCGGGTAGAACGACAGCCAGCCCACCAGCGCGGCCACCACCATGCTCGCCGCGATGCCGCCCACGAGCGCCAGCACGGCCGTGCCCGCCGAGAAGCCCAGGTGTGTGAAAACCAGCCCGGCCGAGTACGCGCCGATGCCGAAGAAGGTGGCCTGGCCAAAGGTGAGGATGCCGGCATAGCCCCAGAGCAGGTCGACGGTGATCGCCACCACCGCGTAGAGGCAGGAGCGCACCAGCGTGTTCTGCGCGAACTGCGGCAGCACCCAGGGGGCGACCACCAGCAGCGCGATGGCGGCCGCGAGCAGCACGACGTGCTGCCGGTTCAGCGGCTTCTTCACGTGCGCTTCGGTCACGCGTTGAACGGCCTCAACCACGGGCGAAGCCGCCGGGCCGGATGCGCAGCACCAGCGCGCCGAGCACGACGATCGTCAGCGCGCCCAGCACCGGGCTGCCGAACACGCTCACCAGCACCTGCGCGCCTCCCAGCAGCAGGCAGGCCACCGCGAGGCTCAACAGCGAGGTGCCGGAGATCATCGCCAGCATGAAGGCGTTGGTCAGCCAGGGAACGCCCATGTTCGGGTCGACGCTCGAGAGCGGCGTGATGAGCGCGCCGGCCAGGCAGGCGAGGCCCGCACCGAAGGCGAAGGTGGACAGGCGCACGCGGGCGCTGTTGACGCCGAGGCCGCGTGCCAGCGTCTCGTTCATCGTCACCGCACGCGTGATCAGGCCGAGGCGCGTGCCGTTCAGCACGCCGGCGATGGCCGCCGCCACGGCCAGCGCCATGCCGATGAGCGCCAGCCGGTAGACCGAGTACTCGGTGCCGAACAAATGCACCGTGCCCGACAGCGGGCTCTCCGCGAACTGCACGCCACGGCCGAAGGCCAGCGTGATGAGCTGCCCGATGACGATGCCCAGGCCCCACGTCGCGAGGATGGCGTCGAGCGGGCGCGAATGCAACGGCCGCACGATGAAGCGCTCGACCAGCGCGCCGCAGCCGATGCCGATCACGAAGGCCACGGCGCCCCCGGACCACGGGCTCCAGCCCCACTGGGTGACGAGCAGCGGCGCGTAGCCGCCCAGCGTGAGGAAGCCGCCATGCGCGAAGTTGATGATCTTCATCACACCGAAGATCAGCAGCAGGCCGCACGACACGATGAACAGGATCGCCGCCGTGCTCAGGATGTCCAGCAGCAGCGACATGCGTGGCTCGAAGAGAGAACTGGCCCGCAGCGGCCGTGACAGGCCGCCGCGGGAACGAGCGTCAGGGTGACGCGAGGCTCACTTCAGGTTCGGGCACTGCGCGCCGGGATCCACGTCCTTGAAAGTTTCGAGCAGTTTGATGCCGCCGTCTTTCTGCACCTGCCCGAGGTACATCGTGAGCGGCGCGTGGCGCTGCTTGTTCATCTGGATCGTGCCGCGCGGGCCCTCGGTCTTCACCGTGGCGAGCGCCGTGACCACTTTCTCGGCGTCGGTCGAGCCGGCCTTTTCCACCGCGGCCTTGTACAGGTAGACCGCTTCGTACTGCGGCACCGAGAGGTCGTTGGGCGTCTTGAGCTTGTCGCCGAACTTCTTCTGCATCGCGGCCATGAACGCCTTGTTCTTGGGGCTGTCGATGTTGGTGAGGTAGGAGCCCGAGATGACGATGCCTTCGGCGTCGGCGCCCATGTCCTTGGCCGTGCCCTCGTCGACCGCGAGGTTGCCGTACGGCAGCGTGATGCCGGCCGCACGCAGCTGCTTGGTCAGGGTGACGTTCGGCGCGCCGCCCGCCGTCGACGTGATGATCGCGTCGGGCTTGGCTGTCTTCAGCTTGTTGATCACCGCCGTCCAGTCGGAGCCGTCCATGGGCAGGTATTCCTCGCCAACGACCTTGCCGCCCTTCTTGCCGATGTAGGCCTTGGTGAACTCCAGCATGCCGCGGCCGAACGCGTAGTCGCTGCCGACGAGGAAGAAGTTCTTCGCCTGGTTGGTCTTCATGAAGTAGTCGACGATGGGTGCCACCTGCTGGTCGGGCACCCAGGCGTTGACGTACATGTACTTGTTGCACGAGCGGCCCTCGTAGAACGAGGTGTAGATGTAGGGCGTCTTGCCGCGCGTGACGATGGGCAGGCCGGCATTGCGCGCGGCGCTGGTCTCCATCGAGATCAGCACGTTGACCTTCTTCTGGAAGATCAGCGAGTCGAAGGCCTTCTGCGCGCCGGCGGCGCCGCTGGCGTCGTCGGCCACCTCGAGCGCAAGCATGCGGCCGAGCACGCCGCCCTTGGCGTTGATCTCCTCGACGGCGAGTTCGGCCGCCTGCACCACCGACGGCGCAACGACGCTGTTGGCGCCGCTCAGGCCGACCGGCACGCCGATCTTGATCGGGTCGGCGGCGAGTGCCTGCAATGTCGCGAAACCCGCTGCTGCGGCGACTGCCCGCCGCGTCCATTTGTTCGTGCTCATGAATACCTCCGCTGGATGGTCAAAGAAGAATGGGAAACCTGCGCCGTCATACATAGGCGTCCGGGCGGCGATCCCGAAGCACCTGGTTGAAATCGTTCCAGCGGCGCGCCCGCTTCGCCTCGGCGAGATCGAGGTCGGCAAAGAGAATCTGCTCGCCGCTCGCCGATGCCGGCCCGGCGACCGGCCAGCCGGTGTGGCTCACGATCAGGCTCTGGCCGATGAAGGGCTGGCCGCGCTCGGTACCGACGCGGTCGGCAGCGGCGATGCAGATGGAGTTGGTGTGCGCTGCCGCCATGGTCAGGATGTTGGCCATCGCCTCGCGCTGCGGGTCCTGGCCGGGGATCGGTACCCAGTTGGTCGGCACGCACACCAGCTCGGCGCCCTTGAGTGCCACCGCCCGATAGAACTCGGGAAACCAGCCGTCGTAGCAGATGCCCACGCCGAGGGTGCCGTGCTCGGTGGCGAAGACCGGGAAGCCGAGGTCGCCGGGCGCGAAGAAGAGGTTCTCGTCGCCCCACAGGTGGACCTTGCGGAACAGGCCGACGCGTCCGCGAGGGCCGAGCACCGCGGCGGCGTTGAACAGCCGGTCGCCGGCACGCTCGGCGAAGCCGGCGACGACGTACACGCCCAGCCGCTGTGCCAGCGCCGCCCACTGCGTGGTGCTCTCGCCGTCCTGGTAGCTGTCGGCCAGCGCGAACGCTTCGGCGCGGCTCTCGAAGACGTAGCCCGAGCTGCAAAGCTCCGGCAGCACGACGATGCGGGCGCCGCCAGCCGCTGCACGCTCGATGAACTCGGCGCTGCGCGCGAGGTTTGCGGCCTTGCTCCCGACCATGGGCGCCAACTGGCAGCAGGCCACACGCACCGGAGCCACGGCAGGACGATCGGTGGAAACACTCATTCCTTCACCCGAGTTGAATCCAATGCAACTTGTTCGCAAGTCATGTGCCAAGGCTGCCGTGTCTAGAACGTCGGCGGCGTGTTGACCCAGAGCACGCGCGTCACCCGCCGGCCCGGGTTGCGATAAGTGTGCGCCAGGTTCGATGGAAACGAGAACGAGTCGCCGGCCTGAAGCTCGTGCGTCGTATCGCCGATGGCGAGCACCAGCGCGCCCTCGAGCACGTAGCCCATCTCGTCGCCCTCGTGCAGCATCGGGCCCATGCTGCCCCCGCCGGGCGCGACGATGTGGATGTTGCCCTGCAGCAGGTGGCCGCGACCGTTCGGCACCAGGCGCTCGAGCGTCACGCCGGCCGATTCGCCGGTTCCTGCTGCTGCCAGCAGGGGCCGGCTGCCGGCGCGGGCCACGTACTCGATGCCAGTCCAGTTGGCTTCGAACAGCGCGCCGATGTTGGTGCCGAGCACCGTCACCAGGCTGTGCAGCACCGTCAGCGGTGGCAGCGCCCGGTCGTTCTCGTACTTCGAGATCAGGCTGATCGACACGCCGACGCGCGCCGCCAGGTCCTTGATCAGCAGGCCCTTGACGAGACGCGCATGGCGCAGCCGAGGGCCGATGGCCACGGGCGATGCCGCCGCATCGCCCCGCGCCGGCGACGGTGCCCGCCGCCCCGACGCCGCGGCTTTCGCGGCAGGCCGTTTCTTCACGCTGACTTTCTTCATGTTCAACCAAGTTGAATATAGTGCAAGCGACTTGCACCGTTTTGCGCCTGCGGGCACCATCGTTGGCACCGACGCACCATCGCGAGGAGCCGGGTCAGGACGTTCGCCTGCCGGAGCAGCCTGCTTGCAATTCGCGCGCCGTTGCGGTGGTGGGCGTGGCCCCGCCTTTGCTTGAAGCCCTCGACCCATGAGAAAACGCCCCATGCACACGCCCTCGCCACCGCAACAAACCGCCCACACGTTGCTGGCGCAACTGTCCGGCACGCCGCTCGACAGCGAGCGCTTGAAGGCCGTGCTGGCCGCCTATGCGCCGATCCTCGAAGAGATATCCCGGCTGCGCACGCTCGACCTGCGAGACGTGCATCCGGCCGTGATCTACGAGCCGACGGCTCCTTACCGGTCGCCAACGTGACCGTGGACGACTTGCACTGGGCCACGCTGGCGCAGCTGAAGCGCGGACTCGACGCCGGCGACTTCAGCAGCCTGGATCTGACGCAGCACCTGCTCGATCGCATTGCGACTCACGACGGACGGGTCCAGAGCTTCATCCACGTGGCCGACGACGCGTTGACGCAGGCTCGCGCTGCCGATCGCAGGAGACGCCGCGGCGGCGCGGCGCGGCCACTCGACGGCATTCCTGTGGCGCTGAAAGACAACTACCAGAGCCGCGGCATGCCGACCACGGCCGGCACCGTGGCCACCGGAATCGCGTTTGCCGCCGACGAGGATTCGGCCTGTGCGGAGCGCCTGCGTGCCGCTGGCGCCGTGCTCCTCGGCAAGACGCGCACGCACGAGTTCGCGTGGGGCACGCTGACGCCGCCGGTCGCGAACCCCTGGGACCTCGAGCGCATCCCCGGCGGCTCCAGCGGCGGCTCGGGCGCAGCCGTGGCGGCCGGCTTCGTGCCCATGGGCATGGGCTCCGACACCGGCGGCTCGATCCGCATTCCGGCCAGCTTCTGTGGCGTGGTCGGCCTGAAGCCGACCTTCGGCCGCGTCAGCCGCTTCGGCATCGTGCCGCACAGCTGGTCGCTCGACCACCCAGGCCCGTTGACGCGCACGGTCGAAGACGCAGCGCTCGTGATGAACGTGCTCGCCGGCTACGACGCGCGCGACCCGGCCTGCCAGGACCAGCCGGTGCCCGACCACACCGCCGGCCTGGGGCGCGGCGTTCGCGGCCTGCGCATCGGCGTCATCGACAACCACTTCATGGATCGCAATGCGCCGGCGGTGCAGCAGTGCGTCGAGGGTCGGCTGCACGAGCTGCAGCGCGAAGGCGCTTCGGTCACGCACTTCTCGATGCCGATCCTGGCGTACGGCCTGGCGGCGATCTATGCCATCGAGCTCGCGTCGTCGGGTGCGTACCACGACCGCTGGATCGCCGAGGGCCGATCCGCCGAGTACCAGCCCGACGTGCGTGCGCTGGTGGAGATGGGGCGGCTGGTCTCGGCGGTGGACTACCTGAAGGCTGAGCAGGTGCGGGCCGTGATGGCGGGCGAATTCAGGCGCCTCTTCGATCACGTCGACGTGATCGTCACCCCCACCGAGCCGCTGACGGCCTGGAAGCGCGGCAGCGACAAGGTGGCCATCAACGGCACCGACGAGAGCGTGCTCGCCGCGTCGTGGCGGCTCACCTACCCGTTCAACTTGACCGGCCTGCCGGCGATCTCGGTGCCCTGCGGCTTCGACGACCAAGGCATGCCCATCGGCCTGCAGATCGCGGGCCGGCCCTTCGACGAGCCGATGGTGCTGCGCTGCGCGGCCGGCGTGGAGCGCCTGTGCGCAACGCACCGTCGGCCGCTCTTGGCGTGATGTCGGCAACGCCCGTGACCAGCCGGCTCGGGTGCAATTCGCAGGGTCTTCTGTCCTCCGGCGCTCCCATGAGCTAAAGGTAGTGCGATGGCCAGGTTCTCGAGTTTGGAGAACTGCTCGAGGGCCGCCGCTGTATCTCTGCTGGACCGCGGATCGGGCCGGTCAGCCGGTGGGCCTCAGGCTGAGCGCGTGGCGCGATGTCGCTGCGGCCAAGGCGGTCTTCAAGAAAGCGATCAAGAGCCAAGAGCGAGGACACGACCAGAACCGGGAAGAGCACCTTCGCGAATCTGGTGCTCGCAGCGGTAGACCCGCACCGTTTTGCAATAGCCAAGCCACTGGCCCCGGCCGCGCCGAAGCGATTCAGTCGAGGCGCGCGGCGAAGGTCGCCGGCGAAATCGGTATGGCGAGCGAGCGCCGGTAGATCGCCTCGACGGCCTGCAACACCGGTGCTGCCGACGCCTCGGCGTCGCGGTAGCGCGCCGCCAGCTCGTGGAACTCCACGTCGATCTCGCTCAGGATCGCAGCCTCGTCGATTCGTGTGAGGCGCCCGCCGCTGACGACGACGTCGCCAGCGACCATCGAGAAGTCGAGACCGGCGCCGCGCTCGGCATAGACGAGCTGGCGCACCGGATCGTTGAGCGGCGCGAAAGTGACCGTATCGAGGCGGTACGCGACCAGGTCGGCGAGCGCGCCGACGCGCAGGCTGCCGAGCGCGTCGCCGTAGCCGAGGGCCCGGCCGCCGGCGAGCGTTCCGGCCCGCAGCGCCTCCCGTGCCGTCAGCCAGCGCCCGGGCTCGTTGCCGCGCAGCTTGGCGAGGGCGGCGGCGCTGCCGAGGACATTGAGCATGCTGGTGGTCACGGTCGAGCACGAGCCGTCGGAGCCAAGACTGACGTTGATGCCGGCGTCGAGCAGTTCGCGCACGGGCTGCACGCCCGAGCCGAGCATCAGGTTGCTCCATGGGTTGTGCTGCACCGTCGCGCCGCTCTCCGCCAGCAGCGTGATCTCGGCCGGAGTGAGCCAGACCGCGTGGATCAGGCTCGTCGCCGGCTTCAGGAAACCGATGCGGTGCAGGACCTCGATCAGCGTCGCACCGTGGAACAGGGCGCCGGTAACGACCTGCAGCCTTGTCTCCTGGACGTGGCTGATGACCGGCAGCGCGAGCTCGTCGGCGAGGCCGCGCAGGCGGCGCAAGAAGTCGTCGCTGCAGCGCTGTGGTGCCGACGCCGAGACGAGGATGCCGACGCGCCGCTCGCGCGGATGGCGCGCCGGCGCGAGCTCGCGCAGCAGCGCCACGCAGTCGTCGGCGCTCGGCCGCGGCGCTGCCCGGAGCCGGGCTGCGAGCCCGGCCGGGACGAGCTCGTCGACGAACGGGAAGCTGTCGATCAGCGGCCGGTCCATCAGGCCGAAGCCGACCAGCGCACGGATGCCGGCGTCTTCGTAGGCCTGGAAGACGGCGTCGATCTGGGCCCGGTCGATCGCCGCCCCGAGCGGAATGTCGTCGACGAGCGTCGTGCAGCCGGTGCGCAGCGATTCGATGGCGCCGATCATGGTGCGCAGGTAGATCTGGCGCGGCGTCAGCGCCACCGGCACGGGCGTGCGCACGAGCTGCATCCAGAGCTCGAGCGGCAGGTTCTCGGTGCGGCCACGCTGGAAGTGTTCGTTCGAATGCTGGTGGCCGTTCACCAATCCCGGGACGAGCAGCCGGCGCGACAGGTCGACGACGGTGTCGGCATCGGCGAGCGTGCCGGCCGGCTCGATGGCGACGATGCGCGCGCCGCGCACCAGCACGTCGAGCGGGCGGGCGTCGAAGCTCAGGTCGTCGCCGAGTAGCGCAACGGCGCCGCGCAACAGTGTGGTGCCTTCGGGGGTCGATTGGATTGCAGTCGGGCGGGGCATGGGCAACACCCATCAAGAAGCATGCCGGGCAGGACGGCACACGACGTGCATAGTCGCAGCCACCATGACCCTGATCCGCATCACCGCCGGCGGCGAGCGTTTCCTCGCCGCCCCGCACGCCGACGCGCCGCGCACCGTCGCCGCCTTCGCCTCCCTGCTGCCCTACCGGCAAAAGCTGATCCACGTGCGCTGGAGCGGCGAGGCCGTCTGGATCCCGCTCGGCGGCTTCGAGCTCGGAGTCGGCTTCGAGAACCACACCTGCCATCCTTCCGTCGGCGACATCCTCTTCTACCCCGGCGGCTACAGCGAGACCGAGCTGCTGATCGCCTACGGCGCGTGCAGCTTCGCAAGCCGGATGGGGCCGCTCGCCGGCAACCACTTCCTCAGCATCGTCGAAGGCCGCGAGCGCCTGCGCGCACTCGGCGAAAAGGTCCTCTGGCAGGGCGCCCAGGACGTCGTCTTCGAGCGCCACGAATGAGCGCCGTCGTCGCCACCCTGATCCGCAACGGCCGCGTCGTCACCGCCAGCGACGACTACGTCGCCGATGTGCTGATGGAGGACGGCATCGTGCGCACGATCGGCCGCAGCCTGGCGGTCGGCGCCGATGTCACCGTGGTCGACGCGAGCGGCCTCCTCGTCCTGCCCGGCGGCGTCGACACCCACGTCCATCTCGAGAACCACATCGGCCCGACGGTGACCTGCGACACCTTCGCCAGCGGCACCCGCGCTGCTGCCTTCGGCGGCACGACGACGATCGTCGATTTCGCCCTGCAGACCGGCGCCGACTCGCCGCTCGCCGCGATCGCCCGGGCCCAGCGCAGCGCCGAGGCCCAGGTGGCGATCGACTACAGCCTGCACTGCATCGTCACCCGGGTCGACGAGCAGGTCCTCGCCGACGTTCGCCACGCGATGCGCCACGAGGGCGTGACGAGCTTCAAGATGTTCATGGCCTATCCGGGCGTGATGATGGCCGACGACGCCGCGATCTTCCGCATGCTGCGCCAGGTCGGTGCCGACGGCGGCATGGTCGCGCTGCACGCCGAGAACGGCACCGTCATCGAGCTGCTTATTCAAGAGGCGCTCGCTGCCGGCCACACCTCGCCGCGCCACCACGCCGCGACGCGCCCGGCCTTGCTCGAAGGCGAGGCGACGCACCGCGGCATCCGCCTCGCCGAGCTCGCCGAAGCGCCGATCTACTTCGTCCACGTCTCCTCGAACCAGGCGCTCAAGCACATCGTCGCGGCCCGCGCTGAAGGCATCCCGGTCTTCGCCGAAACCTGCCCGCACTACCTTCTGTTTGACGACTCGGCGTACGACAGCGACGACTTCGAGGTCGCGAAGTACGTCATGACGCCGCCGCTGCGCGGTGCCGACGAGAAAAAACATCTTTGGCGGGCGCTGCGATACGACGACCTGCAGGTGATCGCGACCGACCATTGCCCCTTCTGCATGAAGGAAGGCCACCTCGGCTACCGCATGCAGAAGCAGCGCGGCAAGGACAACTTCTCGCTGATCCCGAACGGCGCGCCCGGCATCGAGACCCGTCTCGTCAGCCTCTACGATATCGGCGTGATGCAGGGCCAGCTCTCGCTCAACCGCTTCGTCCAGCTGACTTCGACGACGCCGGCCAAGCTGTTCGGCCTGTTTCCGAAGAAGGGCACGATCGCGGTCGGCAGCGACGCCGACATCGTCCTGTTCGACCCCACGGCGACGCAGACGATCCGGGCTGCGCATCTGCACGGTCAGTGCGACTACACCCTGCTCGAAGGACGCATGCTCCGGGGCCGCGTCGCCAAGGTGTTCCTGCGCGGCGAACTGATCGTCGACGGCGAACGCTGGCTCGGCCGCGAAGGCCAGGGCCGCTTCATTCCGCGCGGCGAAGTGCGCGCTTTCTGAGGTCGCGCATGCTCAGCGTGAAGCCGAACATGCCGATGCCGATGCCGATGCCGATCAGCGAAGGCGCGATCAACGGCAGCACGACGTGGCCGCGAGCAGCACAGTCAGCGCCATCACGACCAGGCCGGGCACGAAGGAACGGCGCAGCGCCGCACCGATGTCGACGACGCCGAGCCCGCTCCACAGGCGCGTACCAGTGCAGCGAACGGGGCTGCCTGTAGCCACGCCGGCGGGCCACCCCGCAGAGTGCTCAGCCGGCGCGGCGTTCGCTGTTCAGGCGGCCACGAATTCGTTCCACTTCTGCACCATGTAGATGTTCTCGTCCATCACCGCGTTCCAGCAGGCGATCGCCCCCATGCGCTGCTCGTAGGAGCCGCCGTCACGGACGGTGCCGGCCTTTTCGAGCACCTGCCCGGTCGGCGACTTGATGTCCTGCGCCGCCGGCTTGCCTTCCATCCAGTAAGCCCACTCGTAGGGCTCCATCTTGGTCTTGGCGGTTTCGAGGACGGCGCTGTAGTAGCCCTGGCGGTTCAGATAGGCGCCGGCCCAGCCGTCGAGGAACCAGTTGATGAACTCGTAAGCGGCGTCGAGCTTCTTGCCGCTCAGCGTCGCTGGCAAGCCAAAGCCGGAGGCCCAGCCGCGGTAGCCCTCTTTCAGCGGCTGGTACACGCAGGCGATCCCCTTCGAGCGCACCGCGGTGACGGCGGGCGACCACATCGACTGGATCACGACCTCGCCCGACGCCATGAGGTTGACGCTTTCGTTGAAGTCTTTCCACAGGCTCCTGAACTGGCCGGCCTTTTTGGCCTCGATCAGGGTCTTGATCGTGAGGTCGATCTCCTTCCTGGTCATGTTGCCCTTGTCGGGATACTTGTAGAGGCCCGATGCCTCGACGACCATCGCCGCGTCCATGATGCCGATCGACGGAATGTTGAGGATCGAGGCCTTGCCCTTGAACTCGGGGTTGAGGAGTTCCTTCCAGCTCTCGATCGGTCGCTTGACGAGGTCGGGGCGGATGCCGAGCGTGTCGGCGTTGTAGGTGGTGGGAATCAGCGACATCCACTGCGTCGGCGCCTTCGCGAAGACCTTCGACTTCTCGCCCTCCAGGAAGATGACCTTCTTCGGCGCGGTGCCCTGGTCGCCGACCTTCTTTCCAGCCACCTCGCCGCGCGTGAAGACCGAGGTGATCTTGTCGGCGTTCTTGACCCGCTTCACGTCGATGCCCTTGATGTTGCCGGTGGGGACGATCTTCTTAAGCGAGAAGAACTCGGCGTCGAGCAGATCGAAACTGTTCGGCGAGGTGACGACGCGCTTGGTGACCTCGTCGGTGTTGACCGCGACGTACTGGATCTCGATGCCGGTGTCGGCCTTGAACTTGTCGGCGATGGCCTTGTCCTGGTTGACCGCGGTGCCAAGGTAGCGCAGGACGATCTTCTCCTGAGCGTGGATCGCCGGAAAGATGCCCGTGGCGAGCACCCCGGCAGCGCCTTTGAGCAGGGTGCGGCGTGCCGTGGCTGTGTCGGCGTCGTGGTGATCGGGCATGGTCTTGCGATTCAAATCGGTCATGTCGGTTTCCTCGAGTAAATGGACGGTCTGGGTCGGGACGGCGGTCATGCGGCGAGCGCGTGGATGTCGGCACCGTCCCAGTGGGCGCAGGTGCGGTCGCCGGTCTGCCAGGGCTCGGCGTCGAAGTCGGCCTCGGGCAGCAGGGCGATGGGCTCGGCCACCGCTTCGCCAGCGAGCGTGACCAGCACATGCGTGCCTCGGTACTCGACGCCGCGCACGGTCGCCGGCAGCGCGTTCGGTGCCGGCGGCAGCGGTCGGCGGCTGAGCCGCGTCTTGTCGGCGCGGACCGCAGCCAGGCCACCGGTCGCGCCCGGGATGACGTTGTGGCCGCCCATGAAGCGGGCGACGAACTCGGTGCGCGGCGCGTTGAAGACCGCGTGCGGCGTGCCCTGCTGCTCGATCCGGCCCTGGTTCATGACGACGACGCGATTGGCCAGCGCCATCGCCTCTTCCTGAGAATGGGTGACGTGCACGAAGGTCATCGACAGCTTCTTCTGCCACTCCACTAGACGAGCCGCTGTCGGCGCTCGACCCGTTCCTGCGCATCCGCATGCGCGCCGAGCTGAAGGTGGCGCCGAGCAGGATGTCGCCCTCGTCGACGTGCTCGTGGCCGGCGATCATGCGCAGCGTCGTCGTCTTGCCGCAGCCCGAGGGGCCGAGCAGACAGCAGTAACTGCCGGCGACGATTTTCAAGTCGACGCGATCGACGGCCGTGGTCGTGCCGTAGTGCTTGACGGCGTGAACGAGTTCGAGGTCGGCGCTGCTCATGGGCGGGTTCGGTGCAGCTCGGTCCGCAACACCCGTGCCATCGTTCGCCCCCAAACAAATGAAGCCATTGCGACGCGGCGCGGGGCGCGGCAACCTCGTCTCGGTCCCAGATGGTGCGCGCCGCACTTTTTTGAGGCCGGGCATGCCCCGCAGAGGTGGTACGGACCCTGCTGTCCACTGGCCACTCCACTTTCCTGCCCGCCATGAATCCCGCCAGCCACTTCAGCGTCGATGTCGTTCGGGTCGCCACCCGCGGGCCCGGTGACACCTCGGGTGTCGCCGGGCTGCTCGAATCCGGTCGGCTGGCTGCCGCCGACATCGTCGCCGTGCTCGGCAAGACCGAAGGCAACGGCTGTGTCAACGACTTCACCCGCGAATACGCGACGGCCGCGCTCGCAACGATGCTGGGACGACGTCTCGGGCTCGCGCCCGACGCCGTCGAGCGCCGCATCGCCTTCGTGATGTCGGGCGGCACCGAAGGCGTGCTGTCGCCGCACTGCACGGTGTTCGCACGAAGTGCCTGTGCAGCCCGACCGCCGACGGGTGAGAAGCGGCTGGCCATCGGCAGTGCCTTCACGCGCGACTTTCTGCCCGAGGAAATCGGCCGACGCGCCCAGATCGACGAGACCGCTGCGGCCGTCGAGCGCGCGATGGTCGACGGTTGCATCGAAGCGACTGCCGACGTCCACTTCGTCCAGATCAAGTGCCCGCTGCTGACCGCGGTGAAGATCGCGGCGGCGCGGGGGCGCGGCGCCGAGCCCGTCAGCGCCGACACCTACGAGTCGATGGCGTTTTCGCGCGGCGCCTCGGCGCTCGGCGTCGCACTGGCCACAGGCGAAATCGAGCCGGCGGCGCTGAGCGATGCGGCGGTGTTGCGCGACTGGCAACTCTTCTCGTCGGTCGCATCGACGTCGGCCGGAGTCGAGCTCGATCACAACGTCATCGTCGTGTTGGGAATGAGCCGCTACGCCGCAAGCCCGTTCGTCATCGGCCACGACGTGATGGCCGACGCGATCGACGCCGGCGCCGTGCGGCGGGCGATCGCGTCGCTCGGTCTCGGCGCGAGCGCAGCCACGATGGATCGCATCGTCAACGTCTTCGCCAAGGCCGAGGCAAGCCCCGACGGCCGGGTGCGCGGCATGCGCCACACGATGCTCGACGATTCCGACATCAACTCGACGCGGCATGCCCGCGCCGCGGTCGGCGCGGTGGTCGCCTCGGTGGTCGGCCACGGCATGGTCTACGTCTCGGGCGGCGCCGAGCACCAGGGGCCGGCCGGAGGCGGCCCCGTCGCGGCGATCGCGGCTTGCTGAGCGCGCGCGGGGATGCGAGGCGGGTCGTTAGCGCGCGGCCCGCTCGCGCGCGGCGTGCAGCGTATGCAGGGTGATCTTCCTCACCTTGGCCTTGCTCTGCTCGATGTGCGCCTCGAGCAGCAGCCGCACCGCGTCGATGCGATCGGCGCGCGTGAAGTCGAGGCGGCGGACGATGCGGCTGCGCTCGGCGACGTCCCAATGCACGCGCGCCATTTCGTCGTTGCCAGCCGCACTCACGAGGTCGCGGCACAACCAGTCCAAAATTTCTGCCGCACCCCCGTGTACTGTGCGGGCGATGCCGCTGGCGACCGTCTTCAGCCGCGTTGCTCGAAGGTATTGCAACTGTCGACGTTGCCCTTGTCGACGCCGCGCTTGAACCAGCTCGTGCGCTGGGCGCTGCTGCCGTGCGTGAAGGTCTCTGGCACGACCTGACCCTGCGACTTCTTCTGCAAAGTGTCGTCGCCGATCTGCGAAGCGGCGTTCAGTGCCTCCTCGATGTCGCCGGGGTCCATGCGCCAGCCGTTCTCCTGCTGCGACCGGGCGGCCCAGACACCGGCGAAACAGTCGGCCTGCAACTCGACGCGCACGCTCACCGCGTTGGCCTGCACCTCGCCGCCGCGCCCCCGCAACGCATCAGCCTTTTCCATGATGCCGAGCTGGTTCTGCACGTGGTGGCCGACCTCATGGGCGATGACGTAGGCCTGAGCGAACTGGCCCGGCGCGCCGAGCTTTTGCTCGAGCAAGCGATAGAAGCGCAGGTCGATGTAGACCTTCTGGTCGTTCGGGCAGTAGAAGGGGCCCATTGCGGCTTGGCCCTGGCCGCAGGCCGTCGGGTAGCTGCCGCTGAACAGGACCAGCTTCGGCGGCTGGTAGGTGCGGCCGGAGGCGCGAAAGATGTCGGTCCAGACGACCTCGGTGCTGCGCAGCACCTGCGACACGAACTTGGCCTGGGTGTCGGATGCCGGCGGCGCCGGCGCCGGTCCCTGCTGCTGTTGCTGAACGGCCCCGCCGCCGCCACCACTCATCAGGCCGAGAAGGGTGAGCGGGTTGATGCCGAAGATCCAGCCGGCGATGACCGCAATCGCCACGCCGCCGATGCCGACGCTGCGGCCACCGAAGCCGCCACCGCCGCCGCTGCTGCCGCGCACGTCTTCGACGTTGCTGCTCTCGTCCTGGCCGTCCATCCGCATCGCAACTCTCCCGCCCGTGGTTTGCGAGGATGGTAGCCGCGGGGCGGCGGCGGCCCTGTCGGCGGCGAGGCCCTAGGGGTGTCAGGTCTTCGGCAGCGTCACGCCCTGCTGGCCCTGGTACTTGCCGCCGCGGTCCTTGTAGCTCGTCTCGCAAACCTCGTCGCTCTCGAAGAAGATCACCTGGGCGCAACCCTCGCCTGCATAGATCTTGGCCGGCAGCGGCGTTGTGTTGCTGAACTCGAGGGTGACGTAGCCTTCCCACTCGGGCTCGAACGGCGTCACGTTGACGATGATTCCGCAGCGGGCATACGTGCTCTTGCCGAGGCAGATGGTGAGCACGTTCCTCGGGATCCGGAAGTACTCGAGCGTCCTCGCCAGCGCGAAGCTGTTCGGCGGGATCACGCAGACATCGGCGTTGATGTCGACGAAGCTCTTCTCGTCGAAGTTCTTCGGGTCGACAACGGTTGAGTAGATGTTGGTGAAGACCTTGAATTCAGGCGCGCAGCGGATGTCGTAGCCGTAGCTCGATGTCCCGTAGCTGACGATCCGCTTCTGTTCGCCGTCGGCGCCGGTGGCGAAGCGCACCTGGCCGGGCTCGAACGGCTCGATCATGCCGTGCTGCTCGGCCATGCGCCGGATCCAGCGGTCGCTCTTGATGGTCATGTCGGCTTGTCCTTGGGGTGGCGCATTGTAGGGAGCCGCCCCGTGCGGTCGCTCACGCGGCGGGGCCATCGCGAGGGCCTGGCACGGGCGAGTTGTCCTACCATAGGCGCTACCGCCGCTTCGAGGCCGCCGCCATGCGCACCGCCACCGAGCTCCTCGCCCAATACGCCCAATACCACCGCGACCGGCGCAACATCGTCAGTCATTTCATCGGCGTGCCGATGATCGTCTTCGGGGTCGGCGTGCTGCTGGCGCGGCCCCTGGTGACTACCTCCAGCCTCTCGCTCACGCCGGCCTGGTTTCTGTTCGCGCTGGTGGCGGCGTGGTACCTCACCCGCGGCAACGTGCTGCTCGGCGTCGCCGTGAGTTCCGCTGTGGGCTGCCTGCTCTGGTTGGGCCAGCAGGTCGCTGGCGGCAGCGTGTCGTCGTGGCTGGCGTGGGGCGCCGGCTTCTTCCTGGTCGGCTGGCTGATCCAGTTCGCCGGCCACTGGTACGAAGGCAAGAAGCCCGCCTTCGTCGACGACGTGATTGGCCTCGTCGTCGCGCCGATGTTCGTGACCGCCGAGGCGATGTTCCTGCTCGGCTGGAACAAGCCGCTGCTCTCCGAGATCGAGCGCCGCGCCGGCCCGACGGTGCTGCGCGACCTCGCCCGCATCGCCTGAGCCGCCAGCGAGGCTAGTCGCCGGCGACGGCGCTCGCAGGCCGCCGATATGCGCAGCGCGCCGCGCTCGCGGCGAGAAAATGAGCGATGGCGTCGGCGTCGTCGAGGTGAAAGACCGGAAGGCCGGTCGGCACCGGCAGCGCCATCTCGCTGTCGGTCGCGATCGCGATCACGTAGGGATCCTCGGGGTACTGCGCGCCCTTGCCGGTGGCGGCGCGCCAGACCTCGATCTTCGGCAGCGCCACATGCTTGAAGCCCTCGACGATCACCCAGTCGCAGGGCGCCAGTTCAGCGATGAGCTCGTCGGCGCTGGGCTCCTTCAGGACCGGATATTCGCGCATCTTCGCGAGCCTCCGGTCCGACGCGATCACGACCTCGAAGGCACCGGCCTGGCGATGCCGCCACGAGTCTTTGCCTTCGTGGTCGATGTCGAAATCGTGGTGGGCGTGCTTGACGATCGACACCCGAAGCCCGTCGAGGCGAAGCCGCGGGATGAGGCGCTCGGCAAGCGTCGTCTTGCCCGAGCCGGAGTAGCCGCTGAGGCCGATGACGTTCATGGCTGAAGTTTAGGCGGCGCCCCGGCCGGGTAACCTCGGGCGCCATGGCTCACGACTCCTCGCCCGACGCATCCCCGCAAGTGGCGGGCAACCCGCGCTGGCTGAGGCCGTCCGACGCCTTTTTCCGCGACCTCCTCGCCCTGCCGCAGCTCGCCCTCTGCAGCGACTCGTGCGGCGCCGAGCGGGCGTTGCTCGCGGCTCTCGACGAGTCTCCTCGGCGCGCGGTGTCCTTCGCCGACAGCAACGCCATCGTCGACGACGACGCCCGCGACAACATCCGGCAGTTCCTCATCTTTCGCGACGCCGTCGTCGCTGCCGGCACGCTCGAGGCGTACTACCTCGCGCTGATGCGCAGCGGCCGCGTCGCCGTGGCGCCGGTCTTCGTGGATCGCGTCGTCGAGGCGATCATCGGCACCATGCTCGCGGGCGTCGACGACGCCTTCGAGCATCGCGCCGGCGAGTTGCTCTACCGCAGCCAGCGGGTCACGGTCAGCGAAGGCCGCGTCCTCGCCGCCGACCGCGAGACGGCCGATCGTCTCGCCGACAGCGGCGGCTTCGGTGACCTCGGCCGCCTCCTGCGCGAAGCCGCCGTGCCGCTGCGCAGCAGCCGCCTGCAGGTCCTCTCGCCCGACAACGCTTCGGCCTACCTGCTGGCCGGCGCCGATCACGCGTTCCTGCTCGACCTCACGCATGAGGTCTCCAACGACGCCGGCCACGGCCTCGTCTTCAGGATGACGCGCGCCCATTCCGGGCTGCGCGCGCTCGCACGCGTGCTCGAGCGCTGGATCGAGCGCTTCTTCACCGTGGCCGTCGCCATCCGGCCGCTGCAGCGCATCGACGACGCCGCCTGGTCCTGGCACATCGGCCTCGACACCGAAGCGACCGCGCTGCTCAACGACCTCTGGCACGGCGAGGTGATCGAGCCCGAGCGCAACGCGCGCTTCATCGGCCTGTTCCGCCTCGAGTTCGCGCGCGCCGCCGAGATGCGCGCCGAGCTGGCCGGCAAGCCCGTTTATCTCGGACTCGCGATGACGGCCGAGCAAACCTTGAGGCTGAAGCCGCAGAACCTGCTGCTCGACCTGCCGCTCGCTGCGCCGATGTAGCGCTGTCGCAGCTCGGTCAGCGCACTGCGTTCGGGAAGAACACCGTCTCGCCGCCGATCCGGTAGCTCGCGATCGCCGCCTGCCCGGCCGGTAACAGCACCCAGTCGGCGAAGGCCTGCGCCAGCGCTGCCTTCACATGCGGGTGCCGCGCCGGATCGACCACGATCACGCCGTACTGGTTGCGCAGCCGGGCATCGCCTTCGACGAGCACGGCCAGGTCGCCGCGATTTCGAAACGCGAGCCAGGTGCCTCGGTCAGCGAGCACGTAAGCGCTGATCGATGAGGCGATGTTGAGCGCCGGCCCCATGCCGCATCCGCATTCGCGGTAGGCCGCCACGCTGCCGGCCGGGGTGCCGACGCCGGCGAGCTGCCAGTAGCGCAGTTCGGCGGCGTGGGTGCCGCTGCGATCGCCGCGCGATATGAAAGGCGTCGCCGACGTCGCCAGCTTGCCAAGCCCGACAGCGATGTCGCTGCCCTTGGCTCCCGCAGGATCGGCCTTCGGCCCGATCAGCACGAAGTCGTTGTACATGACGTCGCTGCGCTTCTTGCTCCAGCCCTCGGCGACGAGCTTGTCTTCGCCGACGCGGTCGTGCACGAAGAGCACATCGGCGTCGCCCCGCCGGCCCATGTCGAGCGCCTGGCCGGTGCCGACGGCGACGACCCGCACCGTGATGCCGGTTGCTGCAGTGAACACCGGCAGGAGATGCGCGAACAGGCCCGATTGCTCGGTGCTCGTGGTCGACGCCATCGTGATGAAGCGGTCCTGCGCCAGCGCCGGACCCGCGATCACGCAAGTGACGAGGACGAGCGCGGCTGCAGCCGCGGCGCGCCAGCCGCGCGTCAATCGATGGACCATGAGAGCTCGCCTTTCAGGAAGCTGTCGGCACGGCCGGGGCGTTCGACGTCGAAGAATTCCGCCACCGGCAGGTCGGCTTCGACACGACCTTCGGCCATGAAGATTACCCGCGTCGCCAGCCGCTTGGCCTGGCCGAGATTGTGGGTGCTGAGAACGAGCGTCATGCCTTCGCCGGCAAAGGCGGCGAGCACGGCTTCGACCTCCTTCTTGGCGGCGGGGTCGAGGTTCGCGGTTGGCTCGTCGAGGAACAGGATCTTCGGTCGCAGCGCCCAGGCGCGAGCGAGCGCGAGGCGCTGCTGCTCGCCACCCGACAAGGTCAGCGCCGGACGCCGGGCAAGCGCGGTCAGGCCGACGCGTCGCAAGGCCTCGCGAGCGCGCTCGTCGCACTCGGCCGCGGCGAACCGCCGATCGCCGAGCCACAACGCGATTCGCAGGTTGGCGAGCACCGTGAGGCGAAGCAGAAACGGGCGCTGAAAGACCATCGCCTGTCGGCATCCCGGGCGCTGGTTTCGCAAGCCTTCGTACGCCACGACGCCGTGCAGGAGCCGCAGCAGGCTGGTCTTGCCCGAGCCGTTGGCGCCGACCACCGCGATCACCTCGCCAGCGCCGACTGCGAGCGTCACCGCCTCGACCGCGCACTCGGCGCCGAAGCGCACGGATGCGGCGCGCAGCGCGACGAGCGGCATGTCGTTCGAAGTCATGCCGGCTGCACCCGCGTCATCGCAGCGGCCCCCGGCAGCAGCGCCACGACGACGTTGATCGCTGCCACCACCGCCAGCAGCACGAGGCCGAGCGCGAGGGCGAGCGGCAGGTCGCCCTTGCTGGTCTCGAGCGCGATCGTCGTCGTCATCACGCGGGTGATGCCGGCGATGTTGCCGCCGACGATCATCACCGCGCCGACCTCGGCGATGGCCCGGCCGAAAGCGACCAGCAGCAGGGTCACCACCGCCCACCGCTCGTGCAGCAACATCAGCAGGGCGGACAGCGTCGGCCCGGCGCCGAGCGAGCGAAGCTGGTCGCCGCCGTCGCGCAGGGCACCGGCCACGAGCTGCTGCGCCAGCGCCGCGACCACCGGCAAGACCAGGATCGTCTGCGCGATCACCATGGCGGTCGGCGTGAACAGGATGCCCCACGACCCGAGCGGGCCGCTGCGCGACAGCATGAGATAGACGACGAGTCCGACCACGACCGAGGGCAGCGCCAACAGCGTGTCGAGCAGCAGCAGCACGACCGCGCGGCCGCGGAAGCGCGCCGCCGCCAGCCAGGCGCCGCCGAGGAGGCCGAGCCCGGCCGCCGCGAGGCAGGCGCTGCCGCTGACCGCGAACGACAGCGCCACGGTGTGAAGCAACACCGGATCGGCAGCGGCAATGAGCGCGAATGCCGTCGCCGCGCTATCGGCGAGGGCACTCATGGCAGCCAGGATTTCATCGAGGCCGCATTCTCGGCGACGCTGCCGCCGCGTCCGCGGCCGCGACCGGGCGCGCACGAACCTACACTGCTGCGAATGAGAAACAGAGCGCCATGATCGAAGCGAGCGACATCACCGGCCTGATCCTGGCCGGTGGCCGCGGCAGCCGGATGGGCGGCGTCGACAAGGGGCTGCAGACCCACCTCGGCATGCCGATGGCACTGCATGCCGTGCTGCGGCTCGGGCCGCAGGTCGGCGCGATGATGATCAATGCCAACCGCAACCTCGCCGCCTACGAGTCGATGGGCGTGCCGGTGTGGCCCGACGCCCTGCCCGACTACCCCGGCCCGCTCGCCGGCTTCCTGGCCGGCCTCGAGCGCTGCGAGACGCCGTATCTCGTGACCGTGCCCTGCGATTCGCCGCTCTTTCCCGCAGATCTCGTCCGCCGCCTGGCCGATGCGCTCGAGGCGGGCGGCGCCGAGATTGCCATGGCGGCGACGCCCGAGCAAGGCGAGCTGCGTGCACAGCCTGTGTTCGCGCTGATGCGCTGCGAGGTCGTCGAGAGCCTGCTGCGCTTCACGCTGTCGGGCCAGCGCAAGATCGACGCCTGGACCGCGACCCGCCGCACCGTGCTCGTGCCCTTCGACGATGTCGAGGCCTTCGCCAACGCCAACACGCTGGCCGAGCTGCAGCAGTTGCAGCGACCGCCGCAGCCGACATCGTGAACAGCGGCGAGACCGCGCTTTCGCTGCAGGAGATCGCATCCTGTGTTGCCGGCTACGACCCGAAGTCGTTGCCGGTGGCACAGGCGCAGGAATTCATCGCCCGCCTCGTGCCGCGCGTGCAGGCGGTCGAGATGCTCGCGCTGCGCGCCGGTCTCGGCCGCGTCCTGGCCAGGGACGTCGTCGCCACCAGCAACGTGCCCGGCGACGACAACTCGGCGATGGACGGCTATGCGCTGCGCGGCGCCGAGCTGCAGGTCGATCGCGGGAGTGCATTCGCGATCGCCGGTGCCGGCTTCGCCGGGCAGCGCTTCACGGGTACGGTCGCGGGCGGCGAATGCGTCCGCATCATGACCGGCGCGGTGATGCCGGAAGGGCTGGACACCGTCGTCCCGCAGGAGCTGGTCACGCTCGCCGGCGGTGTCGTGCACGTGCCGGCCGGCGTGGTCCGCTGCGGCGACAACCGGCGGCTGGCCGGCGAGGACCTCGCCAGCGGCTGCACCGTGCTCGCCGCCGGCCGCGTGCTCGGACCGGCCGACTTCGGCCTGCTGGCGTCGCTCGGCCACGCCGAGGTACCGGTCTTCCGTCGCCTGCGCGTCGCCTTTTTCTCCACCGGCAACGAGCTCCGCTCGGTCGGCGAACCGCTGCTGCCCGGCGCCGTCTACGACAGCAACCGCTACACGCTCTGGGCGATGCTGCAGCGACTCGGCGTCGACACGCTCGACCTCGGCGTCGTCGGCGACGATCC
>JAYVNL010000016.1:0-21668 GCA_043758495.1 Rhizobacter sp.
CACCAGCGCAGCACGCAGTGCCGCCATCAAACTGGCGCCCGCGAGCAGGTTGGCGATTGCCGGGGCGAGCGGCCGCTCGCGCGCGGCGGCGGCTTTCGAGCGCGCGATCAGGACAACGAGTTCGAAGGCGATGACGACGAGCGCCGCGTCGACGGCGAGGACGACGAAGCCCGGCACCTCAGCCGCCGCCGAACGGGGCGTTGAGTTCGACGACGGCGCGATTGAGTGCAGCCGCGAACGTCACCCACGCCAGGTACGGCGCCAGCCACCAAGCGCTCGCGGTCGAGATCCTGCGCAGCACCACGATCAGCAGCACGATCGAGAGCCAAAACAGCATCACCTCGTAGAGCGCCCAGTCGGGCCGGTGCAGGCGAAAGAAGAGCAGGCTCCAGCCGACGTTGAGGCAGGCGTTGAGCGCGAACAGGCCGATGATCCACATCCGTGTCGAACGGGCCGCGGCCTGCCGCCAGGCCGTGAGGCCGGCCATCGCGGCGCAGGCGAAGATCAGCGTCCAGGCCGGGCCGAACCAGAGGTCGGGCGGCTTCCACGGCGGCTCGATGAGCGATCGGTACCAGGGACTGATGTCGGTGATCAGGCCGCCGAGTGCCGCGACGCCGAGCGCCGCACCGAAGGCGGCCGCGACCGGCTTCCAGCGCGCGTGACGGCGCGAACCCGCCGCCGCGCCGCCATCAGACACGCGCCATGCCGAGCAGGTGTGCCATGTCCTTGAAGAAGATGCGCACGTGGGCCATCGGTCGCTTGTGCACGAGCTCCTTGTTCATGTAGGCGTCGAAGGTCAGCTGCTGCACGTCCTTGTCCTTGCAGATGCTCACGAAGCGCTCACGGCGGCGGTCGCTCGAGTACCAGAAGCGCTGCATGATGCCGAGCACCCAGAAGACACGGCCATGCGCCTTCATGAAGCGCTTGCGGGCAGTCGCCAGAGCGCGGGCGTTGCCGGTGCGCAGAAGTTCGTCGACGGCGTCGGCAGCGAAGCGACCGCCGACCATCGCGTAGTAAATGCCCTCGCCCGAGGCCGGCGCGACCACGCCCGCCGCATCGCCGGCGAGAACGACGTCGCGGCCGTTGTCCCAGCATGGGAGCGGCTTCATCGGGATCGGCGCGCCTTCGCGGCGCAGCGTCTCAGTGGCGCCGAGGCCGGCCGCGTCGCGCAGGGTGGCGACGGCGCCGCGCAGCGAGAAGCCCTTGTCGGCGCTGCCGGTGCCGATGCTCAGCGTGTCGCCGTGCGGAAAGACCCAGCCGTAGAAATCAGGCGAGAGCTGGCCGCGGTAGTACACGTCGCAGCGCGAACCGTTGTAGCCCGCCGGCAGTACGGCCGGCACGCGCACGACCTCGTGGTACGCAAAGACATAGCGCGTACGGTCGGCCTTCGGCACCGCGGCTTCCCGGGCCACCGCCGAGCGGGCACCGTCGGCGCCGACGATGCTGCGCGCCCGCACGGTGGTGGCGACGCCATCGCCTTTGTGGTGGCGCTCGCGGGCCAGATAGTGGACGACGGCGACCCCGTCGGCGTCGCGGCTGATCTTCTCGAAGCTGCCGGCTCGTCGCACGGCACCGTGCTCGCGGGCGCGCTCGCGCAGCCACTCGTCGAAGCGGTCGCGGTCGACCATGCCGACGAAGCCGTTCTCGATCGGAATGTCGACCTTGGCGTCGGTCGGCGAGACCATGCGCGCCGAGGTGGCACGCGCCACGAGCTGCACGTCGGGGATCGCGAAGTCCTTGATGAGGCGCGGCGGGATGGCGCCGCCGCACGGCTTGATGCGGCCGGCGCGGTCGAGCAGGAGCACCGAGCGGCCGCGCCGTGCCAGGTCGTCGGCGGCGGTGGCGCCGGCCGGGCCGCCACCGATGACGACGACGTCGAAGGTCTCGGTTTCGTTCATCTTCGCTTCGAGGTCGGGCGCGCCCTGGTCAGGCGCCGGTGGTGCGCAGGGCGAAGGCGCTGATCAGCATGCCGATGACATAGAGCGGTACGCCGAAGCCGCTGTACCAGAGCGCGCGTTCGAGGGGGCGTTCGAGGAACCGGTTCATCATCGCCACCTGCACCAGCAGCAGCAGGCCGATCGCGATGGCGTAGCCGGGTGCATGCCAGGCAACGAGGAACAGGATCACGATCACCTGCGGCACGGCCATGATCACGCAGGCGGCGCGCGCGGCGTTGACGATGCCGAGCCGCACCGGCAGCGAGCCGATCCCCATCTGCCGATCGCCCTGCACCGACTTGAAATCGTTGAGCGTCATGATGCCGTGGGCGCCGGCGCTGTAGAGCCCGGCGAGGACGAGGGTCTCCATGCCCGGAAGCCGACCGCCGGCCATCACTGCGGCACCGGTCGCCCAGGCCAGGCCCTCGTAGCAGAGTGCGCACGCGGCGTTGCCCCACCAGCCGTTGAGTTTCAGGCGCAGCGGCGGCGCGCTGTAGGCCCAGGCCAGCGCCAGCCCGAACGCGGCTGCCGCGAAGCCCCAGACGCCGAGCATCGTCGCCACGGCGAGAGACAGCACCGTCCAGCCCATGGCGATGCGGATGCCCCAGCGGCCAGAAATGCGGCCGGACGGAATCGGCCGCTGCGGCTCGTTGATCGCGTCAACCTCGCGGTCGAACCAATCGTTCACAGCCTGGCTGGTCGCGCAGACGAGCGGTCCGGCGATGGCCAGGCCGACAACGACAATGGGCCAGCGCTCGCCGATCGGCAGACCGGAGGCGACCACCCCGCAACCGAATGCCCACATCGGAGGAAACCAGGTGATCGGCTTCAGCAGTTCGGCAACAGCGGATATTTTCGGGCGGCCCATCGTCCGATGAGTTTCGCACTTGACATAGAATTTCGTCAACTTGGGTTGACACCAATGTCACCATCGGGTGGCGAGGCCAGAAAGCGAAAACGTCGAGCATGAGCAGCTTGTCGGCGATCATCTACAGAAGCCGTGCGGTCGTGCCGCAGCCAGATCTTGACCTCTTTTATCTGCTTGCACACGCCCGCCGCCGCAACGAAACGCTCGGCCTGTCCGGACTGATCATTTACGACCGCGGCTATTTCTTCCAGTGGCTCGAAGGCGACAACGTCGCTCTCGGCAAGGTCTGGAACAGCATCCGCCGCGACACCCGGCACACCGAGATCGTCGTTCTCGCCGACCAGACGATCCCGATCCGCCTGTTCGACGACTGGCACATGCGCTTCGCACATCGCGATCAGCAGCACGAGGCCATCGTCGACGGCTTCTCGATCGCCGACCCGGCCCTGCTCGACGATCTCCACCTCAACCCCGAGAAGACGCCGAACATCCTGGCCGCGTTCAGCACGCTCGGCGGCAGCAGCAGCATCGCCACGGCGTAACGGCGTAACGGCGCGCCGGCGTCAGGCGCCGGCGGCGCTGTCGGCCTCGGCGTCGCCGAGCCCGTAGCGGCGCAGCTTCACGTACAGGCTCTGGCGAGACAGGCCGAGCAGCTCGGCGGCGGCGGCGCGGTTGTCGCGGGTGAGCTGCAATGCCGCCTCGATGCACATCCTCTCGATGAGAACCGCCGTGTTGGCGACGATCTCCTTCATCGGCACGCGACCGACGAGCTCGGCCAGCTGGCCGACCGATCGCGACAGATCGTCGCGGGCGTGGCTGTCGCCTGTCAGCCTGCGGCCAACGTCGCGGATCGTGAAGCCGAGACAGGGCTGATCGTCCATCGTCACCAGCGCCGCCGAGATCTCCACTTCGGTGAGCGAGCCATGTTCGGCGCGCAGATTGGTGGAGAACAGCTTCAGGCTGCCGCGCTGACGCAGGTTGGTGACGAGCACGCCGAGATCGACGCTGGTCCGGCCCAGCCAGCGACCGAGCGATTCACCGCGGATCTGCCGCTCCGTCGCCACCTGCACGAGCTCGGCGAAAGCGGCGTTGGTGTGGAGCACCTTGCCGGCCAGGTCAGTGAGGACGAGGGCGTCGGGCGCGACGGCGCAGTAGCGCGCCCATTCCTCGCCCGCGTCGCCACGTTCGCCTCGGGGTGGTCGCGCATCGGCGGCATCGAGGCGAAGTAGCAGTACGAAGGCACCGTCCTGGCGGAACAGCGACGCCGACACGAGAAGGCGCCGGGTACCGACAGCGCTGTCGACACGGAGACTGCCGCCCTGGCCGCCACGCCGCATCTCGGCGGCCATCGATTCGAGCGCTACGTGGCTGCGCGCATGAAACACGGCGAGCATCGAGGCGCCCACGACCCTCTGCGAGCCGACGCCGAGCAGCGCACAGGCAGCCGGATTGGCATCGAGCGCGCGTAGCGTTTGCGCATCGACCAGCAGCAGGGCTTCGGTGGTGGCGACGAAAAGATGGCGGTAGCGCGATTCGAATTCGCGCAGGCGAGCGTAGTCGCGTTCCATCGCAGCCTGCGCCTCGACGAGGCGGGCCTGCAAAGCCGCCTCGGAGTCGACCGGCTCCGGTCGCGGCAACGGCTTGGCCTTGGCCACCGGTTTCGGCTTGGGTGACGCCTTGTTCTTGTTGACCATCCTTGCCATGACGTGTGCGTTGTGGTGGACGGTCGGCGACGCCGTGAGTCCGTTCTTCGCGGGATCGACCCCGCGGCCGCAAGCTTCAGTCCGGGATCGAAGCGCTCAGTGGCTTTTGCTCCGCCGGTCGATATGAGCACAAGAGGGTCGGCAGGAGCTGCGACTCGATCACCGACATGAGGCAAACCAGGTCCTGGGGGCCGAGCGTCGGCAACCATGTAGCCGACGCTTCGCGGCGACGCGACCGCTCGCTCAATTCTTCCTGGATGGCCACTTCGGCCGCTCCGACTTCATGCTTCGAACGCCTGCTGATCGCGACGCTCCGCTCCAACACCTCGGCCATTTCGACCCCTCTCGTGCTTGTATTGAATCCGGTGGCATGTCCTCAGGTGACGCCGATTTCATACCTCTTTCGATGACTTGTAAACGTCAATCTCGCCTGACATCTACGCCAATTGACAGTGTCCGGCGCTCTGGCTAGATTCCAGCGATGCGCTTGCCGCTCTACGACGCAGAACAACGTCGACGCCGCGATACATCGGGTTGGACTTTGGTGCAAGGCGTACTTGCCCCGATCCAGTTTTTGATCTTCATCGCGAGCCTTGTTCTCGTCCTCCACTACCTCGCCACCGGCGAGGGCCACGACGCCGCCACGATCTCCGTCGTGGTCAAGACGCTGGCGCTCTACACCATCATGATCACCGGCTGCCTGTGGGAAAAGGCGGTTTTCGATCGTTACTTGTTCGCGCCTGCTTTCTACTGGGAAGACGTATTCAGCATGCTTGTGCTGGCGCTGCACACGGCCTACCTCGCAGCGCTGGCCACCGGCTGGCTCGGCGCCCGCGGCCAGATGCTGCTCGCGCTCGTCGCCTACGCGACCTACGTTATCAATGCGACCCAGTTCATCCTGAAGCTGCGCGCTGCCCGCCTCGACCAGGCACGGCTCGGCGGTAGTGCTCTGGTGCAAGGGGTCGCGGCATGACCGAGGTGATCCCGATCCGGGCAGCCACTGGCGGCTGCAGCGACGCGCCCGTCCTGCCAAACGTCCTCAGGGAGCGCGGCCAGCGCGAAGTCTTCTGCGGCCTCACCGGCATCATCTGGCTGCACCGCAAGATCCAGGACGCGTTCTTCCTCGTCGTCGGCTCGCGAACCTGCGCCCACCTGATCCAGTCGGCGGCCGGTGTCATGATCTTCGCGGAGCCGCGCTTCGCGACCGCGATCATCGACGACCGCGATCTCGCCGGCATCGCCGACGCCAACGAGGAGCTCGACCGCGTTGTGACCCGGCTGCTGGCGCGCCGGCCCGAAATCAAGCTCCTGTTCCTGGTCGGCTCGTGCCCCTCGGAAGTGATCAAGCTCGACCTGTCGCGTGCTGCACAGCGCCTGTCGAAAACCTTCGCATCCAAGGTCCGCGTTCTCAACTACTCCGGCAGCGGCATCGAGACGACGTTCACGCAGGGCGAAGACGCCTGCCTCGCCGCGCTCGTCCCCGAGATGCCGGCCGCTGCCGAGGCTGCGGCGCCGTCGCTGCTGATCGTCGGCGCCCTGGCCGACGTCGTCGAAGACCAGTTCATGCGGCTCTTCGACGAGATGGGCCTCACCGGCGTGCGCTTCTTTCCGCCGCGTCACGCCGGCGACTTGGCGCCGGTCGGTCCGGGCACGCGCTTCCTGCTCGCCCAGCCGTTTCTCGCCGACACGGCACGCGCTCTCGAAGGGCGCGGTGCAACGCGATTGCCCGCGCCCTTCCCGTTGGGTGTCGAGGGCACGACGGCCTGGCTACAGGCAGCGGCCGCTTCCTTCGGCATCGATGCGACCCGCTTCGAGCAGGTCGTGTCAACACGGCGCGAGCGGGCCGGTCGCGCCCTCGCCGCCCATCGCCACCAGCTCGCCGGCAAGCGCATCTTCTTCTTCCCCGACTCGCAACTCGAGATCCCGCTGGCACGGTTCCTCGCGAGAGAGATGGGCATGACGCTGGTCGAGGTCGGCACGCCCTACCTGCATCGCCAGCATCTGGCCGAAGAGCTGGCCTGGCTGCCGGCCGGAACGATGCTGTCCGAAGGCCAGGACGTTGATCGCCAGCTCGACCGTTGCCGCGAGGCGCGGCCCGATCTGGTCGTCTGCGGCCTCGGCCTGGCCAACCCGCTCGAGTCCGAGGGCATGACGACAAAGTGGGCGATCGAGCTCGTGTTCACACCGATTCACGGCTACGACCAGGCCGCCGATCTCGCCGGGCTTTTTACGCGCCCCTTGCAACGCCGGCTCACCCTGGTCGCCTGACATGCAGCTGACCCTCTGGACCTACGAAGGCCCGCCGCACGTCGGCGCGATGCGGATCGCCACGGCGATGAAGGACGTTCACTACGTCCTCCACGCGCCACAGGGCGATACCTACGCCGACCTGTTGTTCACGATGATCGAGCGGCTGCCGCGGCGTCCGCCGGTGACCTACACGACCTTCCAGGCACGCGACCTCGGCGGCGACACCGCCGAGCTCTTCAAGACCGCCGCCCGCGACGCCTTCGAGCGCTTCAAGCCGAAGGCGATGCTGGTCGGCGCCTCGTGCACCGCCGAGCTGATCCAGGACGATCCGGGCGGCCTCGCGAAGGCGCTGGCCCTGCCGATTCCGGTGGTGGCGCTCGAGTTGCCTTCGTACCAGAAGAAGGAGAACTGGGGCGCGTCGGAAACTTTCTATCAGATCGTTCGCACGTTGGCGGGTCCGGCCGGGGCGCTTCGCGCTGCGGCCACCGAACCATCGCCAGCGTCGGGTTTCGTGCGACCGACCCGCGATACGGCCCGCCGCCCGCGCTGCAACATCCTCGGCCCGAGCGCCCTCGGCTTTCGCCATCGCGACGACCTGCGCGAGATCCGCTCGCTGCTCGAGTTGCTCGGCGTCGACGTTCACGTCACGGCGCCGCTCGGCGCCACGCCCGACGATATCTCCCGCCTTGGCGACGCCGACTTCAACGTCCTGCTCTATCCCGAGATCGCCTCCGTCGCATCGCAGTGGCTGACGCGCATTTTCGCCATGCCGGCGACGAAGACGATCCCGATCGGCGTCGGCGCCACGCGCGAGTTCATCGCCGAGGTCGCGGCGCTTGCCGGCGTCGACCCGGCGGCGGCGCTCGCGGCGACGAACTCGCGCTCGACCTGGTACGCGCACTCCGTCGACTCCACCTACCTGCAGGGCAAGCGCGTCTTCGTGTTCGGCGACGCGACCCACGCGGTCGCGGCGGCGCGCGTTGCGTCGGAGGAGCTCGGATTCACCGTCTGCGGCATCGGCACCTACAGCCGCGAGTTCGCGCGCGACGTTCGCGAGGCGGCGAAGAAATACGGCGTCGAGGCCCTCATCACCGACGACTACCTCGAGGTCGAGGCGCGCGTCGAGGCGCTGCAGCCCGATCTTGTGCTCGGCTCCCAGATGGAGCGCCACATCGCCAAGCGGCTGCGCGTTCCCTGCGCCGTGATCTCGGGGCCCGTTCACGTGCAGGACTTTCCCGCCCGGCACTCGCCGCAGATGGGCTTCGAAGGCGCCAACGTGCTTTTCGACACCTGGGTCCACCCGCTGATGATGGGCCTCGAGGAACACCTGATCGGCATGTTCCGAGGCGACTTCGAGTTCCACGCCGACGCCGCGCCGTCGCACCTCGGGTCGCATGCCGCGCTGGCGGCCGATGTCGCCCCGGCGACCCCCGGGGCCGTCGTCTGCGCGGCCGGCGCTGGCGCCGTCGCCGGCGAGCCGGCGCCGCCTTCGAGCGAGCTGATCGTCGCGACCTGGGCCCCCGAAGCGGAGCGCGAGCTCCACAAGATTCCGTTCTTCGTTCGCGGAAAGGCACGTCGGAACACGGAGCGCTATGCCGCTCTCCGCAGCGTTCCGACGATCACGGTTGAAACTCTCTATGACGCCAAAGCGCACTTCAGTCGTTGATTCCCTGTCTCGCGGCAAGTCGGCCGCGCAGCCGATGCGCGTGGTCATCGTGACCATGGACAGCCACCTTGCCGGCGCTGCCGCCCGAGCCAACAAGGCTTTGGCGCGCACCTTGCCGGGCACGTCGCTGGTCGTCCATGCGGCCAGCGAGTGGAGCGACGACGACAAGGCGCTCGAACGCGCCAAGGCCGACATCGCCAGCGGCGACATCGTGATCGCGGCGATGCTCTTCATGGAGGAGCATTTCCTGCCCATCCTGCCCGCCCTGCAGGCCCGGCGCGACCATTGCGACGCGATGGTCTGCGCGATGTCGGCCGGCGAGGTGATGAAGCTGACGCGCATGGGCAAGTTCGCGATGGACTCGGCGCCGAGCGGTCCGATGGCGTTCCTGAAGAAGCTGCGCGGCAAGCCCGAGGCGAACAACGACGAGCCCGGCGCCCGCGCAACGGCCGGCGCGAAGCAGATGCGCATGCTGCGGCGGCTGCCCAAGATCCTGCGGTTCATCCCGGGCACTGCCCAGGACGTCCGCGCCTACTTCATGACGCTGCAGTACTGGCTTGCGGGTTCGGAGCAAAACGTCGCGAACATGGTGCAGTTCCTCGTCGACCGCTACGCCGATGGCCCGCGCCGCGGCCTGCGTGGCTTGGCAAAGACGAGCGAGCCGGTCGAATACCCGGAGGTCGGCGTCTACCACCCGCGGCTGGTGCAGGCCAGGGCGAGCGGCCGGCTCGCGGCCAGCCTCGACGCCCTGCCGACCGTCGCCACCAGCGGCAAGCGCGGAACCGTCGGCCTGCTGCTGATGCGCTCGTACCTGCTCGCCGGCAACGCCGACCACTACGACGGCGTCATTACCGCCATGGAAGCGCGCGGCCTGCGCGTGGTCCCGGCGTATGCAACCGGTCTCGACTCGCGCCCGGCCATCGATGCGTTCTTCATCAAGGACGGCCGGCCCACCATCGATGCCCTGGTCTCGCTCACCGGCTTCTCGCTCGTCGGCGGTCCGGCCTACAACGACGCCAAGGCCGCCGAAGACATCCTCGCCCGGCTCGACGTGCCCTACCTCGCCGTCACCCCCGTCGAGTTCCAGACCCTCGACCAATGGGGCGGTTCGCCGCGCGGCCTGATGCCGGTGGAATCGACCATGATGGTCGCGATCCCCGAGCTCGACGGCGCCACCGGCTCGATGGTGTTCGGCGGCCGCGGCAGCGCCGCCCGCATCGCCTGCACCGGCTGCGCCCACGCCTGCACGTTCGACAACGTCGAAGGCAGCCACGACATGCACAGCTGCATCGAGCGCGCCGACATGCTGGCGGCGCGCGTCGGCCGCCTCGTCGACCTGCGCCGCGGCAAGCGCGCGAATCGCAAGGTCGCTGCGATCGTCTTCAACTTCCCGCCCAACGCCGGCAACACCGGCACCGCCGCCTTCCTGTCGGTGTTCGAGTCACTGTTCAACACCATGGCGGCGATGAAGCGCGAGGGCTACGCCGTCGACATGCCGGCCAGCGTCGACGAGTTGCGCGACCGGCTCATCGAGGGCAATGCCAAGCGCTACGGCGCGCAGGCCAACGTGCACGCGCGGATCGCGGTCGACGATCACGTCCGCCGCGAGAAGCACCTCAGGGAGATCGAAGCGCAGTGGGGCCCGGCACCGGGCCGCCAGCAGAGCGACGGCAGCTCGATCTTCGTGCTCGGCGAGCGCTTCGGCAACGTCTTCGTCGGCATCCAGCCGGCGTTCGGCTACGAAGGCGACCCGATGCGGCTGTTGTTCGAGAAGGGCTTCGCGCCGACCCACGCCTTCTCGGCGTTCTACCGTTGGCTGCGCGAAGACTTCGTCGCCGATGCCGTGCTCCATTTCGGCACCCATGGCGCGCTCGAATTCATGCCCGGCAAGCAGAGCGGCATGGCCGCCGGGTGCTGGCCCGACCGGCTCATCGGCGATCTGCCGAATCTTTATCTCTACGCGTCGAACAACCCGTCCGAAGGCACGATCGCCAAGCGACGCGCCGCCGCCACGCTCATCAGCTACATGACGCCGCCGGTCGCGCAAGCCGGCGTCTACAAGGGGCTGGCCGACCTGAAGGCGCTGCTCGAGCGCTACCGTGGCCTCGACGACGGCTCGCGGCACGAGGCCCACGAGCTGAGCCTGCTGATCCAGGCGCAGGCCGCCGACCTCGAGCTCGCCACCATCGAGCCCGAGTGGGCCGACGACGCGCCGGCCCGAATCGCCCGCCTCAACGACGCCGTGCTCGAGCTCGAATACACGTTGATTCCGTACGGCCTGCACATCGTCGGTCAGGCGCCGTCGGCCGCCGAGCGGGCCGACCTGCTGCTGTCGCTCGCCGAGGCCTCGCACGGGCTGCGGCCGGCGCGCGCCGTCATCGAATTGCTGGTCGCCGGTCGCAGCGGCGAGCAGGCGCTCGCCGACTCCGGCGTGGACGCCACGCCGCAAATGCTCGAGCTGATGGTCGAGCTCGCCACGGCCGACCGGCTGATGTCGGAAGACCACGAGATCGCCGGCATCCTGCGCGCCCTCGACGGCCAGTTCATCCGCCCCGCGCCCGGTGGCGACCTGCTGCGCACGCCGGCGATCCTGCCGACCGGGCGCAACCTGCACGGCTTCGACCCGTTTCGCATCCCGAGCGCTTACGCGGTCCAGGATGGTGCCCGCCAGGCCGAGCGCCTGCTGGCGCGCCACATGGCCGACGGCAACGACCTGCCGGAATCGATCGCGATGGTGCTCTGGGGCACCGACAACCTGAAGAGCGAAGGCGGCCCGATCGCGCAGGCGCTGGCGCTGATGGGTGCGAAGCCACGCTTCGACAGCTACGGCCGGCTCGCCGGCGCCGAGTTGATGCCGCTCGAACAACTCGGTCGGCCGCGGATCGACGTCGTCATCACTCTCTCGGGAATTTTTCGCGACCTCCTTCCCCTGCAGATCAAGCTGCTCGCCGAGGCCGCCTTCCTGGCCGCACAGGCCGACGAACCGCCCGAGCAGAACTTCATCCGGAAGCACGCCCTCGCCTTCGTAGCCGAGCACGGCGGCGACCTCGAGACGGCGGCGCTGCGCGTGTTCGGCAATGCCGAAGGCGCCTACGGCTCGAACGTCGGCAGCCTCGTCGACAACAGCCGCTGGGAAGACGGCGACGAGCTCGCCGAGACCTACACGAGGCGCAAGGGCTTCGCCTACGGCCGCGCCGGCCGGCCGCAGCAGCAGGCAGCGCTGCTGCAGAGCGTGCTGTCGGGCGTGCAGCTCGCCTACCAGAACCTCGACTCGGTCGAACTCGGCGTCACCACCATCGACACCTATTTCGACACGCTCGGCGGCATCAGCCGCGCCATCAAGCGCGCGAAATCGGTCAAGGAAGGTCCCGACGCCGAAGTCGCTCCGGTCTACATCGGCGACCAGACCAAAGACGGCGCCGGCGGCGGCACGGTGCGAACCCTCTCCGAGCAGGTCGCACTCGAGACGCGGACCCGCATGCTTAACCCGAAGTGGTACGAAGGCATGCTCAAGCATGGCTACGAAGGCGTCCGCCAGATCGAGGTCCACGTGACCAACACGATGGGCTGGTCGGCCACCACCGGCCAGGTCCAGCCGTGGGTCTACGAGCAGCTGAGCGAGACCTTCATGCTCGACCCCGAGATGCGCGAGCGCCTCGCCAAGTTGAACCCGACGGCTTCGGCCAAGGTGGCCAACCGCCTCCTCGAAGCCTCGGACCGAAAGTACTGGAAGCCCGACGCGAAGATGCTCGATGCACTGCGGCGTGCCGGAGAAGAACTCGAGGACCGGCTCGAAGGTATCTACGAAGGAGCCCCCGCATGAGTTTCGACAGCGTCGCTGAAACACGCGTCTCGATTTCCGACATCGGCCGCGGCGCCAAGCCGCTTCCCCGCGGTGCCGACGGCGAGGGCAGCGTCCAGGTCCAGCTCGACCCGAGCCTGAAGATCGGCACGGCCAAGGTCTTCGCGGTCTACGGCAAGGGCGGCATCGGCAAGAGCACGACCTCGTCGAACCTCTCGGTCGCGTTCTCCAAGCTCGGCAAGCGCGTGCTCCAGATCGGCTGCGACCCCAAGCACGACTCCACCTTCACGCTCACCAAGAAACTGATGCCGACGGTGATCGACGTGCTCGAGACCGTCGACTTCCACGCCGAAGAGCTGCGCGTCGAAGACTTCGTGTTCCCCGGCTACAACGGCGTGATGTGCGTCGAGGCGGGCGGCCCGCCGGCCGGCACCGGCTGCGGCGGCTACGTGGTGGGCCAGACGGTCAAGCTGCTCAAGGAGCATCACCTGCTCGAAGAGACCGACGTGGTCATCTTCGACGTGCTGGGCGACGTGGTCTGCGGCGGCTTCGCCGCGCCCTTGCAGCATGCCGACCGCGCGCTCATCGTCACCGCCAACGACTTCGATTCCATCTTCGCGATGAACCGCATCGTGCAGGCGATCGGTGCCAAGGCGAAGAACTACAACGTTCGGCTCGGCGGTGTGATCGCGAATCGCAGCGCGGCCACCGACCAGATCGACAAGTACAACGAACAGATCGGCCTGAAGCTGATGGCGCATTTCCCCGATCTCGACGTCATCCGCCGCTCGCGCCTGAAGAAGGCGACGCTGTTCGAGATGGAGTATTCGCCCGAGCTCGAGGCGGTGCAGAAGGAGTACATGCGCCTGGCCGCGTCGCTGTGGCTCGGCACCGACCCGTTGATCTGCACGCCGATGAAAGACCGCGACATCTTCGATCTGCTGGGATTCGACTGATGGCACAGGGCACGTACGCGCAACGCCGCGGCGAGATCGAAACCTACTTCGATCGCACCGCCGTCAAGGCCTGGGAGCGCCTGACCTCGACCGCGCCCGTCGGCCGCATCCGCGCCAGCGTGCGGGCCGGGCGTGACGAGATGCGGGCTACTCTGCTCGGCTGGCTGCCGGCAGACATGCACGGCATGCGCTTGCTCGACGCCGGTTGCGGCACCGGCGCGCTCGCCACCTGCGCGGCGCAGCGCGGCGCACAGGTGGTGGCCATCGACCTGTCGCCAACGCTCGTGGGCATAGCGCGCGAGCGCAGTCCTGCGGCACTCGCGAGCCGGATCGAGTTTCACTCTGGCGACATGCTCGACCCTGCGCTCGGCCGCTTCGACTACGTGGTCGGCATGGACTCGGTGATCCACTACGAGGCCGAGGACGCCGTGCGCGTGCTGGCCGGCCTGGCGCAGCGCACTGAGCGCGCGGTGCTGTTCACGTTCGTCCCCGGCACGCCGCTCTTGCTCGCGATGCGTCGCGTCGGCCGGCTCTTCCCGAAAGGGGACCGTGCGCCGTCGGTCGTCCCCGTTGCGCCAAACGATCTGCTGCGCCGCCTCGCAGCCGAGCCGGCGCTTGGAGCCTTTCGCTTCGCCCGCACGCGGCGCGTCTCCAGCGGCTTCTACAAATCGCACGCACTCGAGCTGAGCCGCGTTTGAAAGCCGCCCGCTTCACCCGCTTTGCCAAGCAGCTCGACCCGCGCTGGCTGCCGTTCGCCGACGTCGCCAGCGCCGATCTGCCGCTGCCACGGCTTTTGCGCCTGTCGCTTTTCAAAGTGACGATGGGAATCACCACGGCGCTGCTCGTCGGCACGCTGAACCGGGTGATGATCGTCGAGCTCGGCGTTGCCGCGTGGCTGGTGTCGCTGATGCTGGCGCTGCCATTGCTGGTGGCGCCGTTTCGCGCCGTCACCGGCTACCACTCCGACACGCACCGTTCGGCCTTCGGCTGGAAGCGCGTGCCCTACATGTGGGGCGGAACCCTGATCCAGTTCTTCGGCCTTGCGGTGATGCCGTTCGCGTTGCTTGTTTTGTCGGGCCAAGGCGCGGTCCCAGTGCCGGCGTGGTTTGGCCAGGCTGCTGCGGCGCTCGCTTTCCTGACCGTCGGCGCGGGGCTTCAGACCTCGCAGACCGCCGGTCTCGCGCTCGCAACCGACCAGGCGAGCGCAGAGACGCGGCCGAAGGTCGTGGCGCTGATGTACGTGATGCTGCTCCTCGGCGCCGTCGGCGGCAGTGTCGCGTTCAGCGTGCTACTCGCCGACTTCAGCCCGCAGAAGCTGGTTCAGGTGGTGCAGGGCACGGCTCTGGTCGTGCTGTTTCTCAACGCAATCGCGTTGTGGAAGCAGGAGCCGCGCAACCCGCAGCGCGCGTCACAAGCCAAGAACGTGACGCCGCCGCCGTTCAAGGATGTGTGGTGCCGCTTCATCGCTGGCGCGCGCGTGCGACGCTTCCTGTGGGCCACGGGTCTCGGCACGCTCGCCTTCAACATGCAGGACATCGTGCTCGAACCGTATGGCGGCGAGATCCTGCAACTGAGCGTTGGCGCGACCAGTGCGTTGACCGCGATGCTCGCCGGTGGCGCGTTCATCGGCTTCTTATTCGCGGGGCGCTGCTTGGCGCGCGGCGCCGACCCCTTGCGTCTGGCTTGCTACGGAGCGCTTGCCGGCCTGCCGGCCTTCTCGGCCGTGATCCTGGCGGCACCGCTCAACGCCGGCTGGGTGTTTCGCACCGGCGCTCTGGGCATCGGCTTCGGCGGCGGGCTGTTCGCGATCGGCACCTTGTCTGCCGCGATGCGGCTCGAAGAAGGCGGCTTCGTCGGGCTGGCGCTGGGTGTTTGGGGCGCTGTCCAGTCCACCGCGGTGGGCCTGGCGATGTTCTTCGGCGGCGCGCTGCGCGACAGCGTCTCCAGCCTCGCCACGCAAGGTGCGCTGGGCAGCGCACTCGTCGGGCCGGCCACCGGCTACAGCGCCGTCTATCACCTCGAGATCGTGCTGCTGTTCGCGACCCTCGTGGTCATGGGCCCCTTGGTGGGCCGGCGCGCCCCGAAGGCCCCGTCCGCCGCAACGCGAACGTACGGTCTCGCTGACCTGAAGAGTTAGTCGTTTTCGCCCCGCTTTCAACACCCATCCATCGAGCGTTCACACCGAGGAGAGAGACCATGGAATTCGGCGCCATCACCCACTATGTGGACCTCGCCCAGATCCTGCTTTACGCGTTCTGGCTGTTCTTTTTCGGGCTGATCTACTACCTTGTGCGTGAGGGCCATCGCGAGGGTTACCCGATGCAGTCCGACAGCCTCGGCCGCGCCCCCGTCAACGGCTGGCCGATCCCGTCGCCGAAGACGTACAAGCTGGCCGACGGCAGCTCGGTCACGGTGCCCGAACTGCACCGTCCCGAGTTGGAGGTCGCCGCCGTCACGACCGGCCCGTCGCCCGGCTCGCCGATCGAGCCCACCGGCGACCCGATGGCGTCCAACGCCGGACCGGGCGCTTACGCGCTGCGCTCCGACAAGCCCGATGTCACCGCGCATGGCGATGTGAAGATCGTGCCGCTGCGCGTGGCCCCCGGTTGCGACGTGTCGCGCCACGACACCGACCCACGCGGCCTGCCGGTGTTCGGCGCCGACGGCATGCAAGCCGGCACGGTTCGCGAGCTGTGGCTCGATCGCTCCGAGATGCTGGTGCGCTACCTCGAGGTCAGCGTGGCGAATGCGGCGCTGGGGCCGAACGTGCTGCTGCCGATCCCGTTCGCGCGCATCCGCAAGGACCGCATCGAGGTCAACTCGCTGCTCGGCTATCAGATGGCGAACGTGCCCCGCACCCGCCACCCCGACCAAGTCACCTTCCTCGAAGAAGAGAAGGTCACCGCGTACTACGGCGCCGGCACCTTGTATGCCGAGCCGAAGCGCAGCGAGACTTGGATCTGACGCGATCGGAGGCCGCATGAACGTCGACAAACACAGCCACCCGCACGGGCATGGCAACGGGCACGAACACGAATTCGAACCCGAATACGGGCTGCCCGAAAGCCTGCCCGCCGACGAGCGCATCCTCTGGCAAGGCGCGCCCGACTTCTACGCGCTGGCTCGCCAGGCCTTCCACTGGAAGCAGTTCGTGGCTTACTTCGCCGCGATGCTGGCGTTGCGCGCCGCGTTCGTCATGTCCGATGGCGGCTCGGCGTTCGATGCCTTCCGGTCACTGCTGGTGCCTGCCGCACTGGCCGTGGTGGCGCTCGCGAGCGTGGCGGCGCTGGCCTGGCTGACCGCGCGCACCACCGTCTACACACTGACCGACAAGCGCGTCGTGATGCGGGTGGGCATCGTCCTCACACTCACCTTCAATCTGCCGCTGCGCCGCATCGAGTCGGCTGCATTGCGTGAGCGCGACGGCGCGTGCGGTGACATCGTGCTCACGCTCGATCCCAAAGACCATATTGCGTGGCTTCACCTGTGGCCGCACGTGCGCCCGTGGCGCCTGGCACGCCCCGAGCCCGCGTTGCGCTCGGTGCCCGATGCGGCGCGCGTGGCAGCGTTGCTGTCCAACGCCTGGGTGCAAGCCACCGGCATGGCGGCAGCGCCTGCACCTTCAGCCGCGAGCGAGCGCCCCGCATCGCACGCGGCACCGACCGGCGACGCGAACGTTCCGCAAGCCGCTGCGTCGTCGCAGCAATGGCAACCGAGTCCGACATGAGCACATCCACTTCGCCCGCCACAGCTCCACGGCCAGACAGCTTTCCGCGCTGGTTCCTGGTCGGTGCCGGTGGCCTGATCCTGTTCTCGCTGCTCAGCGTTGGCTTGGTCCGCCTCACCGGCAACGGCCCCGATCAGCGCGCTGCTCCGGCGGCGATGGAACGCGCGCTGCGCTTCGAGGATCGCCCCGATGGCAGCATCGCCGTACTCGACGGTCGTACCGGCGCGCAGGTGACTTCGGTGCAGGGAGAGCAGGGTTTCGTACGCGGCGCACTGCGCGCGCTGGCTCGCGAAAGGCGCGCACGCGGCATGGGTTCGCAGCAGCCGTTCCAGCTCATCGCGCGCACCGACGGCGGGCTCACGCTCCTCGATCCGATGACCGACAACCGCGTCGACCTCGAGGCCTTCGGGCCGACGAACGCCGGCGAGTTCGCCAAATTGCTGACGGTCGGCACAACGCCCCGGCGATGACCGTTTGAACCCCACGGAACACACCACCATGGCCAGCCCCACCGCCACCGCGAACTCAGCCACGATCGCCAGCGCCGACGACGCCGCCAGCAAGGCCAAAGACAATTCGCTTTTGAGCCCGCGCTTCTACACCACCGACTTCGCGGCGATGGATCGGATCGACGTCTCACCGATCCGCGCCGAGTGGGACACCATGCTCGCCGAGTACGAAGGCGACAACAACCACGACCACTTCCAGCGCACGCCCGAGTTCGCCGCCGAGGTGAACGATGTGTTCGGCAAGGTCTCGCCCGAATTGCGGCAGGAGTTTCTCGACTTTCTCATCAGCTCGGTGACGAGCGAGTACTCGGGCTGCATTCTGTACAACGAGATCCAGAAAAACGTCACCAACCCCGACATCAAGGCGCTGATGCGCTACATGACGCGCGACGAGTCGCGCCACGCCGGCTTCATCAACCAGAGCCTGAAAGACTTCGGCATCGGCCTGGATCTGCCGAACCTGAAGCGCACCAAGGCTTACACCTACTTCAAGCCGAAGTACATCTTCTACGCGACCTACCTGTCCGAGAAGATCGGCTACGCGCGCTACATCACGATCTTCAGGCAGCTCGAGCGCCACCCCGACAAGCGCTTCCACCCGATCTTTCGCTGGTTCGAGCGCTGGTGCAACGACGAGTTTCGCCACGGCGAGTCGTTCGCGCTGATCATGCGGGCGCAGCCGCAGCTGCTGCGCGGCGTCAACTTGCTGTGGATCCGTTTCTTCCTGCTCGCGGTGTACGCGACGATGTACGTCCGCGACCACACGCGGCCGATGCTGCACCACGCAATGGGGCTCGACAGCGACGAGTACGACTACACCGTCTTTCGCATCACCACCGAGATCACGAAGCAGGTGTTCCCGATCTCGCTCGACACCGACCACCCGGCCTTCCGCGCCGGCCTCGCGCGGCTGTTCCGAATCCAGACCGCGATCACCGCGGCCAAGGCACGCGGCGATGTGATCGGCCGGCTGCAGCAGGCCGGCTGGGCCGTCGCCGGGCTCGCCACGTTCGCGCGGCTGTACCTGATGCCGGTCAAGCGCCACGACCTGCCCCAGCAGATGCGCATGGAACCGGCCTGGTAGGGGCCGCGAGTCACTCACTGCACCGCGTTACCGACTCATGCCCGACCTCGCCCTCGCCTGCGCCTTTGCGCTGTTCATCTGGTGGTTCAGCACCGGCCTCGTGCTGTTGCTCGATCGCATGCCGCGCGGCACTTTTCGGTGGAGCCTGCTGCTGTCGTCGCTGCTCGCGCTGACCGCGTTCGTCGCCCTCGCGCACACGGCGAAGGCGCTGACCATGGCCAACGCCTATTGCGCGTTCACGTCTGCCCTGCTGGTGTGGGGCTGGCACGAGCTGAGCTTCCTGAGCGGCTGGATCACCGGGACGCGCAAGACGGCGCTCACCCCCGGCACCGAAGGCTGGCCGCGCTTCGTGGAATCGGTGCGCGCCATCCTGTGGCACGAGCTGGCGATCGTCGGCGTCGGCGTCGCCCTCATCGCGGTCACCTGGGGGGCGCCGAACCAGGTCGGCACCTGGACGTTCCTGGTGCTGTGGGTGATGCGCACCAGCGCCAAGCTGAACCTGTTTCTCGGCGTGCGCAACCTGAGCGAAGAGTTCCTGCCGCCGCACCTGGCGTATTTGCAGAGCTTCTTCCGGCGCCGGCCGGTGAACTTGCTGTTTCCGATATCAGTCACCGCGTCCAGCGTGGCGCTCGGGCTGATGGTCGTGCGTGCGCTCGATGCGGACACGCCACCAGCCATGGCCACCGGCCTGGCACTTGCGGGCACGATGCTCGCGGCGGCCATCCTCGAGCACTGGCTGCTGGTGCTACCGATTCGGGGCACAGCGCTGTGGCGCTGGGCGCTGCGCGAAGGCCGCACTGCGGCTGCGACGAGCCACCGACCCGTGGCCGTTGCACCCACACCCAAGATCAAACGGGATCCCGATGAACAACAGCTACTTCAAAGCCACTAGCACCGGCTTGCCGCCCACGCCGGGCGGGCGGGCTCCAGTGGCCGGCGCGCCGCTGGCGCTGGTCATCGGCAGCGGCTTCGGTGGCCTGGCTGCCGCGGTCCGATTGAGTTGCAAGGGCTACCGCGTGCAGGTGCTCGAAAAACTCGACGGCCCCGGCGGTCGCGCTTACGTGTGGCGCCAGGACGGCTTCACCTTCGACGCCGGCCCGACCATCATGACCGCGCCGCACCTGCTGGAAGAGTTGTGGACCCTGTGCGGCAAGCAACTCGCCGACCACGTCACGTTGAAGCCCCTCGACCCGTTCTACCGCATCCGCTTCGACGACGGCACCTGGTTCGACTACAGCGGCGACCCCGAGCGCATGCGCGCCGAGGTCGCGCGCTTCAGCCCCGACGACCTGCCGGGCTATGCGCGCTTTCTCGAAGAGTCGGAGCTGTGCTGCAAGCTCGGCTTCGAGGACCTCGGCCCGGTCGCGTTCGACACCCTCGGCGACCTCGTCAAGGCCGTACCGTCGATGGTGCGCATGAAGGCCTGGCGCAGCATCCACGACATGGTCGCGAGCCACTTGCGCAACCCCAAGCTGCGTATCGTGATGAGCTTTCACCCGCTTTTGATCGGCGGTAACCCTTTCGCGGTGACCTGCGTCTACAGCCTCATCAACACGCTCGAGCGGCGCTGGGGCGTGCACTGGGCCATGGGCGGCACCGGCGCGCTGGTGCGTGGCCTCGTCGACCTGCTCGCCGAGCGCGGCGTGCCGGTGCGCTGCAACACCGAGGTCAAGCGCATCGTCGTCGAAAAGCGCAAGGCGGTCGGTGTGGAACTCGCAAGCGGCGAGCGTATCGACGCCGACATCGTGGTCAGCAATGCCGACACGGCCTGGACCTACCGGCACCTGATCGACGCCGATCAGCGACCGCACTGGACCGACAAGCGCATCGAGGGCAAGCGCTATTCGATGAGCCTGTTCGTCTGGTACTTCGGCACGAATCGGCGCTACGACGACGTACCGCACCACATGATGCTGCTCGGGCCGCGCTACAAAGAACTGCTTACCGACATCTTCAAGCGCCACCACCTGGCCGACGACTTCAGCCTGTACTTGCACCGCCCGACCGCGAGCGATGCCAGCATGGCGCCGCCCGGGCACGACGCGTTCTATGTGCTCGCGCCGGTGCCCCATCTCGACAGCGGCACCGACTGGGCGCAGTACGCCGAAGCCTACCGCCAGCGCATCGAAGCCAGTCTCGAGGCTACAGTGCTGCCCGGCCTGCGCCAGCACATCGTCACCTCGCGCGTGACCACGCCACAAGACTTTCACGACCGTTTGCTTTCGTACAAAGGTGCCGCGTTCGGCATGGAGCCCCTGCTGCTCCAAAGTGCGTGGTTCCGCCCGCACAACCGCAGCGAAGACATCGATGGCCTCTTCATGGTGGGCGCCAGCACCCATCCCGGTGCCGGCGTTCCCGGTGTGCTCATGTCTGCCAAAGCCCTTGAAACGGTGGTGCCACATGTTGATGCATTCGTCTGAAGCACTGTCGGACCGGTTGGCTGTGCGGGTCGGTCCCAGCCGCAACGAGCGCGACCTCGCGGCCTGCCGCGCCCTGATGCGTGGCGGCTCGAAGACCTTCTTTGCCGCCTCGCTGCTGCTGCCGCGGCGCGTGCGTGCGCCGGCGAGTGCGATCTATGCGTTCTGCCGCCTGGCCGACGACTTGATCGACATCGGCGCTGACCCGTTCGCCGCGATGCGCACGCTGCAGTGCCGGCTCGACGCCATCTACAGCGACAGGCCGCACGACATCGACGCCGACCGCGCACTCGCCCGCGTGGTGCACGCCCACGCCATTCCGCGCGCGCTGCTCGACGCGCTGCTCGACGGCTTCTTGTGGGACGCCGAAGGCCGCCGCTACGAGACCATCGAAGAGGTGCTGGCTTACGGCGCGCGCGTGGCCGGCGCCGTGGGCGCGATGATGGCGCTGGTGATGCGTTGCGGCTCTGAGCAGGCGCTCGCGCGTGCTTGTGAGCTCGGCGTGGCGATGCAGCTCACCAACATTGCGCGCGACGTTGGCGAAGACGCCCGCAACGGCCGCCTGTACCTGCCGCGCGAGTGGCTGCGTGATGCCGGCATCGATGCCGATACATGGCTACAGGCGCCGCGCTTCGATGCCGCGATTGCGCAAGTCACGCAGCGCCTGCTACGAGTGGCCGATGCGCTGTACGCGCGCGCCGAGCAAGGCATCGCCGCGTTGCCGCGTGATTGCCGGCCGGCGATCCTCG
>JAYVNL010000017.1:0-7475 GCA_043758495.1 Rhizobacter sp.
CAGCACGTCGCCGGCGATCGCCGTGGCCGAGAAGCTCGGCGTGCCCATCGTCGACCTCGTCGTCGACGCGGGCGCGCCGGCCGGCAGCTTCCGGCTCGAGCCGCGGGGCACCCCTCACCTCGGCTCTCTCCCGGCAAGCGAGGCGAGGGGGTATTCGCAGGCCGACGACACGGCGATGGTGCTGCACACCTCAGGCACCACGTCGCGGCCGAAGATCGTGCCGCTGTCGGCGGCGAACCTGGTCGCGTCGGCGGCGAACATCCGCGCGACGCTGGCACTCGGGCCCGGCGACGTCGGCCTCAACATCATGCCGCTGTTCCACATCCACGGCCTCATCGCCGGCGTGCTGACGCCGGTGTTGGCCGGCTCCACGGTGTACTGCACGCCGGGCTTCAACGCCCTCAAGTTCTTTCAGTGGATGGACGATGCGAAGCCGACCTGGTACACGGCCGTGCCGACCATGCACCAGGCGATCGTCTCGCGCGCCAGGGGCAACGCCGAGGTCATCGCGCGCCATCCGCTGCGCTTCATGCGCTCGTCGTCGTCGTCGATGCCGCCGCAGGTCATCAGGGAACTCGAAGCGGCGTTCGGTGCGCCGCTGATCGAGGCCTACGGCATGACCGAGGCAACTCACCAGATGGCCTCGAACCCGCTGCCGCCGCAGACGCGCAAGCCCGGCACCGTCGGCATCGCGGCCGGGCCCGAGATCGCGATCATGGGCAACGATGGCGAACTCCTCGCGGCAGGCGCGACGGGAGAGATCGTGATCCGCGGCGAGAACGTCACAACCGGCTACGAGAACAACGACGCCGCCAATGCCGACGGCTTTCGCGATGGCTGGTTCCGCACCGGCGATCAGGGCAACCAGGACGCCGACGGCTACCTCAGCATCACCGGCCGGCTGAAAGAGATCATCAACCGTGGCGGCGAGAAAGTGAGCCCGCGCGAGATCGACGAGATCCTGATGGACCACCCCGCCGTGGCGCAGGTCGTGTGCTTCGGCATGCCGCACCCGAAGCTCGGCGAAGAGGTCGCCGCCGTCGTCGTGCTGCGGCCGGGCAGCGCCGCCACCGACCGCGAGCTGCAGGCCTTCGTGGCCGAGCGCGCCGCCGACTACAAGGTGCCGAAGAAGATCCTCTTCATGGACGAGATCCCGAAGGGCGCCACCGGCAAACTGCAGCGCATCGGCCTGGCCGCCAAGCTCGGCCTGGTGCCGGCATGAGGTTCGCGGTCGTCGGTGCCGGCGCCATCGGCGGCCTGCTCGGCGCCCGCCTCTCGCTCGCCGGCCACGACGTGGTCTTCCTCGCCCGCAACCGGAACCTCGCCACGATCGGCGCCGGCGGTTTCGTGCTGATGAACGAAGACGGCCGCGAGGAGCATGCGACCACCGTGCGCGCCGTCGCCGACGCGGCCGAGGCCGGCCCTCAGGATGCCGTTCTCCTCACCGTCAAGGCCCATCAGGTCAAGGACGTGCTGCCGGCGCTGCGAACGCTGGTCGGCCCGGAGACGATGCTGGTGACGATGACCAACGGCATCCCGTGGTGGTACTTCCAGAAGCTGCCCGGCGAGTGGCAGGGGCGCACGCTCGAGAGCGTCGACCCCGGTGGCGCGCTGGCGCAGGCGATCGATCCGGAGCGGGTGATCGGCAGCGTCGTCTATCCGGCGGCCGAGCTGGTGGCGCCCGGCCGGGTGCGCTTGATCGAAGGCAACCGCTTCACGGTGGGCGAGCTCGACGGCAGGCGCAGCGATCGCATCGAGCAGCTCTCGAAAGCGATGATGGCGGCCGGCTTCAAGGCGCCCGTCAGCAAGGACATCCGCGCCGAGATCTGGCTGAAGCTCTGGGGCAACTGCAGCTTCAACCCCGTCAGCGCCCTGACCCACGCCACCCTCGAAGGCATCTGCCGCGACGCCGACGGTCGCGCCCTCGTCGCGGCGATGATGGCCGAGGCCGAAGCCGTCGCCGGCAAGCTCGGCGTCGCTTTCAAGATCGCCATCGATCAGCGCATCGCCGGCGCCGAGGCGGTCGGCGCCCACAAGACATCGATGCTGCAGGACGTCGAGCACGGCCGTGCCATCGAGCTCGACGCGCTGGTCGGCAGCGTCGTCGAGCTGGCGCGCATCACGGCGACGCCGGTGCCCACGATCACGGCGATCCACCGTGCCGCCGGGCTGCTGGCGCGCACGCTCGCCGCCGCGCAGGGCCGCCTCGTGATGCAGGCGGGCGACGGGGCGCGCTGAATCTCAGGCCGCGCGCGCTGCCGCCTCGAGACGCTCGAGCGGCAGGCCGGCTGCGATCCAGGCGTCGATGCCGCCGTGCAGCGGCCGCACGTTCGTGAAGCCGGCCTGACGCAGTCGGTGCGCCACCTTGGCGGCCGAGTAGTCGTTCGGGCAGTCGCAGTAGACGACGATCTCGACCTCGGGCGACGCTGCCGCCGGTGGCAGCTCGGTGGCGTCGACCGACCACGGCTGGGCGCCGGGGATCGTGCCGTCGCGCTCGCGGCTGGCGGCGGCGCGCACGTCGTAGATCGCGTGCGGCGTGTCGCTGGCGCGCAGGCGCTGCAGCTCGGCCACCGAGATGCGCGTCATGCGCAAGGCGCGTATCAGCCAGAAGCGCTGCGCATAGCGAAAGGCGATGAAGAGAAGCAGCGCCCCGGCGATGACGGCGAGGCCGACCTCGCCGAAGCTCGCCAGCATGCCGAGCACGCTGTCGACGGCAGCGCGGAAGGCGCGGCCGAGCCCGATCGCGACGCCGACGAAGAGGCTCGCACCGATCGCGTCGAGCAGGATGAACACCGGCAACGGCACCCGCGTCTGCCCCGACAGCGCCGTCGAGATCGGGCCGAGGCCGGGGATGAATTTGGCCACCACCAGCGTCCACACGCCCCAGCGCGCGAACAGCGATTGCGTCTGGCGCACGCACGAGTCGGGCGACATCGAGAGCCGGCACACGGTGCGCAACACGCGGCCGCCGTAGCGCTGGCCGGCGGCGTACCAGACCAGGTCGGCGACCAGGCAGGCCCCGAGCGCGACCGCGAACAGGGCTTCCAGCGCGACCTCGCCGCCCATGCTGCGGGCGCCCATGACAACGAGCACCGGCACCATCGGCAGCGGCAGGCCGAGCTGCGCCGCGAGGACGTTGAAGAACACCACGACGAGGCCGTGGGCGACAAGGAGGTGGACGATCGTGTCCATGGCGATGTCTCGCGACGAGAGCGCCGATCAGTCCCGCGTCATGGCTTCGATGACTTCAGGGCCGTGACCTCGATTTCGATGCGCATGCGCGGCTCGGCCAGACCCGCGGAGATCATCATGGCGGCCGGTCGGATGTCGCCGAAGTACTTGCGAAGCACCGGCCAGCAGGCCGGAAACTCGCTCGCATCCGGGAGCACGTAGGTCACGCGAACCACGTCGGCCATGCCGGCGCCGGCCTGCTGCAGCGCGGTGGCGATGTTCTTCAGGCATTGCTCGGTCTGCTCGAGCAGACCGTCGGCGATGGTCATGGTCGCGTAGTCGAAGCCGGTGGTGCCCGAGACGAAGACCCAGTCGCCGACGACGACTGCGCGCGAGTAGGCGATCTCCTGCTCGAAGGACGAGCCCGAGCTGATGAGCCGCCTGGCCATGGAAGTCCCCCTGAAGCTGCACGGGCCGATGCTACTCAGCGGGCGGCGCGCACGCTTTTTCGAAGGAGTTCGCGTCTGGGACGGCCCGCAGGCACCGTCAATCCACCACCGCCCAGCCATCCACCCGCGTCACCAGCTTGCCGAGCAGCGTCAGCAACTGCTGGCGCTCGCGCTCGCTGAGCACGGCCAGCATGGCGTCTTCGCGCTGGCGAACGCGCGGGATGATGAGCTCGAAGAGCTTGCGGCCCGCGGCCGAGAGGCGCAGCACGTCGCGGCGCTTGTCGCTGGGGTGGTCGGTGCGCGTCACCAGCTTCCTCGCGATCAGTGACGAGATGGCGCGGCTGATCGAGTTGGCCGGGATGCCCGAGAGTTCGCACACATCGCGCGCCGAGACGTCTTCGAGCTGAGCCAGGCAGAACAGCACTGCGAACTGCGGCCGGCGGATGTCGAGCTCCTTCTCCGTCCACCGGTACACCGGGCCGATGAAGTGGTCGCCGAGGTAGGTCATGCGGTAGCCGGCCGTGATCGCGTTCTCGACCAGGATCTGGCTCAGATGAGGGGAAACACTCATGGCTCGCACTCGCTCGGGTCGGGACACTGTTACTTCCAGATGGAACTATTCCAGTTGGAACCAGTCGCGGTGCAGGAAGTGTGCCGCAGATCGCACCGGCCGCCAGGAGGTTTGCATGTCGCCGTTGATCATCGAAGCGCGCGTGAACGAATACATGATGCGGTCAGGCGGCGCGCCGGTGCCGTATTCGCCCGAAGAGATCGCGGCCGACGCGGCAGCATGCCGCGAGGCCGGCGCCGCAGTGCTGCACTTCCACGCACGCCGGCCCGACGGCCGCCCCGAACACGCCTACGAAGCCTATCGAGACACGGTGCGTGCCATCCGCGACCGCAGCGACATCCTGATCCACCCGACGCTCGGCTACGTCACGCTCGGCGCGCCGGCGGCGGAGCGGCTCCTGCACATCACGCGCATGCACGACGAAGGGCTGGCGCCCGACTTTGCGCCGATGGACATGGGCTCGTCGAACGTCGACCGCCTCCATGCCGACGGCAGCTACGAGACGCGCAACCTCGTCTACACCAACACCACCGAGACGCTGATGTACTTCGGCGAGCACCTCCGTTCGCGCGGCATGAAGCCCTACCTGGTGGCCTGGAACATCGGCTTCATCCGCCAGGCCGAGCGGTTCATGCGACTCGGCCTGATCGACGGACCGGCCTATCTATGCTTACTGGTGAGCGAGAACTACTCGATCGCCGGCCACCCGCCCACGCCCAAGGGCGTGCAGGCCTTCGTCGACTTCCTCCCGCCCGATCTGCCGATCGAGTGGACGGTGTGCAACTTCGGCGGCAACCTGCTGAAGCTGGCGAGCGGCATCGTCGCTTCGGGCGGCCACATCTCGATCGGCCTCGGCGACTATCTCTATCCCGAGCTCGGCACGCCGAGCAACGCCGACCTGGTGCGCCGCATCGTGCGCAGATCGCGCGCGACTGCGGCCGCGAGGTCGCGACGCCGGCCGAAGCGCGGCGCGTGCTGGCGATGCGCGCCCCGGCCTGAGCCGCTCGCCGCGGCGACGGGCCGACGCTCGTCGAGGCCATCACCTGCCGCCGGGGCGACCACGCGATGCGCGCCAACCTAGCGCGCTACCGCGGCGAAGCCGAAGCCGAGATCGAAGGCGCGATCACGGCGCCGCACGACACCACGCCCGAGCGCACGCTGCCGACCTCGCGTGCGCTCTCGATGACCGGGGCCATCGCCGGGGCGCTGCAGCAGGAGATGGAGCGCGACGAACGCGAGGGCATCTCGTGCGAGGTGCCATCTCGTCGGCGACTGGCCGGCCTACCAGCTCGCTGCGGCCGTGGTCACGAGTGCGCTCGACCAGGAAGCTGTTCTTCATGCCGGCGGCGGTGGCGGGGCTGCGTGCCGCGTCAGTGGCGCTGCCTGCGCACATTCGGTCGCAACCTGCTTGATCGCGAAGCCGACCCGGTCGGTCTCACCTCGGGGAGATCAGCAAGGCCTCGACGACGGGTGTGGCCTTCGTCGTTGCGGCGATACGCAGGATTTCGTCCGAGGCGGAGGCGTCATCCGGGGATGTTCGGCTCCGTCAGCAATGCGAGTTGCGGCAGCGACTCCTGCCACGCCACAGGCGTCAGGCTGACGCGAACCATCGCGCCTACGAAGGCAGGAAGTCCACCGGCCAGTTGATGATCAGGACCTCAACGTCCTTGGCGCCGAAGTCGAAGCTGCGCACGCGCGCGAGCAGCTTCGATTCGAGCTCGGGCGTCTTCAGCTCGCTCGACACGATCTGGCATTCGGCGTTGCCCGATGGCGCGATCGTGAGCTTGAGCACCACCTTGCCCTGCAGCGACGGTTCCTCGCGCAGCATGCGGTTGTAGATGGCGTAGATCGAGCCCTTGTTGCGCTCGAAGACGAGCTTGACGTCTTCGATCGAGCGCGACGCCTTGCCGCTGCCGCCGCGGGCGATGGCATTGCCGCTGCCGCCCGGGCCGCTGCCACCGCCGTGGCCACCGGAGCCGCCGACGCCGCTGCCGCTGCCGTCGCCCCGACCGCGCGCGCCGCCGCCGCCGGCACCGCCGCCGCCGCCACCGCCGATCGCGCCTTCGACCATCGTCGTCGAGCGGCCGGCGAGGCCGCCGCCGCCGGTGTTCCTGCTGTAGCTCGCGGTGTTGATGCCGCCGCTGCCGCCGGTCGCGTTCGAGGTGATGAGGGCGCGCGTGGGCACCCCGGCTTCGTTGCCGGCGCCGACGCCGACGCCGGTGTTCGTGCCGACACCCGGACCCTGCTTGATGTCCGTCCGCATCTGCACCGCGATCGGCGCGCCGTGCAGTTCCTGGAGATCGTCCTTCATCGCGAGCAGGCCGATGCCCGCGGCCTTGCGACGCGCCGCATCGACCTCGCCGGGCGGCTTGTCGGGCACCGGCACGCGCGCTTCGGGCACCGGCGCTTCCTTGTTGAGGGCGACGCGGGCCGGCGCGCTCTCGCGCCGTGGCGCCGACTTTTCGGGCTGTGGCCGCTTGCTCTCGAGTTGGCGCTCGGCCGGCTTCGCGGCCGGCTCCGGCAGCGCCTTCACCGCGACCGGTGGCGGCGGCGGCGCCAGCACGGCTGCCTGCTCGATGAGCAGCCGCGCCATCGGTGCCGGCAGCTCGGCGGCCCGGGTCGGGTCGGCGTGATGCACCGGCAGCCACGGCATGGCGATGAAGACCAGCGCCGAGACCAGCAGCACCGTCTTGGTGATGCGCTTGAAGCGGCGCTCGTCGTCGGCCGCGATCGCCCACGGCAGCACCGGCACCCGGAACGACACCGTCGGCATCGAGATCGAATGAATCGACCGTGCAGCCATCGCCGTCATGTGTCGATCCTGCGCACCGCGAAGGACACGTCGGCGAAGTTGGCGCGGGCGCCGGTGAACATGATCTTGCGGAGCAGCCGGTACGGGATGTCCTTGTCGCCCATGATCGTCAGGCGCTTCGAGTCGGCCGCGTTCTCGGCGCGGATGACCTGGCGGCCGGCCTGCAGCTCGAGCTCGACCTTCAGCGGCTCGATGAGGTCGCCGTCGGTCTTCATCACCTCGGCCACCGACGCGACCCTGCGGCCGCCGACCAGGATCTCGGTGCCGCTCACGACGACCAGGACGGTCTCGCGCGGCGCCTGCTCGGCCACCGACTCGGGCAGCTTGACCGCCTTCGGGCTTGGCAGCGTCTCGACGCCACCGGTGTTGGAGAGCAGGAAGAAGATGAGGATGGTGAACACGTCGATCAGCGAGACGAGGTTCATGTCGACCATCGTCTGGTTGCGGCCCTTGTGCTCGGCGCGGCGCTGGC
>JAYVNL010000018.1:0-21606 GCA_043758495.1 Rhizobacter sp.
CACGCCGCGCCCGGGTTCGACGCCACGGGCAAGCGCGCCGGTGGCGAATGGCGGGTCGAGAAGCAGCGCCTGCACTGGCCGATCCTCGACGCCTTTCGCGACGCCGCGGTGCAGGCCGGCATCCCGCACACCGAGGATTTCAACCGCGGCGACAACGAAGGGGTCGGCTACTTCGACGTCAACCAGCGCGCCGGCGTGCGCTGGAACGCCAGCAAGGCGTTCCTGCGGCCGGTGGTCGGCCGCCAGAACCTGCAGGTCTGGACCGGCGCCCACATCGCCCGCGTCGTCCTCGACGGGCGCCGAGCCGCCGGTGTCGAGATCGTGCCGGCCGGCGGCGGCGAGCGCGTCGTCGCCAGCCTCGCGCCGGGCGGCGAGGTCGTGCTCGCGACCGGCTCGATCGGCACGCCGCAGATCCTGCAGCTCTCGGGCATCGGCGCGCCCGAGCTGCTGCGCGGCCACGGCATCGATGTTCGCCATGCCCTGCCCGGCGTCGGTGAGAACCTGCAGGACCACCTGCAGATCCGCGCCGTCTTCGGCGTCGAAGGCGCGCGGACGCTCAATACGATGGCGTCGACGCTCTGGGGCAAGGCCATGATCGGCCTGCTCTACGCCTGGAAGCGGGCGGGGCCGATGAGCATGGCGCCGTCGCAGCTCGGTGCCTTCACGAAGAGCCGGCCGGACCGCGACCACGCCGACCTCGAGTACCACGTCCAGCCACTCTCGCTCGACGCTTTCGGCGAGCCGCTGCACCGGACCGACGCCTTCACCGCGAGCGTGTGCAACCTGAACCCGACCAGCCGCGGCCACGTGCGCATCGCCTCGGCCGACGCCGGCAAGCCGCCTCGCATCGCGCCCGATTACCTGTCGACCGATGCCGACCGCGAAGTCGCCGCGGCCAGCCTTCGAATCACCCGACGCATCGTCGCCCAGCCGGCACTGGCGCCGTTCAAGCCGCGAGAAATCAAGCCCGGCATCGAGTTTGAGAACGACGCCGACCTCGCCAAGCTGGCCGGCGACATCGGCACCACGATCTTTCATCCGGTCGGTACCGCGAAGATGGGGCCTGCGAGCGATCCCATGGCGGTGGTCGACGCTCGGCTGCGGGTCCACGGCATTCAGGGCCTGCGCGTCGTCGATGCCAGCATCATGCCGGCGATCACCAGCGGCAATACCAACGCGCCAACGCTGATGATCGCCGAGCGCGCCGCGGAATGGATCCTCGCCGGCGACTGACTCGCCCGGCAGCGCGAGGTCGCGGCATACTGTCCGGCCATCGATCCGCCCGCCCGAGGAGAAGCCCATGAAAGTCCACGCCGTCGCCAAGGTCCGTCTCGATGCCGACGGTCGCGTCACGGGCGTCGAATGGGGGCCGGTGAACACCGAGACCAACGAGTGGCACACCGAGCCGCAAGTCGCCGATGTCTCGGAGGTCGTCAACGCGGTTCATCGCGGCGACGACGTCTTCGCCCTCTTCCCGACCGCGCACGGGATGATGCCGATGCGGCGCTTTCGCATCGTCACCTACGACAACGGCTGGCAGACCGTGAACCTCGACGGCGCCGCGACGCACGAGCACGAGATCCACGACATGCTGCACGTCGCGGCCTGAGCGGCGGCTGCGGTGGCAGGGCGCGTCCTCGTCGCCTGCCTGTGCGCAGCCTGGTGCGGCAGTTGTCGCGACTATCGGCCGCTGTTCGACCAGCTCGCGGCGCAGTTCGACGGCCAGGCCGATTTCGTCTGGGTCGACGTCGAAGACGAAGCCGATCGGCTCGGCGACCTCGACGTCGAGAGCTTCCCGACCTTGATGATCGCCGTCGGCGAGGCGCTTCATTTCGTCGGCCCGGTGGTGCCGCAGCTCGGCACCGCGGTGCGACTCTTGCGCAGCGCGCTCGGCGGCGACGCGGCGGCCATCGCAGCGCCGAACGGAACGCCGGCCGACCTGCCGGCCCGCATCCGCGCTTTGGCATAAGCATTGCATCAATCGGTCGTTGTCCGGCTTCGGGCGACCCTAATATCTCGGGCTTCGCATCCTTCGAGACGTGTCGCACCATGGTCCTTGCCGTCACCGCCCCTCGCTCGCCGCGCCGGCGCATCGTCGTCACTGCCGCTGCACTTTCGCTCGGCCTGCTGGCGCTGCCGCAGTCCCACGCCGCCGGAGTGACGCTGCTCAATGTCAGCTACGACGTCGCCCGCGAGTTCTTCAAGGAGATCAACCCGGCGTTTCAGAAGAGCTGGAAGGCGCAGACTGGCGAAGAGGTCACGATCAACCAGTCGCACGGCGGCTCCAGCAAGCAGGCCCGCTCGGTGCTCGACGGCCTCGAGGCCGACGTGGTGACGATGAACCAGTCAAGCGACGTCGACGTGCTCGCGTCGCGCGGCAAGCTGATCCCCGACGACTGGGCCAAGCGCTTGCCGAACAACGCCGCGCCGACGACCTCGGTCACCGTCATCCTGGTCAAGAAGGGCAACCCGAAAGGCATCCACGACTGGGCCGATCTCGCCAAGCCGGGCACCAGCGTCGTCATTCCGAATCCGAAGGTCACCGGCAACGGCCGCTACACCTACGTCGCCGCCTGGGGCTCGGTCATCAAGGCCGGCGGCACAACAGCGCAGGCGCGTGAGATGGTGCAGAAGATCTTCGCGAACGTGCCGGTGTTCGACGGCGGCGGCCGCGCCGCGACGACCACCTTCGCGCAGCGCAACATCGGCGATGCCCTGTGCACCTTCGAGAGCGAAGTCAACCTCATCAAGACGGAGTTCGGTGACAACTTCGAGGTCGTCTATCCGAAGTCGACGATCCTGGCCGAAAACCCGGTGTCGGTGATCGACAAGGTCGTCGACAGGAAGGGCACGAGGAAGCAGGCCGAGGCGTACCTCAAGTTTCTGTGGAGCGACGAAGCGCAGGAGATCGCTGCCAGGCATCAGTTGCGGCCGCGTTCGACCGCACTGCTCGCCAAGTACGGCAAGGACTTTCCGAGGGTGACCACCTTCACCATCGACGAGCTGTTCGGCGGCTGGACCAAGGCGCAGAAGGACCACTTCGACGACGGCGCGATTTACGACCAGATCCTTGCCGCGGTGAAGAAGTAGGTCGGCCATTCGGCCCGCGCGCCCGTGTTCCTGTCGCGAGCGCTGCTCAAGCGCCACAGCGTCCTGCCGGGCTTCGACCTGGCGCTCGGCTTCACGCTCTTCTACGTCGCCCTGATCGTCCTGGTGCCGCTGTCGGCGGCGTTCCTGAAAACCTTCACGATGACCTGGCCGGCGTTCTGGAGCGCGGTGACGGCGCCGCGCGTGCTTGCTTCCTACCGATTGACCTTCGGCGCCTCGTTCGCCGCCGCGACGGTCAATGCCGTGTTCGGCCTGATCGTCTGCTGGGTGCTGGTGCGCTATGAGTTTCCGGGTCGCCGCTTCGTCGACGCGCTCGTCGACCTGCCGTTCGCCTTGCCCACGGCCGTCGCTGGCATCGCCCTGACGGCGCTCTACGCCAACAACGGCTGGATCGGCCAGTGGCTACCGTTCAAGGTCAGCTTCACGCCGCTCGGCGTCTTCGTGGCGCTGACCTTTATCGGCCTGCCGTTCGTGGTGCGAACCTTGCAGCCGGTGCTCGAAGACCTCCACAAGGAAACCGAGGAGGCCGCCGCCATCCTCGGCGCGAGCCGCTGGCAGACCTTCACCCGCGTGATCTTTCCCGTGGTGACGCCGGCGCTCGTGACCGGCTTCGCGCTTGCCTTCGCGCGCGCGCTCGGCGAGTACGGCTCGGTGATCTTCATCGCCGGCAACCTGCCGATGATCTCGGAGATCACGCCCCTCATCATCATCACCAAGCTCGAGCAGTACGACTACGCTGGCGCCACCGCGATCGCGGTCGTGATGCTGGTGGCGTCGTTCGCCATGTTGCTGGCCATCAACGGCCTGCAGGCGTGGACGCGGTCGAGGCAGGGCCGATGACGACGCAGGGCGCTGCCACGACCGAGCCGGCCTGGGTGCGGCGGCTGCTCATCGGCGTCGCGCTGGCCTTCCTCGCGCTCTTCCTGTTCGTGCCGCTGGCCGCCGTGTTCTTCGAGGCGCTGAAGAAGGGCGTCGGCGTCTACCTCGCCGCCATCAGCGAGCCCGACGCACTCTCGGCGATCAAGCTGACGTTGATCGCCGCCGCCATCTCGGTGCCGCTCAACCTCGTATTCGGCATCGCCGCGGCGTGGTCGATCACCAAGTTCGACTTCCGTGGCAAGAACCTGCTCCTGACGTTGATCGACCTGCCGTTCTCGGTGAGCCCGGTCATCGCCGGTCTCATCTTCGTGCTTGTGTTCGGCCTGCAGGGCTGGCTCGGCGAGTGGTCTCGCGACCACGAGCTGAAGATCATCTTCGCGCTGCCCGGCATCGTCCTGGCCACGATCTTCATCACCTTTCCGTTCGTGGCCCGCGAGCTCATCCCGCTGATGCAGGCGCAGGGCACCGAGCAGGAAGAGGCCGCGCGCGTGCTCGGCGCCGGCGGCTGGCAGACCTTCTTTCGCATCACCCTGCCGAACGTGAAGTGGGCGCTGCTCTACGGCGTGATCCTCTGCAACGCGCGGGCGATGGGCGAGTTCGGCGCCGTCAGCGTCGTCTCCGGTCACATCCGCGGCCAGACCAACACGATGCCGCTGCACATCGAGATCCTCTACAACGAATACCAGTTCGCGGCCGCGTTCGCGGTCGCCTCGTTGCTCGCCGGCCTGGCGCTGGTGACGCTGGCGATCAAGTTCCTCGTCGAGCGCCGGGGTGGCGTCGGCGGGTCCACCGCGGCCGACGCGAGAGCAGAGCGATGAGCATCGAAGTCAGGAACCTGCAGAAGCGCTTCGGCACCACGGTCGTTTGCGACAACCTGAGCCTGGACATCGGCGGCGGCGAGCTGGTGGCGCTGCTCGGACCCTCGGGCTCGGGCAAGACGACGCTCCTGCGCATCATCGCCGGCCTCGAGGTGCCCGATTCCGGCAGTGTCCTCTTCCACGGCGAGGACGCGACGGACGCCGACGTGCGCGAGCGCCGCGTCGGCTTCGTGTTCCAGCACTACGCCCTCTTCGGCCACATGACGATCTTCGAGAACGTCGCCTTCGGGCTGCGCGTACGGCCGCGCGCCGTGCGGCCGGGCGACGAGGTCATCCGCGGCAAGGTCGCCGAGCTGCTCCATCTCGTTCAGCTCGATCATCTCGCCGAGCGCTACCCACACCAGCTCTCCGGCGGCCAGCGCCAGCGCATCGCGCTGGCGCGGGCGCTCGCGGTCGAGCCGAAGGTGCTGCTGCTCGATGAGCCGTTCGGGGCGCTCGACGCCAAGGTGCGCAAGGAGTTGCGGCGCTGGCTGCGCCGCCTCCACGACGAGATGCACGTGACCAGCGTGTTCGTCACCCACGACCAGGAAGAGGCGATGGAGGTGGCCGACCGGATCGTCGTCATGAACCAGGGCCGGATCGAACAGGACGGCGCGCCCGATCAGGTCTACGACCATCCGGCGACACCCTTCGTGCTGCAGTTCCTCGGCGACGTGAATCTGTTCCACGGCCGTGCCGGCGGCGCTCCAGGCGGCGGCGACGAGCCAGCCATCAGCTACGTGCGACCGCATGAGCTCGAAGTGATGGCCGTGGCCGAGGCCGGCTCGGTGCCTGTGACGCTGACGCAGACGCTCACCGTCGGCCCGAACACGCGGCTCGAGTTTCGCCGCAGCGACGATCAGAGCCATGTCGACGTCGAGATGCCGCGCAGCGACTGGCTGCAGCTGCGCGACCGTCTCGGCCTGCGGCCGGGCAGCGCGGCGTATCTGCTGCCGCGCAGGGTGACGCGCTTTTCCCGCCAGGACGTCGATCCGGCCGCGATGATCTGAGCGGACCCCCAGGCTCACTTTTGTTCGCTGCCCCCGAGGGCGGCGGCGCCCTCGGGGCGGACCGGCGCGCGCCGCGCGTGCCTCCTCAGGACAGCAGCTGCTTTCGGGCCCGGTGCACGCGCACGAACAGGTTCTGTTCGCTGATGCCGAGCGCGCGGCACACGTCGGCGGTGTCGCCGTCCTCGAGCACGCGCAGGCGCATCGCCTCGCGCAACGTCTGGGGCAAGCGCTCGATGCCGGCCAGGGCGTGCGCGAGCGCCTGGCGCTGCTCGGCGACCTCGTCGGGGCGCGGCCGCGGGCAGGCGACGTCGTGGCCGAAGCCGGCCGTGCCGTCGTCGTCGCTGCCGAGCGTCTCGTGGTGGTCAAGCCTTCGCAGCGCATCGACGATCTTGTGCTTAAGCACGGCCGTCAGCCACGAGCGCAGAGCCGAACGGCCGCCGAAGGTGGCGCGGCCCGAGAAGACCGCCTCGAAGACGTCGTGAACGGCGTCTTCGGCGAGCATCGGATCGCGCAGCTTGCGCAGCGCGAAACGGAGCAGGTAGGGGCGGTGCGAGACGAGTTCGGTCGAGGGCAGGGTGTTCATGGCATGGATGCGAAAGCCGATGGCCGCACTGTCGACTTCGCATCTCGCGCCATGCTCGCGAAAGATCACAGCCGCATCACATTGCTGTAAGAACGCGCGCCGCGGCGAGACAATCGACCATGCCGCCCGCTGCCATCCTCGTCGCCGAAGACCAGGCCGACATCCGCGACCTTCTGGTCATGAACCTGCGCAGTGCCGGCTACGAGGTCACCGCGGTGGCCGACGGCCCGGCGGCACTGGCCAGCGAGATCGAGCGCGCCAGCGACCTGCTGGTGCTCGACCTCATGATGCCGGGGCTCGACGGCCTCGAGGTCTGCAAGGCGCTGCGCGCCCGCGGCCGCTCGACGCCGATCCTGATGCTGACCGCGAAATCGACCGAGCTCGACCGCGTCCTCGGCCTCGAACTCGGTGCCGACGACTACCTCACCAAGCCGTTCTCGCTCGCCGAACTGCTGGCGCGCGTGAAGGCGCTGCTGCGTCGCGCCGACCTGCTCCGCGCCGCGCAGGCGAACGCCAGCGCCGAGCCCCGGTCGCTGTACAACGGCCAGCTGGAGATCCTGCCCGCCAAGCGCCAGGTGCGCTACGCCGGCCAGCCCATCGATTTCACCGCGCTCGAGTTCGACCTCCTGCTTCACTTCGCCTCGCACCCCGGCCACGTGTTCTCGCGCGGCCAGCTCCTGAGCGCCGTCTGGGGCTACAGCCACGACGGCTACGAGCACACGGTCACGACCCACATCAACCGCCTGCGCGCCAAGCTCGAGGCGGATCCGATGTGGCCGGAAATGATCCTCACGGTGCGGGGGGCGGGGTACAAGATGCGGGACCTTCCTGGCTAGGATGAAGCGTTCGTGGCTTCGGTTTGTGGGTCGGGTCGGTCGGGCGCTGCGTTTTTCGTCTGCGAGCGAGCCGGCTCAGCCGGCCTCCCGGTGCTCCCGGCCCGCGAAAGCTAAGAGATGTCCGTCCGCATCAAGCTCGCCCTGACGATCTTCGCGACCGGCCTGCTCACCGCGCTGCTGGTCATCGCCACCGTCGTCTTCGCCTTCCAGCGCTTCGAGAACGAGACCGCGTACCGGCGCGGCATGGGCTTTCTCGGCCGGGTCGTCATGGTCTACGACAACATCTTCGACATGCACGAGCGCGACGCGGCGGAGTTCCAGCGCTGGCTGCGGGCGCTGGTGCTGTTCGAGCCCGACACCGAGCTCTACCTGCTCGGCGACGACGGCACCGTGCTCGCCAAGACCGGGCCAGCCGCGCTGGCGCCCGGCACGAAGGTGGCGCTGGCGCCGGTGCGCGAGTCGATCGAGCAGAGCGACGCCGCCTACGTGATGGGCGACGACCCGGAGCGCATGGACGCCGGCGCCGTCATCGTCGCCAAGCCGGTGCGCCGCGCCATCGCCCGCGGCGCCTCGCCGGTGGCGGGCTACCTCTACCTCGTGATGCATACGCAGCAGCTGCCAGAAGGCCGCTGGGACGTGCTCCGCAGCAGCTTCGCGCGACCGGTGTTCGGACTGGTGATCGCCGTCGTGGCGCTGACGACGCTGCTCGCCGCGCTCCTCATCGGCGCCGTCACCCGGCCTCTGCAGCGGCTGACGCGCGCGGTGTCGTCGCTGTCGCAGCGCGGTCTCTCCGAAGGCCTGGCGGTGGCGCCGGACCATCCCTTGCCGCCGGCCACGAGAGACGAATTCGGCCAGCTGACGAGCGCCTTCGAGATGCTGCTCGACGTTTGCCGCCGGCAATGGGATGCGCTGCGCCGCACCGATCACTTCCGGCGCGAAGGCGTGAGCAACCTGTCGCACGACCTGCGCTCGCCGCTCACCGCCACCGTCGCCTGCCTGGAGACGCTCGACGGCCGCTGGGGCGACGCACCCGAGCGCGGCGACGACCGTCGCCTCGTCGAGATCGCCCTTCGCAACGCCCGCAACGCCGGGCGCATGGTGCAGTCGCTCGGCGACCTCGCCGAGCTCGACGAGCCCGAGTTCCATCTGCGGCGCGATGCCGTCGATGCCGGCGAGCTGATCGACGACATCGCCCTTCGCTTCGCCGAGCGGGCCGCTCGCCAGGGCGTGCAGCTGCGTGCCGATCACGGTGCGCCGGGGCCGGGGCCGCGGGCGCGGCTCGACGTCGAGCTGTTCGAACGGGCCGTCGCCAACCTCGTCGACAACGCGCTGAAGTTCTGCCCGCGCGGCAGCAGCGTCGTGCTGTCGGCGCTGCATGTCGACGGCCGCGTCGAGGTCAGCGTCGCCGACGACGGCCCGGGCATTCCGGTCGCCGATCTGCCGCTGCTCTTCGACCGCTTCTACCAAAGCCGGCCGACCGTGGCGCCGGCCACCGCAGTCGGCGGCCGCGGTCTCGGCCTGGCCATCGTCAAGCGCATCGCCGAGCTGCACGATGGCGATGTCGCCATCACCAGCGGTGCGGGCCGGGGCACCCGCGTCGTCCTGACGCTGCCGGCGGTGGCTGCCTGAGGCGCACCGCCACGCACCGGGAAAGCCCTCGTGCTTCGAATCGGGGCGCGCGCTAGATTTCTGCCTCTTGTGAAGGCACCCGGTTGGTGCCCGAGCGGGTGCAGGCGGGGAGACAAAGGGCCGCTAAAGAAGGGTCCGCTCGTCGGGATGACAGTCCGGCGGTAAAAAAGGGGCGCCGGAAACCGGTGCCCCTTTTCATTGGGCCGGCATCTCGTCACGATGAGTCGCCCGCATGGGACTTCGCTCAGGCGGCTGCCCCGATCGCACGAATTGTGCCGCTTAGCTACCGCGCTACTGCGCTTTCGCGATGCCTTCGGTGGCTACCATCGCGTGTCGCCTTTTGGCGCCGCCGGTCACCGCCATGCAAGAGAAGAACCCTCGCCGCCTGCTCGACGTCGACATCCCGTCGCAGCCCGACGTGCTCGTCCGGTTGTCGCTTCTGCTGGCCGAGGACGAGGTCGATCTCGGCGCGGCGAGCCTGCTCATCAGCTCCGACATGGCGCTGGCGGCGGCGGTGCTGAAGGCGGTGAACTCGGCGATGTACGGGCTGCGTGGCCGCGTCCAGAGCGTGCAACAGGCGATCACCTATCTCGGCACCCGCGAGGTCGCGTCGGTCACCTTCGAGATGGGCCTTCGCGCCGTCTTCCCGGCATCGCCGGAGCTCGAGCCGCTCTGGCAGCGGGCGCGTGTGCGCGGCCTGCTGATGGGCCGCATCGGTCACTCGCTCGGCATCGACCCCTGGGCCGCGCATTCGGCCGGCATCTTCGAGGAGTGCGGCAAGGCGGTGATGTTCCGCCACGCCACCGAGCGCTACCGGGGGATGCTCGAAGCCGCGAAGAACGACGAGGAATTGCTGATGCTCGAGCACACCGAGTTCGGCGTCAGCCACGACACCCTGGGCGCAGCGCTCTGCGAGAGCTGGGGGCTGGCACCGCCGGCGGTCGACAGCGTCCGCTATCACGTCATCGTCAACAGCACGCTCGAGCTGCCGATGCACGTGCAACGGCGCGCCATCTGCGCCGTCTCGGCATTGGCGCACGCTCTCATGACCGACCCCGACACGCTCGACGAAGTCGCCCGCAAGGTCGCGCCGCAGGCCGACCTCGATCCGCTGCTGGCACAGCGGGGCGCGAGGAAGGTGAAGGAAGAGATCGAGAGGGCGGTCGAGCGCGAGAAGAGCGACTGAATCGCCGCGTCGCCACTTCTTCGGCGTGCAGGTGCCGTGGAGCCTGTGGTGGCTGAAGCGCCACGAGCGCGGGCCCATGGAAGCCTTGTTGGCGCGCCTGACGTTTGGCGGCGGCCGAGCACGGCCAGCCGCCGGCAGCGTGGCGCAGTCAAGGAGCGGGTCGGGGAGCTTCAGTCCACCTTCGCGCCCGACGCCTTCACCACCGCCGCCCACTTCTTCGCCTCGGCCGCGATGAAGCGGCCGAACTCGGCCGGCGCCATGCCGCTCGGAATCGCGCCCTGCGCCAGCAGCCGCTCCTTCAACGCCGGCGACGCCAGCGCCTTGGCCGTTTCCTGCTGGATGCGATTGACGATCTCGGCCGGCGTGCCGACCGGTGCCAGCAGGCCGAACCACGAGCTTGCCTCGAAGCCCTTCAGGCCGCCAGCCTCGGCGACGGTCGGCACGTCGGGCAGGGCGGCGCTGCGCTCGCCGCTCGTGACCGCGAGCGCGGTCAGCTTGCCGCCCCTGATTTGCGGCAGCGCCGAGGGCAGGTTGTCGAACATCAGGTCGGTGCCGCCGCCGATCAGGTCGAGCAGCGCCGGCCCCGAGCCCTTGTACGGGATGTGGACCATGAATGTGCCGGTCGTCGTCTTGAAGAGCTCGGCGGAGAGATGGATCGAGGTGCCGTTGCCGCTCGAAGCGACGTTGAGCCGGCCCGGATGCGCCTTCGCGTAGGCGATGAGCGACTTGACGTCGGTGATGCCGTTGTCCCGGGCCTTCTGCGGGTTGACGACGAGCACGTTGGGCACGCCGGCGACGAGCGAGATCGGTGCGAAGTCCCTTGCCGCGTCGTACGGCATCTTCGGATACAGGGCCGGGTTGATCGACTGCGTGCCGACGGTGCCCATCAGCAGCGTGTAGCCGTCGGCCGGTGACTTGGCGACCTGGTCAGCGCCGAGGTTGCCGCCCGCGCCGGCCTTGTTCTCCACAAGGAAGCTCTGCCCGAACGCCTTGCCGAGCTCGGGCGCGAGGGCGCGGGCCAGGATGTCGGTGGTGCCGCCGGGAGCGAACGGCACGACGATGCGGACCGGCCGGCTCGGCCATGACGCGACTGAAGATTGCGCGAAGGCGGGGGCGGCGGCCATGGCGGCGAGCACCGCGACGGCAGCGAGCACGCGGCGAGCGTGCGAAGGGAGGGCCATGGATCCGTCTCCTGCTTGAAGCCACGAGTGTGAGCAGGAAGACGAAGAAAGGGGAGCCGGAAAAACGCTCGTGGACCAGCTCAGCGCGACCCTCCCGATCCAAACAGGCTGAGCTGGGTCGACGGCACGCGTTGCCGCAAAAGCAGAGGTCGCTCGGTGAAGAGGCGGGTCGACGGCGCGCTTCGCGGCGATGCCTGCAGGCCCATGCGGAGCAGCGACGAGGCGCTGGAGCGGCCATCGGCCATGCCCGGCCACAGCGACGGCGTGGCGGCCTGGACGGCGTGGGTCTTGGGGCGAGGCAGCATGCCACGGACTGCGCAACGTTTATGCCAGCCGGCAGACGTGACGCCGCGCACGAACGCCGCGCCGGCCGGACGTGAAGCGGCGCGCCGTGCCGACCAAATGCAGCGCCCGCGATGCAACCCGTTACAGCGCCGACGCAGGGCGTCGGGCCAGCAAGCGATTGGTTACGCGACGGGCGACGCAGCCGCCGCGGCGACGTGGCCGCGCGGAATCGCCGACAGCAGCCGGCGCGTGTATTCCTGCTCGGGATGGTCGAGGATCGCCGCGACGTCGGCTTGCTCGACGACCTCGCCGTCCTTCATCACCAGCACCTCGTCGGCCATGAAGCGGACCACGGCGAGGTCGTGGCTGATGAAGATGTAGGTCAGGCCGAGTTCGTCCTGCAGGTCCTTCAGGAGATTGAGCACCTGGGCCTGCACCGACACATCGAGCGCGCTCACCGCCTCGTCGAGCACCAGCACTTCGGGCGAAAGCGTGAGGCAGCGGGCGATGGCGACGCGCTGGCGCTGGCCGCCCGAGAACTCGTGCGGGTACTTCTGCATCGCGCTGTCGTCGAGGCCGACCTTCGCGAGCAGGGCGCGGGCCCGGGCATCGCGGTCGCCCACATTGGCGCCGACGCCGTGGATCGTCATCGGCTCGAGCAGCGTCTGGCCGACCGTGAAGCGCGGATTGAGCGAGGCGTACGGGTTCTGGAACACGACCTGGATGCGCTTTCGCATCGGCAGCAGCTCGGCCTTGCTGAGCGCCAGCAGGTCGCGGCCGTCGAACACGGCGGTGCCGCCGACCGGGCCGCCGCTCTGCTCGTGAAGGCGCAGCAGCGTCAGGCCGAGCGTGGTCTTGCCCGAGCCCGACTCGCCGACGATGCCGAGCGTGTGGCCGGCGCGCAGGCGAAAGCTCGCACCCTTGACCGCCCGGAATTCCTTGCGACCGAAGACGCCGCTCCGGATCCAGAAGCTCTTGGTCAGGTTGGCGGCGTCGATGACGACGCGGGCGTTGGCGTCCTTGGTCTTGACGGTGGCGTTGACGGCGGCGCCGCGGCCGGCGACGTGATCGTCGACCACGAGCAGCCGCGGCGCCCGCTGCTCGAGCGTCGGCCGGCAGGCGAGCAGCGCCTTGGTGTACGCGTCCTGCGGCGCCGCGAAGATGCCGGCGACCGGGGCCTGCTCGCGGACGATGCCGTTCCTCATCACGACGACGTGGTCGGAGATCTCGCCGACGACGCCGAGGTCGTGGCTGATGAACAGCATGCTCATGCGGTGCTGCTCCTTCAGCCGCCCGAGCAGCTCGAGGATCTGGCGCTGGATGGTGACGTCGAGCGCGGTGGTCGGCTCGTCGGCGATCAGCAGTTTGGGCTCGCAGGCGATCGCCATCGCGATCATCACGCGCTGCTGCTGGCCGCCGGAGAGCTGGTGCGGGTAGGCCGAGAGCCGCCGCTTCGGCTCCGGCATGCCGACCTCGGCGAGCAGCGCTTCGGCGCGGGCCCGGGCCTGGCGGGCGCCCATGCCGAGGTGCTTCATGAGCGGCTCGGCAATCTGCTGGCCGACCGTGAACACCGGATTCAGCGAACTCATCGGGTCCTGGAACACGCAGGCGATCTCGCGCCCGCGCAACCCCTGCAGCTCGGCCATCGACGCCGCCAGCATGTCGCGGCCGCGGAACGAGATCTTTCCCGAGCGCTCGGCGTTCTCGGGCAGCAGGTTGAGGATCGACATCGCCGTCACGCTCTTGCCGGAGCCCGACTCGCCGACGAGGGCGACCGTGGTGTTCTCGGGCACCTCGAAGCTTATGCCCTTGACCGCCTCGACGCGCTGGACCACGCCGTTGTCGCGGCCGACGCGAAAGGAGACGCGCAAGTCGGCGATGGAGAGCAGGTTGTTCATTCCAGCCCCCGCAACTTCGGGTCGAGGGCGTCGCGCAGGGCGTCGGTCATCAGCGAGAAGGCGGTGACGAAGACGGCCATGAAGGTGGTGGCGGCGACCAGCTGCCACCAGTAGCCGAGGATCAGCTCGCTCTGCGCCTCGGCGAGCATCGTCCCCCACGACACGTCGTCGACGCCGACGCCGAGGCCGAGGTACGACAGGATCACCTCGAACTTGATGAACGACACGACCAGAAGCGACATCCGGACCAGGATCACGTGGCTCACGTTGGGCAGGATGTGGCGGAACATGCGCGAGGCCGTCGAGGCGCCGATCGCCTCGGCCGAGCGCACGTAGTCGCGGGTGGAATGCTTGATGAACTCGGCGCGGACCTGCCGGTACACGCCGGTCCAGCCGACCAGCGCCAGGATGATCGCGACCGAGCCGATGCCGCGCCCGAAGATGACCGCGAACGAGAGAATGAGCAGGATGTCGGGGATCGACGTGAAGACGCTGTAGAGCCACTCGAGGAAGTCGCCGACCTTGCCGCCGAAGAAGCCCGCCAGCGCCCCGAGCAGGGTACCGATGACGGTGGCCACGAGGGCGCCGAGCAGGCCGACGAAGACCGAGGTCTGGGTGCCCTTCATCGCCTTGGCGAGAACGTCGCGGCCGGTGCGGTCGCCGCCGAACGGCAGCGTCTCGGCCTTCGGCTGCTCGACGGTCTTGTACTTGGCGGCGCGCTCGGCCCACTCCTGGTAGCGCGGCGCCAGCGGGTCGACGGCCGAGATGTCGACGCGCGGCCCGCTCGGCGCCAGCGCCGCCGCCGCTTCGGTCACGGCGGCCGGGCCCATGAAGGTCGGCGGTGCGCTCGGCACGCCGACTTCGCGCTGCCAGCCCTTGGCGACGATGCCGGTCGCCGTAAGCAGGATCATCGCCACGAAGAGCCCCACCACGGCCATCGCGGCCATGCCGAGCCGGTCTTTCGTCAGCCGCCGCCAGGCAGCGTGCCAGACGCCCTCGGAGCGGACGATGGCAGGGCCGGCCGGGGAAGCGCTGGCAGGCAGGACGGCGCTCATGTCGACCGCCGGATCACTTGAGCACCACCCGGGGATCGACGACCTTGTAGAGGATGTCGACGGCGAGGTTGATGACCATGGTCAGCACCGCGAGGTAGATGGTGAGGGCCTGGATCACGGGGTAGTCGTTGCGGTTCACGGCCAGGATGATTTCGCGGCCGAGGCCGGGGATCGAGAAGAAGACCTCGATCAGGAACGAGCCGACGAAGATGCCGGGCAGCGCCAGGCCGACGTTGGTGAGGATCGGCACCATCGCGTTGCGCAGCACGTGGCGAAACAGCACCGTCTTCTCGGTCATGCCCTTGGCGCGCGCGGTGCGCACGTAGTCGTGGCCGAGCTCGTCGAGGAAGAAGGTGCGGTACAGGCGCGTCTGCGGCGCCAGCCCGACCATCAGCGCCAGCATCACCGGCAGCGGCACGTAGGTCACGAGGTTGGTGACGACGCTGTCGCTCCAGCCCTGGACCGGGAACCAGCCGAGCTGGAAGCCGAACACGTACTGGCCGATGATGATGTAGACGAGGAACGAGACCGAGAGCGCGAGCGTGCTGCCGATCATGATCGCGCGGTCGCCGAGCGAGCCGCGCCGGTAGGCCACCCACATCGCGATCGGCAGCGCCAGCAGCGTGTCGAGGAGCAGGATCGGGATCATCACCGTGAGGGTGGCCGGTAGGCGCGTCGCAAAAAGGTGGGCGACCGATTCGTTGGTGGCCCAGCTGCGACCCCAGTCGAAGGTGACGATGCCCTTCAGGTAGATGCCGAGCTGCACGTACCAGGGCTGGTTGAGGCCGAGCTGGTCGCGGATCGCGTCGACGGTGGCCTGCGAGGCGTTGAGGCCGGCGAGCACTTCGGCCGGATCGCCGCCGAACGCCTTGAAGAGGAAGAAAACGAGGAGGACAACGCCGAGCAGCGTCGGGATCATCTGCCAGAGGCGCCGGATCAGATAGGCCGTCATTCGCGAAAGGGCGCGTCCGCGGGGAAGGGCCGCGAGGGCGGCAAGGTCGTGAGTCTAAAGGCAGGTCGACCTCCTTAGACTCGGGCTCATGCCTCGCCTTGCCGCCGCCGCTGTTGCCACTGCTTTCGCCGTGCTGCTGTCGGCGGCATCGGCGGCGAGGGCACAGCCGGCCGCGCCGGCCGGCGCGGCCTCGGCCGCCAAGGTGCTGCGCTACGCCTTTCGCGTCGCCGAGACCGGCTTCGATCCGGCGTCGGTCTCGGACTACTACTCGCGCGTCGTCATCACCAACATCTTCGAAGCGCCGTTCCAGTACGCCTTCCTCGCCCGCCCGGTGGCGCTGCGGCCCTCGACCGCCGCGGCCATGCCGGAGACGAGCGACGACTTCAAGACCTTCACGATCCGCATCCGGCCCGGCATCTTCTTCACGCCTGACCCGGCCTTCAAGGGCCGGCCGCGCGAGCTGATCGCGGCCGATTACGTCTACAGCCTGAAGCGCCACCTCGACCCGCGCTGGAAGAGCCCGCACCTGTCGTCGATCGAGGAGCAGCAGATCCTCGGCCTCGGCGAGCTGCGCCGCGAGGCCCTGGCCGGCAAGCCCTTCGACTACGACCGCGAGGTTGCGGGCCTGCGCGCCCTCGACCGCTACACGCTGCAGGTGCGACTGGCGAGCGGCAACCCGCGCCTGGACGACGTGCTGAGCGACGCGTCGGTGGCCGGCGCGGTCGCGCGCGAGGTCGTCGAGGCCTACGGCGACCGCATCAACGAGCACCCCGTCGGTACCGGCCCCTTCGTGCTCGGGCGCTGGCGGCGAAACTCGCAGATCGTGCTCGACCGCAACCCGGCCTATCGCGACCAGTTCTACGACGAGCAGGCGCCGGCCGGCGACGCCGTCGCCGAAGCCGCGGTGGCCCGGCTGCGGGGCCGAAAGCTGCCGATGATCGACCGCGTCGAGATCAGCATCATCGAAGAAGCGCAGCCGCGCTGGCTGGCGTTCCTGGGCGGCGAGATGGACATGCTGGAGCAGGTGCCGGAAGACTTCACCACGGTCGCGCTGCCGAACGACAAGATCGCGCCGAACCTTGCCCGGCGCGGCCTGTACGCCGTGCGCTATCCGCGCTCGGACCTCGCGCTTTCGTACTTCTCGATGGAGGACCCGGTCGTCGGCGGCTACACGGCCGCGCAGGTGGCGCTGCGCCGCGCCATCTCGCTGGCCGTCGACACTGACAACGAGATCCGCCAGGTTCGGCGCGGCCAGGCCATCGTCGGCCATCAGTTCATCGGCCCGGGCTCGACGGGGTTCGTGCCGCACCTGCGCTCCGAGATGGGCGAGTTCAGCCGCGCCCGCGCCCTCGCCCTGCTCGACACGTATGGCTTTCTCGACCGCGACGGCGACGGCTGGCGCGAGCGCCCCGACGGCTCGCCGCTGGTCATCGAATACGCGACCCAGCCCGATAACCTCAGCCGTCAGTTGACCCTGCAATGGAAGAAGAACATGGACGCGATCGGCGTGCGCATGGTCTTCAAGGTCGCGCAATGGCCGGAGAACCTGAAGGCCTCGCGCGCTGGCAGGCTCATGATGTGGGGCGTCGGCAATTCGGCCGGGCCCGACGGCGGCGACTTCCTCCGCCTCGGCTACGGGCCGAGCAAGGGCCTCAGCAACCTGGCGCGCTTCGACCTGCCGGAATACAACCGCCTCTTCGATCTGCAAAAGAGCATGCCCGACGGCCCCGAGCGGCTCGCCGTCATGCTGCGCGCCGAGGACCTGATGACCGCCTACATGCCGTACAAGGTGCACGTGCACCGCATCTTCACCGACCTGGCGCAGCCGTGGCTGATCGGCTTTCATCGCAACGTCTTCCTGCGCGAGTTCTGGAAGTTCGTCGACATCGACGCTGCCCGCCAGGCGAGGCAGGCGCCATGAAGCGCCGCGATCTGCTCGCCTCGGCGGCGCTGGCCGGCGTGCTGCCGGCGCATGCTCAATCGCCGGCGGCGGCGGTGCGGCCCAAGGTTCTGTGCTACGCCTTTCGCGTCGCCGAGACCAGCCTCGATCCGGTCAAGATCATCGACCTCTATTCGCGCACGCTGACCCCGCACATCTTCGAGTCGCTCTACAAGTACGACCACCTGGCGCGGCCGGTCAAGGTCAAGCCGCTGACGGCCGCGGGCGAGCCCGAGCCGTCGGAGGACTTCCGGGTCTGGACCATCCGCCTGCAGCCCGGCATCTTCTTCGCGAGCGATCCGGCGTTCAAGGGCAAGCGGCGCGAGCTGGTGGCGCAGGACTATGTGTACTCACTCAAGCGCTTCGCCGACCCGGCCAACACGAGCCCGGGCTGGACGAGCTTCGAGGCCGACAAGTACGTCGGTCTCGGCGAGCTGCGAAAGGCCGCCCTCGACAGCAAGAAGCCGTTCGACTACGACCGCGAGATCGAAGGCGCGCGTGCGATCGACCGCTACACGGTTCGTTTTCGGCTCGAGGAGCCGCGCCCGCGTTTCCCGCAGAACCTGGCGGCGAGCGACATCTACGGCGCTGTCGCCCGCGAGGTCGTCGAGTTCTACGGCGACCAGGTCGACGCCCACCCGGTCGGCACCGGTCCCTTCAGGCTCGTCCAGTGGCGGCGCAGCTCGCGCATCGTCTTCGAAAAGAGCGCCGAGTTCCGCGAGGTCTTCTACGACGCCGAGCCGGCCGAGGGCGACGCCGAAGGCCAGGCCCTGCTGGCGCGCTTCAAGGGCCGGCGCCTGCCGATGATCGACCGCGTCGAGGTCTCGATCGTCGAGGAGGATCAGCCGCGCTGGCTGTCGTTCGTCAATGGCGAGGCCGACTTCATCGAGCGCGTACCCGCGACCTTCGTCGGCATCGCGATGCCTGGCGGCAAGGTCGCGCCGAACCTCGCCAAGCGGGGCATCCGCGGCTACCGCGAGATCGAGCCCGGTTCGCTCTACCTGCTCTTCAACATGGAAAGCCCGATGGTCGGCGGCTACACGCCGGCCGAGATCGCGTTGCGGCGCGCTGTCGGCCTGGCGCTCGACCTGCCGCGCGAGGCGCGCCTGATCCGAAAGGGCCAGGCGACGCTGGCGCAGTCGCCGATCATCCCGTCGACCAGCGCCTACAACCCCCACGAGCGCACCGAGTTCGGCGACTACGACCCGTCGCGTGCGAAGGGGCTGCTCGATACCTTCGGCTTCGTCGACCGCGACGGCGACGGCTGGCGCGAGCGGCCCGACGGCTCGCCGCTGCTGCTCGAGGTGTCGAGCCAGCCCGACAACACCCAGCGCCAGCTCGACGAACTCCTGAAGCAGAACATGGACGCGATCGGCGTTCGCGTCGCCTTCAAGTTCGCGCAGTGGCCGGAAAACCTGAAGGCGGTGCGGTCAGGCAAGTTCATGGTCTGGTCGGTGGGAAGCAGCGCCGACGCGCCCGACAGCATCGGCGCCCTCGCCCGCTACGACAGCCACCAGATCGGCGGCCAGAACATGGGCCGCTTCAAGCTACCGGCGATGGACGATATCTACCGGCGCCTGAAGGTGATCGCCGACGGCCCGGAACGCGCGGCCCTGTTCGCGCAGGCGGTGCAGCTCGCCGTCGCCTACATGCCGTACAAGTTCCGCCTCAGCCGCATCCTCACCGACATGGCCTATCCGCAGGTGGTCGGTTACCGCCGCCCCATCTTCTGGCAGGAGTGGTGGCACTACGTCGACATCGACAATGCCGCCGCATCACGGAGCTCATAGTCATGCCGCATCAACCGGGTCGACGCCGTTTCACCGCCAGCGCTGCCAGCGTTCTCGCAGGCGCGAGCGTCGGCGCCTGGCCCGCTGCCGGCGCGCAGCCGGCCGAGAACAAGGGCGCCAACGTGCTTCGCGTCCTGCTGCCGGCGGCGGAGACGGGGTTCGACCCGGCGGCGACGGCCGATCTGTATTCGACCCGGATCAGCTCGCACATCTTCGAGGCCCTGCTCGACTACGACCCGCTCGCCATACCGGTCCGGCTGGTGCCGCTCACGGCTGCCGCCCTGCCCGAGGTCTCGGCCGATTTCCGGACCTGGACGGTGCGCATGAAGCGCGGCGTCCTCTTCGCCGACGACCCCGCCTTCAAGGGCCAGCCGCGCGAGCTCGTTGCCGCCGACTACGTTTTTTCCTTCAAGCGGATCTTCGATCCCGCGACCAAGAGCCCGTTCTTCAGCCTTCTCAATGAAGACGGCATCGTCGGCCTCGGTGCCCTGCGCGAGAAGGCGGTTCGCGACAAGACGCCGTTCGACTACGCGAGCGAGGTCGAAGGCCTGCGCGCGCTCGATCGCCACACGGTGCAGTTCAAGCTGGCAGCGCCACGGCCGCGCTTCGCGACGACGCTGGCGTCGGTGAACTACGCCGCCGTGGCCCGCGAGGTCGCGCTCGCCTATGGCCGTGACCTGGCTGCGCATCCGGTCGGCACCGGGCCCTATCGCATCAAGTCGTGGCGCCGCAGCTCGCAGATCGTGCTCGAGAAAAACCCGGGCTTTCGCGACGAGCGCTATCACAGCGAGCCCGCTGCCGACGACGTCCAGGGCCAAGCCTGGGCCAAGCGCTTCAACGGCCGCCGCCTGCCGCTGAACGACGGCGTCGAGATCTCGGTGATCGAGGAAGGCCAGCCGCGCTGGCTGAGCTTTCTCAATGGCCAGGCCGACATGGCCACCGTGCCGACCGAGCTGGTCGCGCTGGCGGCGCCCAACGGGCGGCTGGCGCCCAACCTGGCCAAGCAGGGCATCGCCCTCAATCGCACTCTCAGCGCCGATATCGCCATGTCGTACTTCAACATGGAAGACCCGGTGGTCGGCGGCTACACGGCCGACAAGGTCGCACTACGCCGCGCCGTCCAGCTGGCCTACGACATCGAGAAGGAAGTGCAGATCATCCGCCGCGGCGAGGCGATTCCGGCGCAGGCGTTCATGGCGCCGGGCACCTACGGCTACGACCCGGCCTTTCGCACCGACAACAGCAGTCACGATGTCGCCCGCGCCAAGGCCCTGCTCGACATGTACGGCTATCTCGATCGCGATGCCGACGGCTGGCGCGAGCGGCCCGATGGCTCGCCGCTGCTACTGACCATGGCCACGGAAACTTCGCAGATCGATCGCCAGTACAACGAGAACTGGCAAAAGAGCCTCGCCGCGATCGGCGTCCGTGTCCGCTTCGAGGCGGCGCAGTGGCCCGAGCACTACAAGGCCGCGCGCGCCGGCAAGCTACAGATGTGGTTCCTCGGCGATACCGCGACCAAGCCCGATGGCCAGGGGATGCTTGAATTCCTCTACAGCGAATCGATCGGCGAATCTAACCTCGCCCGCTTCAAGCGCCCCGAGTTCGACGCCATCTACCGCCGCATGCTCGACCTGCCCGACGGCCCGGAGCGGGCCGAGCTGTTCAAGAAGGCGAGCGAGATCGGGATCGCCTACATGCCGTATCGCGTCCACTGCCACCGCATCGCCGCCGACTTCTCGCATCCCTGGGTCAGCGGCTATCGCAGGCCGTTGTTTCGCGAGCAGATCTGGCAGTATGTCGAGGTCGACGGCGAGCGGCGCGCGAAATCGCTCGCCTGACTACCTCGCCAGCAGGTGCGGCAGCCAGAGCGAGATTGCCGGAACGTAGGTCACGATCAGCAGCGCCATGCACATGGCGCCGTAGAACGGCCAGAGCTCCCTCGACACTTCCTCCATCGTCACCTTGCCGATGGCGCAGCCGACGAAGAGGGTCGGCCCGACCGGCGGTGTGATCAGGCCGATGCCGGAATTGACGAGCAGGATCATCCCGAAGTGGACCGGGTCGATGCCGAACTTCAGGATCACCGGCAGCAGGATCGGCGTGCAGATCAGGATCATCGGCGCCATGTCCATGAAGGTGCCCAGGGCGATCAACAGGATGTTGATCATCATCAGCAGCTCGTATTTGTTCGAAGCGACACTGACGGTTTTGTCGCAATAGCGCGATGAGGCCAAGCATTGGTGCGAGGCCGACACCGATCAGAAAGCCAGCGGGTAGAACTGATTCGCTGCAGACGAGGATCGGTCTTTGACATCGCCGAGCTGGCCTTTGCGGATCATGTGCATGACCTCGATGCCGGCGATCAGGATGCGTGCGCAGCGAAAGGTCTTGAAGCCGAGCATCGGCCGGGTGATG
>JAYVNL010000019.1:0-21597 GCA_043758495.1 Rhizobacter sp.
GCGCCGAGGACATCGCGCGTGGCGCCAAGCCGCTCGAGGTCGACGGCCTGGCCAAGCCGCTCGCCGCACGCGTCATGGCCCTGGCCCGCGGTGGCCAGACGCTGCTGTCGGCGGCCGCCCGCGAGCACCTCGGCCAGAGCGACCACAAGCTGGTCTCGCATGGCCACTGGCGAATCAAGGGCGTGACCGATCCGGTCGAGCTGTTCGAGATCGGTCATCCGGAAGGCGTGTTCGTCCGCCCCGCCGACGGCGACAAGGCGCATCGCGTCGTCTCGATGGGCGAGTGGTGGCTGCCGGTCCACGAGATCCCGAACAACCTGCCGCACCAGGCGACGTCGTTCATCGGTCGCGAGCGTGAACTGGCTGAAGTGCAGGCCCTCCTGGGCGCCGCACGCCTGCTGACCCTGCTCGGCATGGGCGGGCTCGGCAAGACCCGCCTGTCGCTGCAGACCGCGGCCGAGCAAATCCATCATTTCCCCGGCGGCGTCTGGTTCCTCGACCTCGCGCGGATCAGCGATCCGGCTCTCATCGTCAGCGAGACGGCGCAGGCGCTCGGCGTGCGCGAAGAGCCCGATCGGCCGATGCTGCAGACCTTGTGCGCGCACCTGAGGAACCAGCGCACCCTGCTCATCCTCGACAACTGCGAACACGTGGTGAAGGCGTCGGCGCAGATGGCGAGCGCCATCCTCAAGGTCGCGCCCCACGTGCGCATCCTGGCGTCGAGCCGCGAGCCGCTGCACGCGCCGGGCGAGCAGTGCTACCCGCTGCTGCCGCTGCCCGTGCCGGCGCGGGGCGACGGCATCGAGGCGTTGTCGCGTTCGACGGCGGTGCGCCTGTTCGTCGAACGCGCCCAGTTGCACAAGCCGGGCTTTTCGCTCAACGAGCGAGAAGCGCCGGCGGTGGCCGAGCTGGTGGCGCGGCTGGAAGGCATTCCGCTCGCGATCGAGCTGGCGGCGGCCCGAATCCGCTCCCTTACCGTCGCCGACATCAACGCCCGCCTCAAGGACCGCTACAAGCTGCTGACCGGCGGATCGCGCGTGCTCCAGGAGCGCCAGCAGACCCTGCGAGCGCTCGTCGACTGGTCGTACGAACTGCTCGAGCCCGCCGAGCAGATCGTGCTGGCCCGGCTCGGCGTCTTTGTGGGCGGCTTCAACCTCGCCGCTGCCGAGGCGGTGTGCGGCGGCGGCGAGGTGGAGAACGACGACGTCCTCGATCTGCTCGGCTCGCTGATCGAGAAGTCGCTCGTGACGCTCGACGAGCGCGACGACGGAGCCCGCTACCTCATGCTCGAGACGATCCGCGAGTACGCCCGCGAGAAGCTGGCCTTGCGAGGCGACGCGGCCGAGACTGCAACGCGCCATTGCGACCACTACTTCGCGATGGCCAAGACGGCGAACAAGGGCCTGCGAGGGCCGGATCAGGCCGACTGGCTCTGGAAGGTCGAACGCGAGCTCGACAACATCCGCAGCGCCATCGCGCTGGCGCTCGCCGGCGGCGTCGACCCGTTCGTGGCCGTCAAGTTCGCGGTCGCGATGCAGAACTTCTGGATTCTCCGAGGCTACTCGACGGAAGGCCGAAAGCTCGTCCAGGCGGCGCTGGCGCAGCCCGTCATCCAGGCCTCCGCGGTCGCGCAGGCCTGGGCGCTCTACGTCGGCGCGGCGCTGGCCGAGAACCAGAGCGACCATGCCGAGGCGCGGAAGATGCTCGAGACCTGCCTCGATCTGCGGCGGGCGCAAGGCAGCGAGGTCGACATCGCCGCCACCCTGTCAACGCTGTCGATGGCGCGCCTGCAGGCCGGCGACGCAAGCGGCGCGGCAGCGGGCGAAAGCGAGGCGCTGAAGATCTTCCGGAGCCTCGAAGACCGCATCGGCGAAGCGATCGGACTGCTGCATCTCGGCCAGATCGGCCTCTATCAGGGCGACGACGTGTCGGCACGCTCGAATCTCCAGCAGTGCCTCGCGATCGCGCGCGACATCCGCCATCAGGAGGTCGAAGGCGAGTGCGAGCTGATGCTCGGCGAAGTCGCGTTCGAGATGGCCGATCATTTGCAGGCCAGCCACCGCTTCAAACGCTCGCTCACGGTCTGCCGCGAGGCCGGCGACAAGCGGGGCGAGGCGAACGCGCTGCGGGCGCTGGCGCGGGTCGACCTGCAGGTCGGCGATCTCTCGTCGGCACGCCAGCGCCTGTCGGAAGCGTTGCGCGCCTTCCAGGCCTTCGAGATGCGCGAGGAGCTGGTCGGCTGCCTTGAGGTCCATGCCGAACTGGCCCGGGCCGAGGGCAAGGTCGACATTGCCGTCAGCCTGGCCGCCACAGCGACGAAAACGCGCGACCGTCTGGGCCTGATCCGCTCGCCGCGCGGCGAGCTGCACTGGCAGGTGCTCGTCGAGCTGTTGCGGTCAGCGCTGACCGACGTGCCGTTCGCGACCGCGTGGAGCAACGCGCAGCAGTGGCAGATCGACGACGCCGTGCGCCTCGCGCTGTTGCCGCTTGCCGAGCCCGCGACCGCTTAACTGCGCTGGCGTCTGCGGGCGGCGAAGCTGATGGCGCCGAGGCCGGCGAGCATCAGGGCGTAGGTTTCCGGTTCGGGAACGGGCAGGGCAGTGAAGTTGCCGATGGCCGGGTTGTCCGAGAGTCCGCAGTGAGCACCACCCACCGGCAGGAAATCGCAGCCTGGCGATGTCGCGATCGGGTCGGCATAGACGAGCTGCGCCAGATTGCCGCCGTACAGGAGCAGGCTGAACGAATAGTTGCCGCTTCCTGCGATGCCGAGCGTGGGCACGAAGTAGCTGAAAAAGCCGGTGTCGATGCCGGTCAACTTGCCGCCGGCGAGGTTGATTCCGTTGACGATCACGTTCGGGTCGAGGGCGTAGGAGCCCAGGATCGCACCCGGATTGGCGACGTTGTAGAGATCGACCTCGGCGCTGACCACGCTGAAGCCGGCGCAGTTGCCGCTGATCGGAATGTTGTTGCCGGTGCCGAGCGCGAGGCACGAACTAGGAACGTCGAACACCGCTGAAGCGCCCCAGCCGACATTCGGGAAGATCGACCCGTAATTGGGATCCCAGCTGCCGCTGTAGAGTGCTGCGTGGGCCGGTGCGGCCGTGCCGAACAGAGCCGCCGCAGTGAGGAAGGCGGTAGAAAGAACAGACCTAGCGCGAGTCAGCCACACGGTTACACCCCTTGTTCGTTATTTTTGCCGCGTGAATCGGGAAAAGTTCCCGATTCGATCGCGATTCTAGGTTGGACCCCTCCCGGTAAAACGCAGCCCCCCGTGAACAGGGGGTGGGCCGACACTCGATGCTCGGCGGAACCAAAGGCGGCACCGCAGCAGCGTCGGATTGCGAGGCGATGGGGTCTGCGGCGGCAGCATCGTTCAAGTCTGGTCCCGCTGGGCCGAAAATAGACGCTCGTGCCCGACTCGATTGCCTCTCCTTGAGCGACGCCAGCGCCACCATCCTCGATGCCGATGCGCTGCAGCGGCTGCGCGACCTCGACCCCAGGGGCAAGAACCACTTGCTCGAGCGGGTGCTTGCTGCCTTCGAGACCTCCGCGATTCGCTTGTCCAGGCAACTCGTCGAGGCCCGCCGCGGCAAAAATATGGATGGCGTGCGCCTCGTTGCTCACACGCTGAAGTCGTCGTCGGCGAGCATCGGCGCCCTCACGCTGTCGCGACTTTGTGCCGAAATCGAGACGCAGCTTCGTACCGGGGCGCTCTCCGGGCTCGACGATCGGCTCGATGCCATGGACCGCGAACTCGGGGCCGTGTTAGAAGCCGTAAGCCCCCTCTTGAAGCCACTGCAATGACTCTGCGAGCCGCGCCGTTCGCCGACGACCTCCCCGAACGCCCCCGGGTTCTTCTCGTCGACGACGACGAAGTCAACCTGCTGCTGACGTCGGTGGCCCTGCGCGACCAGGGCTTCGACGTTACCGAAGCATCGAACGGCGAAAAGGCAATCCAAGTCCTGGCCAACTGGCTGCCCGACATCGTCGTGCTCGATGCCGTGATGCCGGGTCTCGATGGCTTCGATACCTGCCGCGAACTGCGCGTGCTGCCCGGCTTCGAATCGCTCCCGGTCCTGATGCTTACCGGCCTCGACGACGACGCCTCGATCGCGCGTGCCTACGAGGCCGGCGCCACCGACTTTTTCGTCAAGTCGCCGCAGTGGAGCCTGCTGTGCGGGCGGCTGCGCTATCTGCTGCGGGCGTCGCGAACCCGCGTCGAGCTCGAGCGCAGCAAGTCGCGGCTGGCGCGTGCCCAGGACCTGGCGCGGATGGGCAGCTTCGATTGGCGGCGCGGCCAGGGCGGGCCGGTGTTCTCGATCGAAGGCCTGCGCGTGTTCGGCTTCGGCCCCGGCGAGAAGCCAGCCTTTCGGACTCTTCTCAGGATGGTGCCCGACGAAGAACGCAGTGCCTTTCTCGAGCTCACGCATAGCGCCATGGAGCGCAGCACCGTGCTCGCCACCGACGTCCACGCGCGTCTGCAGGACGCCCGCCAGCGGATCGTCCACATCGAGGCCGAGCCCGAGTTCAACGAGCATGGCAACCTGATCGGCTACACCGGCATCGTCCAGGACGTGACCGACCGGCGCCTCGCCGAAGACCGCATCCGCCACCTCGCCAACTTCGACACCCTCACGGGTTTGCCGAACCGCCGCCAGCTCATCTGGCGCGCCGAGAAGGCGCTCGAGCACGGCCGCCGGCTCGGCCACCAGGTGGCGCTGCTGCTCATCGATCTCGACCGCTTCAAGGTCATCAACGACACCCTCGGCCACGGCGCCGGCGACGAGTTGCTGATCGAAGTCTCGCGGCGGCTGCGCTCTTGCGTGCGCCACTCCGACCAGGTCCTAGAGAGTTCGCTCGAAAGCGTCGGCGTGCGCTCGCACCGCACGCTCGAAGCGGTCGGCCGGCTCGGCGGCGACGAGTTCGTGGCGCTGCTGCCGGAAGTGATCGACGAAGCCGACGCCGAACGCGTCGCGTCGCGCATCCTCGAGGTGATGAGAAAGCCGATCACGATCGGCATGCAGGAATGCTTCGTGACCGCCAGCGTCGGCATCGCCATCTTCCCGCGCGACGGTGCGAATGTGGCCGACCTGCTGCGCAATTCCGACATCGCGATGTACGCGGTGAAGTCGGCCGGCCGCAATTCGTCGTCGCTGTACCGGCCGACGCTCGCAGGCGTGGGCCGCGAGAAGCTCGAGCTCGAGAGCGCGTTGCACAAGGCGATCGAGCGCAACGAACTGGTCCTGCACTACCAGCCGAAAATCGACGTCCGCGGCGCCCGCATGGTCGGCGCCGAGGCGCTGATGCGCTGGCGCCGCCACGGCGTCCTTGTGGCGCCGGGCGACTTCATCCCGCTCGCCGAAGAGACCGGCCTCATCATCCCGCTCAGCGAGTGGGCGATCCGCGAGGCGGCACGCCAAGCCCGCATCTGGCAGGACAACTTCGGCTTCGCCGACTCGATCGCCGTCAACCTGCCGAACCGCCTGTTCGAGCGTACCGATCTCGTCGAGTACATCCACAACGCGGTCACGACCTACGGCGTGCCGCACCACATGATCGAGCTCGAGATCACCGAGACGGGCCTGATGAAGGACCTGCAGAACGTGATCCCGTCGCTGCACCGGCTCAACGAGATTGGTGTCGAGATCTCGATCGACGACTTCGGCACCGGCTACTCGTCGCTCGCCTATCTCACGACGCTGCCGATCAGCGAGCTCAAGATCGACCGCAGCTTCGTGCGCGATCTCGGCATGACGCCGCAGAGCTCGGCGGTCGTCACAGCGATCATTGCCCTGGCCCGGTCGCTCGGCCTGCGCGTCATCGCCGAAGGTGTGGAAAACCTCCGCCAGATGGAGGTCCTGCACCGCCTTGGTTGCGGGATCATGCAGGGGTTTCTGTTCAGTAAGCCGCAGGCTCCCGAAGACATCGAGCGCTGGTTGCAGCAGACCGTGCTGCCGAAGAAAGCGCCGTGGATCGGTCAGGCCTCGGCGGGCGATGTACCGGAGCCGCCGCGCGCGATCCGCGGGCGCGATTCACGCAGCACCACACCGCTAGGCTGACCGGATCCGCATGAACGCCACGCGCCCCGCATCGCTCGGCAAGCCCGAGATCGCCGTCGCTCAGGTCGCCAAGGCGGCGCTTCGCAAGCTGGCCCTCGACCGACTCGAGCCGACGCCCGAGAACTACGCCCGCGCCTATCGTCAGGAGTCTGGCGAAGCCGAGCCGATCGCCGATGCGCTGGCGACGCTGGTCGAGCGCATCCTTCGCGGCATCGAGCGCGGCGGCCACAACTGGACGCCGGCGCGCCGCAAGGAAGCCATCCAGCGCGTGCTCGCCGGCAGCCGCACCGACGCCAGGAAGCTGCAACAGCGGCTCTCGCAGCTTGTCAACAGCTGGGAAAGCGATGCCGCCGCGACCGATGTCGCAGTGCTCGACGCCGTGACGCCAGCGGCGATCGTGGCGATGCCGATGCCGATGGCGATGCCGATGCCGATGGCGGTAGCGGTAGCGGTAGCGGTCGATCCCGGCGAATTGCAGCGGTTCGCTGCCACGCCGGGCACCGAGGTCGCGCCGGGCGCCGGTCCGGCGCCGGCCTGGGACCGCGTTGCCCGCAGCCTCGGCCATGCCTTGCAGCAGGCACTGCCCCGCCACGACGACGCCAACCGGGCGCTCGCCAGCGACCTCGACCGCCTGCTCGCCCAGATGGCCGAGGAGGGCGCCACGGCAGCCCTTGCCGACGAGACTGCGCTGCTCCTGCACCGCGCTGAACGTGTCCTACAGCATCGGCACCACCTGTTCGAGCAGCTCGGCAAGCTGTGCGGCGAGCTGACGTCGAGCCTGACCGATCTCGCCGAAGACGGCAGCTGGGTCAAGGGCCAGTGCGAGGCGATGCGGGTCAAGATCGACGAAGGCCTCACGGCTCGCGGCGTACGCGCCGTCAGCGACATCCTCCATCACACCAGGATGCGACATCGAGAGGTTCGCGGCGAGCGCGAGAAGGCGCGAGACGCCTTGAAGAGCCTCATCACGCAAATGCTCGCCGAGCTCGGCGAGCTCGGCTCGAAGACCGGCAATTTCCACGCGAGCGTTGGCCGCTACGCCTCGGTGATCGAGGATTCGGACTCGCTGGAGAGCCTGACCGGCGTCGTCCGCGAGATGGTCGCCGAAAGCCGCGCCGTGCAGACGCTGGTGCAGCAGACCCAGGAGCGCCTGCAGGAGGAGCACAGCAAGGCGACCGGACTGACACGACGCGTGACCGAACTCGAAGACGAGATGAAGCGGCTTTCCGACGAAGTCTCCACCGACCAGCTGACGCAAATCGCGAATCGCCGCGGCCTCATGCAGGCCTTCGAGGCCGAGCGTGCCCGCCTCGAACGCAGCGGCGGCGAGCTCTCGATCGGCCTGCTCGACATCGACAACTTCAAGCGCCTCAACGACGAGCTCGGCCACAGTGCCGGCGACGAGGCGCTGAAGTCGCTGGCGGCGATCGTCAGCAAGACATTGCGGCCGACCGACCACGTCGCCCGCTACGGCGGCGAAGAGTTCGTGGTGCTGCTGCCGCAGACGCCGGCTGCCGAAGGCGAGCAGGTCCTGACGCGCCTGCAGCGCGCGCTCACCGGCGGCCTTTTCATGCACAAGGAAAAGCAGGTCTTCGTGACTTTCTCGGCTGGCGTCACCCGCTACCGCAGCGCCGAGCGCATCGAGGAGGCGCTCGAACGCGCCGACCAGGCGCTCTACGAAGCCAAGCGGACCGGCAAGAACCGGACGTGCATCGGCTGACGCCGATCAGCTGCCGGGGCCGACGTCGCCCGGGTCGACCGGTTCACCGAGGAGATTGAAGGCGCGCTGGACGTCGCGCTCGAAAGCTTCCACGGTCGCTTCGGGCGCGGTTGAGGTCATCAACGCGGCGCGAAACGCTGCCGACTCGCTGGAGTAGAACGCCTGCACCGCGAGGCGTTGCTGGCCGGTCAGCGCCTCCGCGAGCGCATTGACGAAGCACTCCATGGCGAGCATGGAGCCCTGCAGTTCGCTCATCTGCCGGGCGATCGGATCGGTGTCGTTCATGGGCGGAGTCCTTGTCGTCACTCTTCGAATTTTGAGGATATCAGCGCCTGCCCGGCAAGCGCCGTGCACGGGCATCGGACCGGACTCTCACCACCCTTGCGCAGGCCTACACCGATAGGGGATAGCCCGCGGATGACCCTGGGCGTCGCCGCGACTACATTTCGCGCAAAGAGGCCCTCTCGGGAGCGACTGGGCCGGGCCGAACAGGACAGAGACACGGGCGAGCGACGAACGCCCGCAACAGGGGATCACGATGGTCATGCCCATGCGCTTGCACGACCGACCGAAGAAGTCGGCCGCGGCACGACCGCTTGCGTCGACGCTTTCGCTCGGTCCGCGCCACGACGAGGTCATCGAGCAATCGCACGACCGCTGCGCCCACATCGGCCTGTCGCGTGTCTTGTCGACCGACTTCGGCCCACTCGGCCAGCCTGACTTCACGACCCTGCGCGACCGCAACCGGCGCCTCTTCACCCACGCCGCCGGGGTGATGGAGATGCTCTACGAGCAGATCGTCAACACCCAAAGCATGATCGTGCTCACCGACGCCTGCGGCACCATCCTGCACTCGATCGGCGACGACGATTTCCTCGCCAAGGCATCGAAAGTGGCACTGCACCCCGGCGTCAACTGGGCCGAGTCGTCGAAGGGAACGAACGCCATCGGCACCGCGCTCATCGACGAGCAGCCGACCGTCGTGTTCGCCGATGAGCACTATCTGCATGCCAATCAGTTCCTGAGCTGCCAGGCGGCGCCGATCTTCGATGCCCGCGGCAACATCCTCGGCGTCCTCGACGTCACGGGCGACCACCGGGGCTTTCACGAGCACACGATGGGTCTCGTGAAGATGTCGGCGCGGATGATCGAAAGCCACTGGTTCGCCGATGACTTCGCGAGCGTGCTGCGGCTGCACCTGCACAGCCGCGTCGAGTTCCTCGGCACGTTGATGGAAGGCATTCTCGCGGTGGCCCGCGATGGTTCGATCGTCGGCGCGAATCGAGCGGCGCTGGATCATGTTGGCCTGTCCAACGCCAGTCTGCGGGCGCAGACGGTGAACAGCCTGCTCGGTACCTCGGTCTCGGCGCTCGTCGACCATTTCCGTTCGCCGCAGGCGGCGCCGCTGGCGCTGCGGCTGGCGAACGGCGTCGTCTGCCACCTGCGGGCGCGATTCAACTGGGCGACGATCCACAATTTCGCCGGACTGACGACACCGGGCGCGGCCGAGCATGCAGCGGCGCCGGCGGGCGCGGTGGTCGTGCCTTTGGTCGCGGCCGGGCCGGCGCTGGCGCCGGCCGCGAGCCAGCCGCATCTGGAGGCGGGCGATCCTCGCATCCTGGCACTCGTCGACAAGGCCCGGCGAGTTCTCGATCGCGAAATTCCGGTGCTCCTGCTCGGCGAGACCGGCACCGGCAAGGAACTGCTCGCGCGCGCCATCCACCGCGATTCGCTGCGCTCGCAGCGGCCGTTCGTGGTCATGAACTGCGTCTCGGTTCCGGAGCCGCTGTCGATGGAGAAGGTGCTGCAGGCCGACGGCGGCACGCTCTTTCTCGACGAAGTCGGCGACATGCCGCTCGATCTGCAGGGCCGCCTGCTTCGCGTGCTGGAGGAGAGGCGGGTCGCGAGCTTCGGCAGCGACCATTCGCAAGGCGTCGATGTCGCCGTCATCGCAGCGACGCATCGCAACCTGCGCGAGATGATCGCGGCCGGCCTGTTTCGGGAAGATCTCTACTACCGGCTGAGCGGCCTCGTGCTGACCATGCCGGCTTTGCGCCACCGCCGCGATCTGGCAGCGCTGGCGAACGCCTTGCTGCACGACCACTGCGCCAGGCCGGTGCCCGTGCTGAGCCCGGAAGTGGCGCGCCTGTTCGAGCTGTTTCAGTGGCCCGGCAATGTGCGCCAGCTTGCCAACGTGCTGCGCAGTGCCGTGGCCATGGCCGCCGGCGCGGCGGAGATCCGCTGCGAGCATCTGGCCGACGATTTCCTCGAGGAGGCGACGGCCAGGGCCGAGTCGGCCACCGGCGCAAGCGACGTGGCGTTGCAGATGCAGACGCTGAAGAGCCGCGGCATCGAAGCGGTCACGGAGGCCGTCGCGGCCGCCGGTGGCAACATATCGGCGGCGGCGAAAGCGCTCGGCATCAGCCGCAACACGGTCTACCGCAAGCTGCGCGGCACCGAGCCGCAGCGCTGACGCTGCGCGCGGCCCGAGTCGTACTGTTCCGGAATTGAACAGCGGTTGCGCTGCGCGCGCGCGCTCGGTGGTCGTGCGCGACGCTCTCCTTTTCCTTGCCGCTGGTGCAGCCTGCGTCGCAGCGGCACCTGCGCGTGCCGATAACCCGGCCGAAGTCTTCGAGCTGCCGCAGGTCCGCATCGTCGGCATGACACCCCTGGCCGGCCTCGGCGTGCCGCTCGGCCAGCTGCCCGCCAATGCGCAGGTCTTCACCAGCCGCGAGCTGCGACGACAGGGAGCGACGACGCTCGCGGAGTTTCTCGGTGACAACGCTGGCGGCGTCACGGTCAATGCCGCGCAGGGCAACCCGTTCCAGCCCGACCTCAACCTGCGCGGCTTCACGGTCTCGCCGGTGCTCGGCACGCCGCAGGGCCTGTCGGTGTTTCTCGACGGCGTGCGCATCAACGAGCCGTTCGGCGACGGCGTCAACTGGGACCTCATCCCGACCTCGGCGATCTCGAGCATCCAGGTCGTGCCCGGCGCCAATCCGGCCTTCGGCCTCAACACGCTCGGCGGCGCGATCGCGGTCTACACGAAGAGCGGCTCGAGCGAATACCCCGACCGGCCCGGCGGCTCGCTGACACTGTCCGGCGGCTCCTTCGGCCGGCGCGCACTCGGCTTCGAGACCGGCGGGCACGCCGGCCCCTGGGACTGGTTCGCCACCGGCCATGGCAGCAACGACCGCGGCTGGGCTGAGCACAACCCGAGCCGGGTACGCCAGCTGTTCGCCAAGGTCGGCCATCAGGACGACCGCACCGACCTCGACCTTTCCGTGCAGCTCGCCGACAACCGCCTCGGCGGCACGCAGACGCTGCCGGCGAGCTTCGACGACATCCGACAGGCCTACACCTGGCCCGACATCAACGAGAACCGGGTGGCGGCGGCGACGCTCAAAGGCAGCGTCGCCATCGCCGACGGCTGGCTGCTGAGCGGCAACGCCTACCTGCGCCGGTTCTCGAACCACAGCGTCAGCAGCAACGCCAACGCCGAGTTCGCGACGGTTGGCGGATCGCAGGCCGTCAACGACGACGCCACGATTCGCCAGCTCGGTCGCGGCGCCGGCCTGCAGCTCACCCGCACCGGCAGCATCGCCGGCATGGCGCAGCAGCTCGTCGTCGGCGCCGCCGTCGACAGCGGCAGGGCCCGCTTCACGCGCGGCGTGCAGGAAGCGAGTTTCAGTCCCGATCGCGGCACCGTGGCCAGCGGCGACTTCGTGCCCGACACCGATGCCGATGCATCGACGCGCTACGAAGGCATCTTCGCCGCCGACACGATCCGCCTCGACGAGCGCTGGACGCTGCTCGCCGCCGGCCGCTTCAACATCGCCCGCATTCGCATCGCCGATCGCAGCGGCCTGGCCCCCGAACTCGACGGTGCCCACCGCTTTTCGCGCTTCAATCCGGCGCTCGGCCTGACCTTCACGCCGGGTCCCGCGCTCACCGCCTACGTGAACCACACCGAGGGCATGCGAGTGCCGACCGCGATCGAACTGACCTGCGCGGATCCGGCCGCGCCGTGCAAGCTGCCGAACAGCTTTCTCGCCGACCCGCCGCTCAAGAAGATCGTCTCTTCGACGAACGAGCTCGGCGCCCGCGGCAAGCTCGGCGACGCGTCGTCGTGGAGCGCTGCGGTTTACCGCACCGACCTGCGCGACGACTTGCAGTTCATCAGCAGCGACGGCGTCGCCATCAACACGGGCTTCTTCCAGAACGTCGGTCGCACGCGCCGCCAGGGCTTCGAGCTCGGCGCCAGCCAGTCGCTCGGGCCGGCGGCGCTGACGCTGCGCTACGCCTTCGTCGACGCCACCTTCCGCACCGGCTTCGTCGGCAACAGTCCGGCCAACTCGACGGCCGATGGCAACGGTGCGATCGTGGTGCGCCCCGGTGACCGCCTGGCCTCGATCGCTCGCCATTCGCTGAAGGCGCGGCTCGATGTCGAGGCCACGGCGTCGTGGAGCGTCGGCGCCAGCGTCGTCGCTGCGAGCAGCGTGCGGGCCCGCGGCGACGAGAACAACCGCGATGTGCACGGCCCGGTCGCCGGCTATGCTCTTGCCAACGTCGACACGCGCTGGCGGCTCGGCCCGCGCATCGTCGTGTTCGCGCGCATCGACAACGTCTTCGATCGCCGCGCCGCCAATGTCGGCGTTCTCGGCAGCAACGTGTTCACGGGTCCGGGTCGGACCTTCAACCCGGCGCAGCCGAGCGCCGACGTCTTTCGCGGTTATGTGGCGCCTCGTGGCGCCTGGGCCGGCATCCAGTACGCATTTGACTGACCCATAGCTCACACGACACCTGGAGACTCCCATGAAGAAGAACTCGACGACGCTGCGCCTGGCCGCGTGCAGCGGCTTGCTGGCGACGACCGCCGTATCGGCCCAGGCACCGCCGGCGAGCCGACCGGCCGAACTGGCGCCCGTCGTCGTCACGGCGACGCGTACCGAGGCGGCGCCGTTCGACATCCCGGCATCGATCGACCGCGTCGGCTCGGAGACGATCACCGGCGGTCGCGCCCAGATCAACATCTCGGAAAGCCTCGGCGGCGTGCCCGGCCTGCTCGCCCGCGATCGCCAGAACTACGCGCAGGACGTGCAGATCTCGGTGCGCGGCTTCGGCGCCCGCTCCACTTTCGGCATCCGCGGCGTGCGCCTCTATGTCGACGGCGTCCCCGCGACCTTTCCCGACGGCCAGGGCCAGATCTCGAACGTCGACCTCGGCTCGGTCGATCGCATCGAAGTCCTGCGCGGGCCGTTCTCGGCGCTCTACGGCAACTCGTCGGGCGGCGTCGTCCAGGTCTTCAGCGAAGAGCCGACGACGACCTCGATCGTCGACTTCAGCGCCGCTGGCGGCAGCGACGGCACGCTGCGCTTCGGCGCGAAGGCGAGCGGCACGGCGGGCGGCCTCGGCTACGTGGTCGCCGCGAGCCGCTTTCGCACCGACGGCTACCGCGACCACAGCGCCGCCGAGCGCACGATCGGCAACGCCAAGCTCAGGCTCGGCAACGACACCGGCGGCACGATCACTCTCGTCGTCAATGTCCTCGACCTGCCGAGGGCGCAGGATCCGCTCGGCCTCACGCGGGCGCAGTACGAGGCCGACCCGCGCGGCGTCGACGCGTCGGCACTGCAGTTCGACACCCGAAAGACCGTCGACCAGAAACAGGCCGGGCTCATCTACGACCAGCGCGTCGACGCCAACAACGCACTGCGCCTGCTGGTCTACGTCGGCCACCGCAACACGACGCAGTTCCAGTCGATACCGGGGGCCGCGCAGGCGAGCCCGCTCCACCCGGGCGGCGTGATCGCGCTGTCGAGCGACTACTACGGCACCGACCTGCGCTGGACGAATCGGGGCAGCATCGGCGACCAGCCGTACACGGTGGTCGCCGGCTTCGCTTCCGACTCGCTCGGCCAGCGGCGCCTCGGCTACCAGAACTTCGTCGGCACCACACTGGGCGTGCAGGGCGCGCTGCGCCGCGACGAGAACGACACCGCGTCGGACCTCGACCCGTACGCTCAGGGCACGCTGCAACTCACGTCGCGATGGTCGGTATCGGCCGGCGTGCGGCGCAGCCAGGTCCGGTTCACGTCGGTCGACAACTACATCGTCGGCGCCAACGGCGACGACAGCGGCTCGGCGAGCTATTCGGCGACGCTGCCGGTGGTCGGCACGATGTTCGCCATCGACGAGCATCTGCACCTCTACGCGACCGCGGGCCGCGGCTTCGAGACGCCGACCTTCAACGAGCTCGCCTACAGCCCGAACGGCGCGACCGGCCTCAACTTCGCGCTGCAGCCGGCCAAGAGCGACAACCTCGAGGTCGGCATCAAGTCGCGCCTGCAGGATTTCGGCAACGCCACGCTCGCCTTGTTCGAGACCCGCACCGACCACGAGATCGTGACGCTCACCAACATCGGCGGCCGTTCCACGTTCCAGAACGCCGGCGCGACGAGGCGGCGCGGCGTCGAGGCAGCCTGGTCGGCGACCTACATCGAAAACCTGCGCCTGCAGCTCGCCCTCAGCTACCTCGATGCGACCTACCGCGACAGCTTCCGCACCTGCAACATCACGCCCTGCCCGGTGGCACGGCAGCAGGTCGTCGCTGCCGGCAACCGCATCCCCGGCGTCGCCCGCGGCACTGCGTATGCGTCGATGGCATGGGAGCCGGCGCTCGGCTGGCGCGGCGGCGTCGAGGCGCGGCGAATCGGCATGGTGCCGGTCAACGACACCAACACCGACGCGACGCCGCGCGCCATCGTCGTCGGTGCCAACCTCGGCTACGTCGCGCGGGCCGGCGGCTGGCAGCTCAGCGGCTTCGTGCGAGGCGACAACCTGTTCGATCGTCGCTACGCCGGCTCGGTGATCGTCAACGAGGGCAATGGCCGCTTCTTCGAGCCGGCTCCCGGCCGGACCTGGCTCGTCGGCGCGGCGGCGAACTACGCCTTCTGAAGGGCGCCGTCGATCAGCGGATCGCGACGCCCCACGGCAGCTTGCCGACGGCGATGTCGGCGACCTTGGTGTTCGTCGCCGTTGCGATCACCGAGACGCTGCCCGAGCGGCCGCAGGCGACGTAGAGCTTGGCGCCATCCGGGGTCAGCGCCATGTTCCAGGGCCGCTGGCCGACGGCCACAGTCGCGATGGCACGACCCGACGCGAGGTCGAACACCGAGACCGTCGCGTCGCCGCCGTTGGAGACGTAGAGGCGCTTGCCGTCGGGGTGGATCGCGACGCCGTTGCTGCGCAGGCCGGCCTTCAGCTTGGCGAGTACGGTGAAGGTACGCGCGTCGATCACGTAGACCTCGTTCGAGCTTTCGGCGGCCACATAGGCGCGAGTGCTGTCGGCCGAGAAGGCGATGCCGCGCGGCCGCACCCCGACCGCGATCTGCGCGACTTGCTGGCGCTGAGCGACGCTGACGATGTCGACAGCCTGACCGTCTTCGGCGCTGACGAAGACGTGGCCGCCGTCAGGCGCGAACACCGCGTGCTCGGGGTTCTTGCCGCGCAGCTTCACGGCGAAGGCGACGGCGTTGGTGCGGGTGTCGATGAAGACGATTTCGTTGGTCTCCTCGACTGCGGCGACGACCCAGCGGCCGTCGGCGGAGATGCCGACGCCTTCGGGCGACGCGCCCACCGCGACGGTGCCGGTGCGCTTGCGGGCGACGAGATCGACGATGACGAGCGCTTCGTTCGGCTGGTCGCTCACGTAGGCGGTGCGGCCGTCGGCCGAGATCACGGTGCCGCGCGGCTTCTGGCCGGCCGCGATCTCGGCGACCACGGTGTCGGTCGCGGTGTCGATGACGCTGAGCGTGCCCGAGCCTTCGTTGGGCACGTAGGCGAACGGGGCGGCGAGCGCGGCCGCCGCCAGCGTGGCGAGGGCGGTAGCGAAGAACGGCGAGGCGATGAGCGATGGCTTCATGGAACGATGCGTGAGAAGAGGCGGTCGCGCTTGACGGCCGCATGGAAGAGCGCCATCCCGAAGTGGCCGGCGACGAGCGCGATGAAGACGAAGGCGGTGGTGACGTGAACGCCGTTGAGCAGCTTATACGCCGCCGGCCAGTCGGGACCCCACGCCGGCAGCAGCATGCCGAAGAAGCGGAGGCCGTGCTTGCTGAAATTGGAGCCGATATAGCCCGCGACCGGCAGGATCAGCATGCAGGCATAGAGGGCGCCATGGCCGAGCTGAGCGGCACGCCGCTGCCCGACCGACATGGACGCCGGCCAGGGCGGCGGGCGGTGTGCCAGGCGCCAGGCGAAGCGGGCGACGATCAGCACCCCGAGCACCAGCCCGAACGACTTGTGCAGATTGATGGCGGCGCTGCGCGCCGGCGTGCCGCGCGACGCGATGTCGTCGAGCCCGAAACCGAAGGCGATCTGCGCGAGCAGCGCCGCGCCGATCGCCCAGTGCAGCGCGCTGGCGACGCGGTCGTAGCGACCTTCGCGGATCTTGCCGATCATGCTCGGCCGCGCGTCGCCCCAGGGCAGCGGTGCTGGCCTGCGTCACCGACTGCGAGGTCACCTTGAAGGTGTCGGACGCCCACTATGACTCGGCCGCGATCGGCAGTCCCAGGGTGAACGTCGCACCGCACTGGGCTCCCGCGCTCGTTGCGCCGACGCTCCCGCCGTGTGCTTGCACGGTCGCCCTGGCGATGGCCAGCCCAAGGCCGAGGCCTCCGAACTGGCGCGTCACGTTGCGCCCGGCCTGCTCGAAAGCGGTGAAGATGCGTTCGGCGACGGCCGGCTCGAACCCCATGCCGGTGTCGCGAACATCTACCAGTATGAGTCCGGATTCATTGCGTGAGCAGACGACGATCCGGCCACCTTCAGGCGTGAACTTGGAAGCGTTTTTCAGCAGGTTCCAGAAGACCTGCTGCATCCGCTTCGAGTCTGCGTAGACGATGTCTCCGCCTGCCGCGAGCTCGAGCGTGAGCTGCTGGTTCTTGCCATCGATGTCGGGATTTGACACCTCGACTGCACGTGCAATGACATCGTGAAGGGATATCCGCTCGCGACTGAGCTCCATCTTGCCGCTGGCGATGCGTGTCACGTCCAGAAGGTCGTCCACCAACTGAGCTTGCAGCCTGGCGTTGCGCTCGATGATCGCGGCGGCATTTCGAGCGGCGGCCGGCAGCGCGCCATCACGAGCCAGGATCTGCGCTGCCATGAGTACCGGCGTGAGCGGGGTGCGCAGCTCATGGGAAAGGATGGCGAGGAAGCGATCCTTTGCCTGCGTCGCGCGCTCGGCCTCCGCACGCGCAAGCTCCGTTTCCTCCAGGGCAGCCCAGAGCTTCGCCTCGACCCGGGCGCGCGCGACCGCGGCCCAGGTGCGCTCTGCCGTCTGCTCGAGAAGCGCTACGTCGGAATCTGGCCAGTCGCGGGGCGTCGCATGCTGGACAACGAGGATTGCGACCAAGGCGCCGTCCTTGACCAGAGGCACGGCCGCCGCGCCAATGATTTGCATGGCCTCATGCGCGGCTCGCTGCGACATCTCGAACCGCGCATCGGTCCGAACGTCTCGGACGATGAGGCGCTGCCCGGCTTGGAAGCCATCGATGATCCATCTGCCGAACTGGTCCATTGGGCTGCGCCCCTCCAGAAGCGGCTCTACCCCCTGCACGAACCCACCGGCCAACAGCCAGTCATCGTCCGCAGCCTCGGCGTACACAGCGCGATTGACGCCGAGCTGTTGCCCCAACAGACGCGTCGCTGTCGTCTTGATCTCGACCGCATCGGCCAGCGGCCGCAGCGCATCGCTGAGCTTCAACAGGAACGACTGCCGCGCTTGATGTTCCTGCTCGGCCACTTCGACAAGATGCTGCGCGGTGACGTCGGTGACTTGGTGGATCATGGAGGTGATCCGGCCCGACGCGTCCAGCACCGGCGCGCTGATCGCCAGCCACCAACGCTCCTCGAACCCTCCGCCCGGCCGCGGGATGTCGTACCGGGTACGACGTAATGCGTCCGGCCGCCTCGTTTCGAGCACACGGCTCAAGGAGGCCCGAAACACGTCCGGCCCCAGGGCGCCCGGTCGGCTCGGATCGTCAGTGAAGACGTCGAACACCTTGCGGCCGATGAGATGTGCCCGGGTTGTCCGGGTGACCGCCAGATAGGCTTCGTTGGCTGCGATGAAAATGAAGTCCGGCGGCTCCGGCGACAGGACAAAAAACGGAATTGGCGAGGCCGCGAACAGCGCGTGGTACTGCTCTTCGCTCACGCGGACCGGCGGCGTACGGTCGCCTTGGCCTGCCTCGATGCCGGCAAACTGCGCATCGTTCGACTCTTCGGCACCGTCTGGTGAGACGAGAGGCGATCCGCTCTCGCACATGTTGTGCGAGTCATCAGGTGAGATGTTTGGATCGGCCATGGCGGCTCGCTTCAACACGGCATGATCAAGGCTCCGCGCCGCACGATTCTGAGGCAACCGTTTCACAATGAGCTTGTTCATCGGTCTGCTTGCCTTCTAAACTTCCCCGGTATTGCAGGACAGCGCCAAGCTCGGCGTTCTCGCTGGCTGGCTCGCTCTTCTCTGCGCTGGCCGGAGCGCGTTTGTTGATCGTCGCCCGCCCGCTTCGACCGATTCTGGTCAACCCTGGCTGACGACTGAGCGCGTTGTAAATCGTTTTCTATCAACACACAACGGAGCAAAAATGCCTTTGACCAACCGTCTCGCCGCTGAATTTTTCGGCACCCTGTGGCTCGTTCTCGGCGGCTGCGGCAGCGCCGTGCTCGCTGCTGCCTTTCCTGGGTTGGGAATCGGTTTCGCCGGCGTCTCGCTGGCCTTCGGCCTGACCGTTCTCACGATGGCTTATGCCATCGGCCACGTCTCCGGCTGCCATCTGAACCCAGCCGTTTCTCTGGGTCTTGTTGTCGGCGGTCGTTTTAGTGCGAAGGATCTGCTGCCCTACGTTGTGGCACAAGTCGCCGGCGCGGTCGTGGCAGCGGGGGTGCTGTATCTGATCGCCACAGGCAAAGTTGGCTTCGACCTGAAGGGCGGCTTCGCCTCGAACGGCTACGGCGAGCATTCGCCAGGTGGCTACTCGCTCACGGCTGCCCTCGTCTGCGAATTCGTGATGACCTTCTTCTTTTTGATGATCATCCTGGGTGCGACCGACGAGCGGGCACCGTCAGGCTTTGCACCGATCGCCATCGGCTTGGGACTGACGCTGATCCATCTGATCAGCATCCCGGTTACCAACACTTCGGTGAACCCGGCGCGCAGCACCGGCCCGGCGCTCTTTGTCGGCGGTTGGGCGCTCTCGCAGCTCTGGTTGTTCTGGATCGCACCGCTGCTCGGCGCTGCCCTGGCGGGGGTCGTCTACCGTCTTGTCAGCGGTGAACGCAGCCAGGCGGCAGGGATCGAAGGGCCCACGGACTCGAGCCAGCTGGCCAAGGCCAAGTGATGCCGATCCCTGGCGACTGTCCCGCATGCGGCTGGCAGCGGGGCCTCCGTATCGCTGGCGGCTCGACTATGACGAGCGCTGTCGCGGCTGACGGCGTCGCCGAGGGCGACATGGCCTGTCCTTCCCAGCAATTGAAAAGGACACCATGATTCGACGACAGTGGTCGGGCGCGAAGCCGTTGCTGGCGCTGCTGGTCGCTCTGCCCGTGCTTTGCTCGGCTCAAGCACCCACCGCCACCTCGACGTCCGGGCCCGTTCAAGGGCTGGTCGTCAACGGCATCAACGTCTTCCGCGGACTTCCCTTCGCGGCGCCGCCGGTGGGCGCCATGCGCTGGCGCGAACCGCAGACGGCCGAACGTTGGACTGCAGTCAGGCAGGCCACCGCTACCGGCCCGTCCTGCATCCAGAAGCCGGGCATGTCGCTGGAGAACGGCGGCGACCCTGGAAGCCTCGACGAGGACTGTCTGTATTTGAACGTTTTCAGCCCGCGTGTTGAGCGGGCTGCCCGTCTCCCTGTCATGGTGTGGATCCACGGTGGCGCCCTCAGCTTCGGCAGCGGTGGGCTGCCGATCTACGACGGCAGCGCGCTGGCTCGCCGTGATGTCGTTGTGGTGACGATGAACTACCGGCTTGGCGCGCTTGGCTTGTTCGCCCATCCCGCGCTCGACCGGGAGACGCCGGGCGGGCCGGTGAACTTCGGCCTGCTCGATCAGATCGCCGCGCTCCACTGGGTGCGCGAGAACATCGCCGCTTTCGGCGGCGATCCGGCGCAGGTGACGGTGTTCGGTCAGTCGGCCGGCGCCCAGAGCGTGCTCGCGTTGATGGCGTCGCCGCTGGCCTCCGGCCTGTTCCAGGGGGCGATCGCCGAGAGCCCATATGGATTGCCGAGCCATACGCGCACGAAGGCACGTGATGTCGGCGTCGCAATCGCCACCGCATTGGGCCTGCCAGGCGCCGAGGCTTCCTTGGAGCAGCTGCGCCAGCTTCCGGCCGAACGACTGGCGACCATGGAAGGCCAGTTGCTGTCGCTGGCGCCCGGCTTCATCGTCGGCGACAGCGCCGTGCCTCAGCCGGTGTTGCAAGCGTTCCAGCAAGGCAGGGAAGCAGCCGTGCCGCTGGTCATCGGCAGCAACAGCGACGATGCCAGCGTGGTGCTCGCTTTCGGGATCCGGCCTGCTGATATCACGGCGCAAATGGGCAGGGCGCGGGTGCTGGTGCGTCCACTCTACCCCGGGATGCGTGATGACGCACAGCTCGGCCGCGAGCTGACGCGCGATGCGGTCTTTACCGCCTTCGCGCGCCGCATCGCTTACGTACACAGCCAACGCGCGCCGACCTGGCGTTACTACTTCAGCCATCGGCCCGCGGCGGCATTGGGCGCAGCGGGTGCCGCCCACGGCGCCGAGGTCCCCTACGTGTTCGGGACACTGGCGCAGTGCGGCTGCATCGGTGCACCCGTCAGTAAGACCGAACAGGACATCGCGCAGCGAGTCGGCGATCGCTGGGTCGCTTTCGCGCGAAGCGGCATTCCGGAGGGCAACCTTGCCTGGCCAATCGACAACCGCGTGCGCGGCAGCGTCCTCGAGATTGGCGTCGACGACAAGAGCCGCCCGGGCTTCATGGCCGAGCGACTGAACGCACTGATCGTTGGGCTGAAAATCGCGGAGCGGAAGGGGTCGGGGCCTGGCCCAGCGCAGATGAGGTGACCTCGACTGCAGGTGACGGTCTGGGCAGAGCTATGGGTTTCGTCGCATCGCTGGCCAAGAAGGCCGGCGTGGAGAGTGTCGGACTCGCCGGTTGGATGAAGGTCGACACGTCACGCATGGGCGAGCCGGACGGGCCCACCAAGCTCAGCCGATGAGAGCGACGAAGGCCTCCTAACCCCCGGCCCTACACTTTTGCCTTGCCGGATGTTGACCTTAGCTTGAACTTACTGCTGCGTGGTAGTGCGATGGGCACGCTCGTGTTGATCGCAGCCGTGCTCTGGCGTCAGCACTCAGGTTCTATCGCCGTTCGCCTAGGCGCACTCTTCTCGGTTTCCATGGCGGCAGCCACGCTTGCTTCCATGCCCGGATTCGCGGAGGTGCCGCCTAGTTGGCGGCTGCTAGTCGCCGGTGTGGCACCTGGCAGCATGTTTTTGTTTTGGCTGTTCACCCGTGCGTTGTTCGATGACGCTTTCACGCTGAGCCGCTTGCACGTTTTGATGTGGTTAGGGCTGTCGTTCGTGGGGGTAGTGAACTGCGCGGCTGGTCCGTTTTCCCTGCCCGCGCCTTGGGGCCCCGCCCTCGGGCTGACGCTCGGCGTCTTGCCCGTCGCGTGGGCCCTGCTTTCCATCGTGCATTCTTTGACCAGCTGGCGCGAGGATCTGATCGAGCGCCGGCGACAGCTGCGCACCCTGATTGTTGCAACCACGG
>JAYVNL010000020.1:0-21208 GCA_043758495.1 Rhizobacter sp.
TGCGAAGGCATGAAGGCATGAAGGCAGCAGCATCCACCGATCTGATCGACGTCCAGGCGCTTCGCGTCGGCATGTTCGTTCACCTCGACGGCGGCTGGATGTCGCATCCGTTTCCGCTCAGCAACTTTCGCATCACTTCGACCGCGCAAGTCGCGACGATCCGATCGCTCGGTCTCAGGCAGGTGCGCTGGAGCCCGCAGCAGAGCGCCGTCAGCGACGAGGTTGCGCCGCCCGGCCTGGCCGACGTTGCCGACCCGACGATCGCAGATGCCGCCAACGACCCTGGCGGCGACGCTGCCCTGTCGGCGGGCGACGACGAGATCGAGACCATCCCCGACGGCCTCGTCGACCCGGCCGTGGTCGGCGCCGGCCGCGCTGCAGCCGAGCGCCGCCGCCGGCTCGCTGCGCAACGGGCCGCGCAGCTGCTCTGCGAGCGCCAGTACACCGAGGTGTCGCGCGCCTGCCGGCAGGCCATCGACCTCGTTCCCGGCAAGCCGCAGGAAGCGCGCGCCCAGGCCGAGGCACTCTCGAAAGCGATCGCGACGAAGATGATCGGCGAGCAGGATCTCTGCATCCGCATGCTCGGCGAAGCGTCGGGCGACAAGGCCTCGATGCACGCCATGAACGTCGGCATCGTCTCGCTGCTGATGGGTCGCTGCTTCGGCTTCGGCGACGAGGACATGCAGGATCTCGGCGTCGGTGCCATGCTGCACGACGTCGGCAAGCTCGAGATGCCGGCGCGGCTGCGCCACCGCGAAGACAGCTTCTCGCCGAGCGAGGTCCACGTCTACGAGGAGCACGTCGAGGTCGGCCTGATGCAGGCGCGGCGGATGGGCCTGTCGGCCGGGGCCACCGCGGTGATCGCCCAGCACCACGAACACGCCGACGGCACCGGCTTTCCGCACCGGCTCAACAGCGACCGCATGACGATGGCGGCGCGCATCGTGGCGCTCGTGAACCGCTTCGACAACCTCTGCAACCCGCACCTGCTGGCGCGGGCGCTGACGCCGCACGAATCGCTGTCGCTGCTGTTCGCGCAGGGCCGCAGCAAGTACGACACCTCGATCCTCGGCGCCTTCATCAAGATGATGGGCGTGTACCCGCCGGGCTCGACGGTGCAGCTCACCGACGACCGCTACGGCATCGTCGTCGCCGTCAATTCGGCGCGGCCGCTGAAGCCGCAGGTGCTGGTCTACGACGCCGGCACGCTGCGCGACGAGGCGCTGGTGCTCGACCTCGAGACCGCGCCCGGCCTCGGCATCCGCCGCAGCATCAAGCCGCAGCAGCTGCCGCCGACGGCCGCCGAGTACCTGGCGCCGACGCCGCGCGTCGCCTACTTCTTCGAGCCCTCGGCGCCGGCCGAGAACGACGACCCGACATGAACAACCCGCTGCCGGTCGAGCCGTTCAGCGTTGCCGAAGCGGCTCGCCGCACCTGGCCGCTGCTCATCGAATCGATGCTCGACGCCGTCTGCCTGGTCGAGCCCGAGGGCCTGCGCATCGTCGCCGCCAACGCGGCTGCCGGGCGTCTGTTCGGCGTTGCCGCGGCCGAGCTCGTCGGCCGCGACGTGCAGGCCACGGCAGCGACGCCGGAAGACGCCGTCTTCTGGGAGGGCGCGGCCTCGGCGCGCGGCCTCGGCGTCGGCATCGTCTCCGACACGCTGGTGGTGAACGCCGGCGGCGTCGCGGTGCCGGTGGTGCGCCGCGTCAGCCGCATCGAGCCGGCGGCGGGCAACGCGATCTACGTCGTCGCCCTGCACGACCGCAGCGAGCAGGTCCGCGCCGAACGTGCCGCCGACATCGTCCATGCCGAGCTGGCGGCGACGCTGGAGTCGGTGCGCGACGGCGTCCTCGTCGTCGACCTGGCCGGACACATCGGCAACTTCAACCGCCGCTTCGCCGTGCTGTGGGAGGTCCCCGAGGAGATGCTGCTGCTGCGCGCCGACGATGAGATCTTCGACTGGATGCGACAGCGCGTCGCCGATCCGGCGGTCTACATGCGCCGCCTCGCCGAGATCGACGCCTCCGAGCTCATGCAGTCGACCGACCTGCTCGCATTGCGCTCGGGCGCCGTGATCGAACGCGCCAGCGTGCCGCAGCGCAGCCAGGGCCGCGCGATCGGGCGCGTGTTTTCCTTTCGGGTCGTCTCCGCCGGGCTGTACTGAGGCGCCGGCGACCCCCGCTGCCGGGGTGTGCGGACGCCGGCTCTCTCGCTAAAGTCGGGCCTCGTAGCAACTCGGAACGGGTCGCACCATGTCTGCCTTGGCCGTCGCCTTTGAAAATCGCCTCGGATCGCTCACCCTGCCGCTCGCGGTCGTCCTGCCCGGCGGTCGCAGGATCGGCCGGGCCGATGCCGCAGTCACCCTGCGCCTCAACGACCTGGCCGCTTTCGGCCACCTCGTCACCGGCCAGATCGGCAAGGTCGGCCAGGACTACGTCGAAGGCCGCATGGAGTTCGAGGGCGGTGTCCGCGAGCTGATGGCGCTGGCCGCCGAGCTGGTGCCCGAGGACCCGACGCACGGCGCCGACACGCCGGTGCCGCTGGCCTGGCTGCGCCACTTCCGGCAGATCGCCCAATCGCGCTCGCGCCACCGGATCGAGACCGACGCCAGGCAGGTCCAGTTCCACTACGACGTCTCCGACGATTTCTACGGCCTCTGGCTCGACCCCAAGCGCATCTACTCGTGCGCCTATTTCGTCCGCCCTGGCATGACGATCACCGAAGCCCAGGAAGCCAAGCTCGAGAACATCTGCACGAAGCTGATGCTGAAGCCGGGCGACCGCTTCCTCGACATCGGCGCCGGCTGGGGCGGCCTGCTGCTCTGGACTGCCGAGCACTACGGCGTGCAGGCGCAGGGCATCACGTTGAGCCGCAACCAGCACGCCTACGTGAACCGGCTCATCAAGGCGCGCGGCCTCGGCGGCCGCGTTCGCATGGACCTGCTCGACTATCGCCACCTGCCCGAGAGCGAGCCGTTCGACAAGATCGCTTCGATCGGCATGTTCGAGCACGTCGGCCGGGCCCAGCTGCCCGCCTACTTCGCCAAGATCCACCGCCTGCTCAAACCCGGCGGCCTCCTGCTCAACCACGGCATCACCGCCGGCGGCACCAAGAACCACAACCTCGGCTCCGGGCTCGGCGACTTCATGGAGCGCTACATCTTCCCGGGCGGCGAGCTGCTGCACGTCTCGCACGTGCTGGAGGCGACCGGCACGGCCGGGCTCGAGGCCGTCGACGTCGAGAGCATGCGGCCGCACTACGCGAAGACGCTCTGGGCCTGGAGCGACGCCCTCGAGTCGCAGCTGTCGGCAGCGCGGTCGCTGACCAGCGACACCGTCGTGCGCGCCTACCGGCTCTACCTTGCCGGCAGTGCGATGTCGTTCGAGCGCGCCTGGATCTCGATCTATCAGATGCTGTCGGCCAGGAGGAGCGGCGACATCGAGACCGGGCCGATGCGCGGCGCACAATCGGCCTACCCCTTCAATCGCGGCTACATGTACCCGCAGCGCTGAGCCGCGGCGGACCATGCCGCCCCATGTTCGATGTACCGATTCAAGTCACGCGCCGACGCCGACCTCCTGATGATGGCGCCGGTCGGCGACCAGCTCCTGCAGATCATCGGCCTGGAGCCGGCCGCGCAGGGGATCATTGCGGCGGCTGACCTGCCGGAGGCGATCGCCGCGCTCGAGGTCGCGATCGCCGCGGCCGAGATGGCGAGGAAGGGCGGCAACGAGGAAGACGATGGCGGCGCCGTGGCGGTCGGCATCGGCCAGCGCGCCTGGCCGATGCTCGAGATGATGCGGCGCTCGCTCGCCGAGAAAGCCGACATCGTCTGGGGCGTGTGAGTTCGGCGAGCCAGTCGCTGTGAGCGAGCCTGATCCGCACGACGCCGGGCTGACCCGGATCGTCGCCGTTCGCCATGGCGAGACGGTGTGGAACGCCGAGACGCGCATGCAGGGCCAGCTCGACACCGCGCTCAGCGCCCGCGGTCGCTGGCAGGCCCGGCGCGCCGCGGCGGCGCTCGCGCATGAGAGCTTCGACGCTGTCTACGCCAGCGACCTGGCACGCGCCTTCGACACGGCGACCGCGATCGTCGCCGGCCGGCCTCTCGAGATCACGACCGACACCGGCCTGCGCGAACGCAGTTTCGGCATCTTCCAGGGTTCGACCTACGCCGAGATCGACGCTCGCTGGCCGGCCGAAGCGGCACGCTGGCGCGGCCACGATCCCGACTTCGGGCCGGAGGGCGGCGAGACCTTCCGCGCTTTCAGCGAGCGCGCCGTCGCCGCGGTCACCGCGATTGCGCGCGGCCAGGCCGGGCGCTCGATCCTGATCGTGAGCCACGGCGGCGTGCTCGACTGCCTCTACCGCGCTGCTTCGCGCATCGGCCTCGACGCGCCACGTTCCTGGCAGCTCGGCAACGCCGCCATCAACCGCCTGCTGTGGACACCGCAGGGCTTCACGCTCGTCGGCTGGAGCGACACCGCCCACCTCGAGGGCGAAGAGACGCTCGACGACGGCAGCGAGGGCGACATGGCGATGGCGCCTGTGAGCAGCGAGGCTGCGCGATGACCGCGCCGACCGTCGGCATCGGCGTCGACGCCATCGACACGCCCGCGCTCGTGATCGATCTCGACGCGATGGAGAACAACCTCGCCGCGATGGCCGCGTTCGCGCAGCAGCACCACGTGCGCCTGCGGCCTCACGCCAAGATGCACAAGAGCGCCGCCATCGCGCGATTGCAGATCGCGGCCGGCGCGGTCGGCGTCTGCGTGCAGAAGACGAGCGAAGCCGAGGCACTGGCGGCGGCCGGCATCGCCGACATCCATATCTCGAACGAGGTGATCGACGCCGCCAAGCTGGCCCGCGTGGCGGCGCTCGCCGGCCGCGTTCGTCTTGCCATCGCCGTCGACTCGGCGGAAGGCGTCGAGCGCTTGGCGACCGCGATGGCGCGGCACCCCGCGCACCGCATCGAAGTGTTCGTGGAGGTCGATGTCGGCCAGGGCCGCTGCGGCGTGCCGCCGGCCGCGGCCGGCGCGCTCGCCCACCGGGTCGTCTCGCATTCACCGCCCGAAGGCGGCCTCGTCTTCGCCGGACTGCAGGCGTATCACGGTGCCGGCCAGCACATCCGCGGTGTCGCCGAGCGCGCCGCGGCGTCGCAGCACGCCGCCTCGCTGGCGCGCGCCGCGCAGGCTGGCATCGGCGCGGCCGGCATCGCCTGCCCGCTGGTCACCGGCGCGGGGACCGGCAGCTTCGCCTTCGACGTCGCTGCCGGGCTCTGGGGCGAGCTGCAGGCCGGCAGCTACCTCTTCATGGACCGCGACTACACCGACAACGATGCCGCGCCCGGCGCGCCGCGTTTCGAGCAGGCGCTCTTCGTCAAGAGCCAGGTGATGAGCCGCGGCAGCGCCCACGCCGTCATCGACGCCGGCCACAAGTCGCACGCCGTCGACTCCGGCCCGCCGGCGGTGTGGCAGCGCGAGCTCGACGCCGCGAGCTGCAGCGACGAGCACACCGTGCTGCGACCGCGCCCCGGTGCCGGCGCCGCGGTGCTGCCGCGGCTCGGCGAGACCGTGTGGCTGGTGCCCGGCCACTGCGACCCGACGGTGAACCTGCACGATCGCTACGTCGTGGTGCGTGGCGGCCTGATCGCCGGGCGTGTGGAGGCGGTGTGGGCGATCGAGGCACGGGGCTGCGTGAGCTGATCGACCGCTCACGCCGCCACGAATATCACCACCCACATCGCCACGGAGGCGACGGCGAAGGTCATGGAGACGAGGGCGGTGGCGATGTCTTCGGGGCGGATGTTCATGGCACTTTCCTTTGGGTTCGGCCCGGCGAACCATTCGCTCGAGGCAGGGCGCCAGTCTCCGGCGGCTTGGCCTCGCTGCGAAGTGACAACACCACGCCGGCTGAGTGACATCGTTCACTCCCCGCGTCGTGCCCGCCGGCGCCGATAATTTCGCGTGGACAGCGGCAGCGAGCACAACGATCACCCGGCCGGCGAGTCAGCCGAGCCGGTGCTGCCGGCGGCGCTGCTCGAGGCCCTCGCTCGCCACGGCAATACCCGCAGCTTTCGCGCACAGAGCATCCTGATCAGCGAGGGTGACGTGAGCGACGCACTCTTCATCGTGCTGCGCGGCCGCCTGCGCACCTTTGCCAGCTCGGCCGACGGGCGCGATGTGGTGCTCGCCGAGCATGGCCCGGGTGACTACGTCGGCGAGCTCGCCCTCGACGGCGGGCCGCGGTCGGCTTCGGTCAAGACGGTGGAAGCATCGTCGTGCTGCGTCGTCTCCGGCAACGAGCTGCGCAGCTTTCTCGTCGAACAGCCCGACTTCGCGCTGCACCTCTTCAGGAAGCTCTCGCGGATGGCGCGCCGCCTCACCGAGCAGGTCAAGAGCTTCGCCCTGCAGGACGTGTACGGCCGCATGGCGCGCGTGCTGACCGAGTTGTCCGACGCCGCCGGCAGCGAGCGCATCGTGCGCGACAAGCTGACCCAGCAGGACATCGCCGACCGTGTCGGCGCTTCGCGCGAGATGGTCAACCGCGTGATGAAGGACCTCACCGCCGGCGGCTACGTCGCCGTGCGGGACGGCCGCTACGTGATCCGCAGGAAGCTGCCGGCGGCGCGCTGATTGCGTGGCTGCGGGTCGGTGCATGGTGTGGAGCTGCTCCGGGCAACTCCCCACAGGGGTTACCCGTGAGTCACGGGCACTGGCCCGCTCGCGTCGCTGCCTGGCTCATAGACTCCGCGTCCACTGCGCTGAAACGCGTTCAACCCAATGAATGCCCGCTCGCGCTCACCGATGCACTCCACTCCCCACGCCTTGCCGTTCGCGTTGCCTGTGCGCTCTGCCGCGCCCGGCCGCCGCGACGCTGCCTCGTCGGCCGGGCTGGTGCCGGCCGTGTCGCGCGCGCTGGCCTTGCTCGAGCGGCTTGCCGATGCGCGCGGGCCGCTGAGCCTGGCACGTCTGGCGAGTGACCTCGCGCTGCCGAAGAGCAGCGTCCACGGCCTGTGCAGCACGCTGGTCTCGCTCGGCTACCTGCGCCGCCAGCCCGACGGCGCCTTTCTCATCGGCCCGCGCGTGATGGGCCTGGCCGAAGCGTTCGTCTCGGGCACCGACGTCGCCCGCGAATTCGCGGCGCTCTGGGCCGACGCCGGCGCGGCGCCGGAAGAGACCGTCGTCCTCTCGATCCTCTCGGGCAACGACGCGCTCTACGTCGCCGTGCGCAACAGCGCCCGGCCGCTCGGCCTCGCCTTCAACGTCGGCATGCGCCTGCCGGCGTATCTGTCGGGCAGCGGCAAGGCCATGCTCGCATTCCTGCCGGCCCAGGAAGTGCGAAGCCGCTTCGCCGACGGCCTCGGTACCCGGCTCACGAAGAAGGGCACCCGCAGCGTCGAGGCGCTGCTGCGCGAGCTCGCGGTCACGAAGAAGCGCGGCTGGAGTGTCGACGACGAAGCGGTGCGCGAAGGCGTCTACTCGTTCGGCGCCCCGGTGTTCGCGGCGTCGGGCGAGGTCGTCGCCGCCGTCTCGGTGTGCATCAACAAGGCGATGCTCGGCGCCGACCAGGGCGCGCGCCACCGCGAGGCGGCGCTGGCGGTATCGGAAGCGCTGACGGCGCGGCTCGGTGGCAACGCGTCGCGGCATCGCGCGGAGATACCGGCATGAGCGACTTTATCCTCGAGACGCAGGCGCTCACCAAGGAGTTCAAGGGCTTCGTCGCCGTCGACAAGGTCGACCTGCGCGTTCGCCGCGGCTCGATCCACGCGCTCATCGGCCCCAACGGCGCCGGCAAGACGACCTGCTTCAACCTGCTCACTAAATTCCTGACGCCGACCGCCGGCCGCATCGTCTTCGACGGCCACGACATCACCGCGCAGAGCTCGGCGGCGATCGCGCGCATGGGCGTGGTGCGCTCGTTCCAGATCTCGGCGGTGTTCGCCCATCTCTCGGTGCTCGAGAACGTGCGCGTCGCCCTGCAGCGAAAACTCGGCACCTCGTTTCATTTCTGGAAGCCGGAGAGTTCGCTGCACGTGCTCGACGCGCACGCGATGGAGCTGCTCGCCGCCGTCGACCTCGCGTCGTACGCCGCGGTGCCGGCGGTCGAGCTCAGTTACGGCAGGAAGCGCGCCCTCGAAATCGCGACGACGCTGGCGATGGACCCGAAGCTGATGCTGCTCGACGAACCGACGCAGGGCATGGGCCTGGAAGACGTCGACCGCATCCGCGCCCTCATCAAGAAGGTGGCGGCGAGCCGCACCGTGCTGATGGTCGAGCACAACATGAGCGTCGTCGCGAGCATCGCCGACACCATCACGGTACTGGCACGCGGCGCCACGCTGGCCGAGGGGCCGTATGCCGAAGTAGCGAAGAATCCCGCGGTGATCGAGGCCTACATGGGCAGCGCCCAGACCGAACTCGTCGGTGCCCACGGCTGATGAGGCCCCCACGCTTGCACCTGCGGTGCTGCGCTGCCCCCCGAGGGGGCGCGCGCCTCCCTTGGGAGCGGCCCGGCGGGAGGCGCCATGACTAGCCCCTTCCTCGAGATCAGCGGCCTCAACGGCTGGTACGGCGAGTCGCACGTGCTGCACGGCGTCGACTTCCACGTCGACGAAGGCGAGGTTGTGACGCTGCTCGGCCGCAACGGCGCCGGTCGCACCAGCACGATGCGGGCGATCATGGGTCTGATCGGCTCGCGCACCGGCTCGATCAAGGTCAAGGGCCAGGAGACCATCGGCCTGGCGACGCACCGGATCGCCCGCCTCGGCCTCGGCTACTGCCCGGAGGAGCGCGGCATCTTTTCCTCGCTCACCGCCGAGGAGAACCTGATGCTGCCGCCGGCGCTGGCCGCGGGTGGCATGAGCGTCGAGCAGATCTATGCGATGTTCCCGAACCTGAAGGAGCGCGCCAGCAGCCAGGGCACGCGGCTCTCGGGTGGCGAGCAGCAGATGCTCGCCGTTGCCCGCATCCTGCGAACCGGTGCGCGGCTGCTGCTGCTTGACGAGATTTCCGAAGGCCTGGCGCCGGTCATCGTGCAAAAGCTCGCCGCGGTCGTCAAGTCGCTGCGCGAGCAGGGCTTCACGATCGTCATGGTCGAGCAAAACTTCCGCTTCGCGGCGCCGCTCGCCGACCGCTTCCTCGTCATGGAGCACGGCCAGGTGATCCAGCAATTCACGCAGGCCGAGCTGCCTTCGAGGGTCGAGCGACTGCACGAGTACCTCGGCGTCTAGCGCGCCCGCTTTCCTCTTTCATCAACCCACCGGAGACCCCTCCATGCTGCAACTCAAGAAGATTTCCGCCGCCTGCGCTCTCGCAGCCCTCGGCTTCGCTGCGCCGGCCCAGGCCCAGATCTCGGGCGACGTGATCAAGATCGGCTTCATCACCGACATGTCGGGCCTCTACGCCGACATCGACGGCCCGGCCGGCGCCGAGATGATCAGGCAGGCGGTCGCCGACATGGGCGGCACGATTGCCGGCAAGAAGGTCGAGGTGCTCGTCGCCGACCACCAGAACAAGGCCGACGTCGCCGCCGCCAAGGCCCGCGAATGGTTCGACACGCAAGGTCTCGACATGCTGATCGGCGGCACCAACTCGGGCACAGCGCTGGCGATGGCCAAGGTCGCGGCCGAGAAAAGGAAACCCTTCCTCGCCGTCGGTGCCGGAAGCTCGGCACTTACCAACGATCAGTGCTCTCCCTACAGCATCCACTACGCCTACGACACCGTTGCGATGGCCAAGACGACCGGCCCGGCAGTGGTGAAGGCGGGTGGCAAGAGCTGGTACTTCCTCACCGCCGACTATGCCTTCGGCACGGCGTTGCAGGCCGACGCGTCCAATGTGGTCAAGGCCTCGGGCGGTACCGTCGTCGGCGCGGTCCGGCACCCGCTGTCGGCGAGCGACTTCTCGTCGTTCATGCTGCAGGCGCAGTCAAGCAAGGCGCAGATTCTCGGCCTTGCCAATGCCGGCGGCGACACCATCAATTCGATCAAGGCGGCCAACGAGTTCGGCGTCACCAAGACGATGAAGCTCGCCGGTCTGCTGATGTTCATCAACGACGTGCACTCGCTGGGTCTTAAGGCAACGCAGGGCATGTACCTCACCGACAGCTGGTACTGGAACCAGAGCCCGGAGTCGCGCGCCTGGTCGAAGAAGTTCTTCGAGAAGTTCAAGCGCATGCCGTCGTCGCTGCAGGCGGCCGACTACTCGGTGACTCAGTTCTATCTCAATGCCGTGAAGGCGGCGAACAGCGACGACGGCGACAAGACCATGGAGCAGATGCGCAAGATGAAGGTCAACGACATGTACACCAAGGGCGGCTACGTGCGCGCCGACGGTTCCATGATCCACGACATGTATCTGATGCAGGTCAAGACGCCCGAGACCTCGACGACGCCGTGGGACTACTACAACGTCGTCGCCACGTCGAAGGGCGAGGAAGCGTTCCTGACCAAGGCCGAGTCGAAGTGTTCGATCTGGAAGTGACGACAGGGGGCCGTTGATGGAAATCTTCGGCATTCCGCTGCAGGCCCTCCTGGGCCAGCTGCTGCTCGGCCTGGTCAACGGCTCGTTCTACGCGTTGCTGAGTCTCGGCCTGGCGGTCATCTTCGGGCTGCTCGGGATCGTCAACTTCGCCCACGGCGCGCTCTACATGGTGGGCGCGTACGTGGCGTGGGTCGGGCTCGAGAAGTTCGGCATCAACTATTGGGCGTCGCTGGTCATCGCGCCGCTCGTGGTCGGTGCGCTCGGCGTCGTCGTCGAGCGGCTGCTGCTGCGCCACCTTTACAAGATCGATCCGATCTACGGCCTGCTGCTCACCTTCGGCCTCGCGCTCATCGCCGAGGGCCTGTTCCGCGAGCAGTTCGGCGTTTCGGGCCAGTCGTATCCCGTTCCTGAGGCACTGCAGGGCGCGACCAACCTCGGCTTCATGGTGCTGCCGAACTATCGCGCCTGGGTCGTCGTTGCCTCCCTCGTGATCTGCCTCGGCACCTGGTTCGTGATCGAGCGCACCCGCCTCGGCGCGACGCTGCGCGCCGGCACCGAGAACCCGGCGCTGGTGCAGGCCTTCGGCATCAACGTGCCGCTGATGGTGATGCTCACCTATGCGGGCGGCGCCGGCCTGGCCGCACTGGCCGGCGTCCTCGCGGCGCCGGTCATCCAGGTGACGCCGCTGATGGGCTCGAACCTGATCATCATTGTCTTCGCCGTCGTCGTCATCGGCGGCATGGGCTCGATCCTCGGCTCCATCCTCACCGGCCTCGGCCTCGGCATCGTCGAGGGACTGACGAAGGTGTTCTACCCGGAGGCGTCGAACATCGTCGTCTTCGTGATCATGGCCATCGTGCTCGTGATCCGGCCGGCCGGCCTGTTCGGCAAAGAAGCATGACGGCGCTTCCCGACCGCAGCACGGGGCTTGCGCGCATCGGTCTGCTCATCGGCCTGGCCGTGCTCGTGCTGGCGCCTTTCATCGGCCTCTATCCGGTGTTCATGATGAAGGCGCTCTGCTACGCAATCTTTGCGTGCGCCTTCAACCTGCTGCTCGGCTTCACTGGCCTGCTTTCGTTCGGCCATGCTGCCTTCCTCGGCGCCGCGGCCTACGCCACCGGCTGGCTGGTGCGCTCGGCCGGGTTGCCGCCCGAGCTCGGCGTGCTCGCCGGCGTGGCGTTCGCGGCGCTGCTCGGGCTCGGCGTCGGCCTCATCGCCATCCGCCGCCAGGGCATCTATTTCGCGATGATCACCTTGGCGATGGCGCAGATGATCTATTTCGTCTGGCTGCAGGTGCCCTTCACCGGTGGCGAAGACGGCCTCCAGGGCGTGCCCCGCGGCAAACTGTTCGGCGTGCTCTCGCTGGCCAGCGACACCACGCTCTACTACGTGATCGCCGCCGTCTTCGTGGCGGTGTTCCTGTTCATCATGCGCGTCGTCCATTCGCCGTTCGGCCAGGTGCTGAAGGCGATCCGCGAGAACGAGCCGCGGGCGATCTCGCTCGGCTACGACGTCGACCGCTACAAGCTGCTCGCCTTCGTGCTTTCGGCCGCGCTCGCCGGCCTCGGCGGCGCCCTGAAGACGCTGGTGCTCGGCTTCGCCACTCTCTCCGACGCGCACTGGTCGCTCTCGGGTGAGGTGATCCTGATGTCGCTGCTCGGGGGCTTGGGCACCTTTGCCGGGCCGGTGATCGGCGCCTTCACCATCATTGGCCTGCAGGACTACCTCGCCGACCGCGTCGGCTCGTACGTCACGGTCATCATCGGCGCGATCTTCGTGGTCTGCGTCGTCGCCTTCCGGCGCGGCTTCGTCGGCGAACTGCAGGCCTGGCTGAAACGGCGCGCGAATTACACTGCCAGCGACGCCAGCGAGGCCGTCGGCAACAAGAAAGATCGGTGACATGGCCAAGAGGATGACGAAGAGCGAGTTGCAGGAGTCGCTGGGTGCGTTCAACCCGGTCGGCCATGCGGTGCTGGCGTTCGCGAGCGACGCCGTCGCTGCCGACGCGCACAAGGCCCTGAGCGCCGCCGGCTTCGCCGCCGAAGACATCCTCGTCTTCACCTCCGGCGAGCTGTTCCCGGACCTCGAAGAGATGATGCGAAACGCCAGCGGCGCTGCCGGCTTCGGCTACGAGATCACGCTGATGCGCCGCTACATGACGCTGGCCAGCGAAGGCTGCGGCTGGCTCATCGTCTTCGCGCCCGACGAAGAGCAGGTCAAGCAGATCGCGGCGATTGCCAAACAGTTCGCCGCTCGCTCGGCCGTGCACTACGGGCGCTTCGCGAGCGAAGACCTGGTCTAGATCAGTGCAATGCGGCGGCTTCGGCGTCGCAACGTGATGTAGGCACGTCGCCGCGGCCGGCAAAGCGCGGCGAGACTCACGTTTGCCTTGGGTGCGCAGATACGTTCTGCATGAGATCGAGCCCTGTCACCGGAGACGGAGCGCGCGCGCTCGCCGCAGTGCTCGCGGGGTTGGCCGGCGAGGCCGTTCGCCCGTCACGGGTGCCGGGAACGGGTGGAGCGTCGCGACTTCGGACGACGGCGCGATCGTCTTCGCAGCGCCCGAGGTGATTGCCGGCACGCGCGACGAATCGGTCGAGCTTCAGTACACGGGAGGAGGCGTCTTTGCCCGGCTGGGGCGGCTCGGCAACCCGCTCACGCGCTAGCGCGTGAGCCCGAAGCGCTCGACCAGAAGCGCCTTGACGGCAGCCTTGGTCGCGGTGTCGGCGGCGGCGTCGCGGCCGGCGACGATGCCGTGGCCGATGCAGGCGTCCTGGAGCGTGAGGGGCCGGCCGGTGTCGATGTTGATGAGCTCGCCGCGCGTCCGTTCCTCGCGGTTGCAGGCTGCACCCGTCGGCACGCCGGCGATGCGGGTCAGCTCGGCGCCGGCGACGTTGTCGAAGCCGTGGTGGGCCCCGGGAAAGCTCGTGACGGTGATGTCGGCACCGGCCTGCTTCAGCCGCGCCGCATAGCGTTTGCAGGTCGCGGCCGAGGTCAGCACGTCGGCCTCGCCGATGAAGATGCGCTGCGGCCCGGGCTCGACGCGGGTGTCATCGATGAGCTGGACGTTGCAGTCCGGGTAGAGGGCAATGTAGGCAGCGAAGCCAACACCGGCGCTGCCAAAGCCCGACGCGAAGCGGCTCTGCGCGGCGACGAGGACGGTGTTGGCGCCCGAGGAGAAGCCCATCACGGCGATCCGCTGCGGGTCGACGCGCGGATGCCGTACGAGAACGCCGAGGGCGCGCTCCGCATCGATCACGCGGGCGATTCCGCCGACCGAGTCCGGCATCGAGGTAAGGTTGGTGTCAGTGCTGACGGCGCCGCGGCCGGTGAAGCTGTCGAGCGTGAAGACGGCGATGCCGAGGCCGTTCAACACCTCGATCCAGGCGACCTGGTTGGCGATCGCACCGGCATCACCGTGAAGCATGAGCACCGCCGGCATCTTCGCGGGACCGCCGGCGGGCAGGCGCATCTCGCCGGCGATGGTCACCGGCACGGCGGCGTCGAGCGCTGTCGTCAGCGTCTGCGCTCGCGTCAGCGTCGAGGTCGGCACAGGGTGGATCTCGATGCGAAACGTCGCTGACGGTTCGGCCCCGGCCTGCGGCGCTGACGCGAGGCTCGCGAGGGCGGCGAAAAGAGCGGTGGCGATGCGGTTCATGGATTCCTTCAGCCAGCCTCGAACAGCCCGCCGTTGCTCTTCGGCGGCGCCACGCCGAGATGCCGATAAGCGGCCAGCGTCGCGACGCGGCCGCGCGGCGTGCGCTGCAGGAAGCCTTGCTGGATGAGGAAGGGCTCGATCACGTCTTCGATGGTGCCCGTCTCCTCGCCGATCGCGGCGGCGACGTTGTCGAGGCCGACCGGGCCGCCGTCGAAGCGGTGGATCACGGCTTCGAGCAGCTTGCGGTCCATGACGTCGAGGCCGTGCAGGTCGACGTCGAGCATGGCGAGCGCCTTGTCGGCCAGCGGCCTGGTGATGCGGCCGTCGCCCTTCATGTCGGCGTAGTCGCGCACTCGGCGCAGCAGGCGATTGGCGACCCGCGGCGTGCCGCGCGAGCGCCGCGCGATCTCGAAGCCGCCTTCGTTGTCGAGCGGCACCTTGAGAAGCCCGGCCGAGCGGGCGACGATCCTGGCCAGCTCTTCGGCGGTGTAGAACTCGAGCCGGGCGACGATGCCGAAGCGGTCGCGCAGCGGGTTGGTGAGCATGCCGGCGCGGGTGGTCGCGCCGATCAGCGTGAACGGCTGCAGCTCGAGCTTGATCGAGCGTGCCGCCGGGCCGTCGCCGATCATGATGTCGATCTGGTAGTCCTCGAGCGCCGGGTAGAGAATCTCCTCGACCACCGGCGACAGCCGATGGATCTCGTCGATGAAGAGCACGTCGTTCTTCTCGAGGTTGGTGAGGATGGCGGCGAGGTCCTTGGGCTTCTCGAGCACCGGTCCCGAGGTCGAGCGCAGGTTCACGCCGAGCTCGTTGGCGATGATGTGGCTGAGTGTCGTCTTGCCGAGGCCGGGCGGCCCGAACAGCAGCACGTGGTCCATCGCCTCGCCGCGCATCCGCGCCGCGCCGATGAAGATCTCGAGCTGCTCGCGCGCCTTCGCCTGGCCGACGTATTCCGCCAGCCCCTTCGGCCGCAGGGCGCGCTCGATGGCTTCTTCGTTCGGTGTGCCGGCGGCGCCGCTCACGACCCGCGCCGCGGTCCCGGCGCTGCGTGTTGCCGCCGGGCTCGGCGCGAACTCGTCGGTCTGAATGGTCATGGCGGATTATCGAACCCGGACCGTCAGGGCTTGGCGCGCGCGCTCTTGACGACGCCGTCGAAGAAGTCGTGGATGCCGGTCTCGCTCATGCGCCGCGCATCGGCCAGCTCGCCGGCCCGCGTCGCGTAGAGGACGCGGTTATCGGCGGAGAGCAGGACCGCCGCCGGGATGCCCTTGCCGATCGGGTCGCCGTAGGCGCGGGCGATGTCGAGGTTGCGGTTGAAGCGGCCGACGTCGACCTTGACGACCTCGAACTCGCGCGCCATCAGCGCCGCGTTGCGGCCTTGCATGAGCGACTGGTCGAGGGCGCGGCAGTCCTCGCACCAGTTGGCACCGAAGATCACCAGCACCGGTCGCTGCGCGGCCTGCGCGCGTGCGAGCGCCTGCTGCAGCAAGGCCTTGGCGTCGGCCGACTCGTCGTAGGGCGGGGGCGCGGCCGCGGCGGCCACGGCGGCGAGTGCGAGCAGGAGAAGGAAGCGTCTTTTCATGGCATCGATCCTCGCGTTCAGAACGAGTAGCTGAAGCCGGCCGAGGCCGTCCATCGTGGCGCGAGTTGGTAGCCGACCAAGTTGCGATAGAGCGGCAACTGGACGAACCCGAACGCCTGCACATTCTCGGCGATGGCCACCGCGACGCCCGGCGCGGCGTAGACGACGGTGCCGGCGCTGTTCGGGTTGTCGGCGAGTGCGCCGCGGTCGCTGCTCTTGCGGAAGACGTTGATCTGCAGCTGCGGCACGAGGTCCGGCCGCGCCTCGTAGCGGGCGCCGAACGCGATGGTCGCGGTGTTGCCGGGGCGAAAGTCCTCGCCGGGCCGGTCGAGGCGGTGGGCAACGGCGGCCTGGAACTGCCCGTTCACGAAGGCATTGACGTTGTCGGTGACGAAGCGGTGGTAGTAGGCACCGATGACGACGTCGGTGCTGCCGGTGCCCGGCTGCAGGCTGGTGTCGACGAGGTTGTCGGGCGACGCATTGCGCGAGATCGGGCCGGAGCCGAAGGCCGTCGGGTGGTGGCCGGCGACCGAGCTGCCGTCGGCGCCGGGCCCGCCGTAGCGCCCGGTCGGCGCCTTGACGCCGAGCTGTACGCCGGCGCTCTTGTCTTCGAGGAAGCCCTGGTACGAGACGATCAAGCGGATGTCACCGAGGCCGCGGACCGACGAACCGCTGAGTTGGTCGCCGGTGATCGGGTTGGTGGCGGCGCCGTAGGTCGAGTGGCTGCGATCGATGTACGGAACGAGCAGGTGCAGGTTCCAGTCGGCGCTCGGCGAGTAGCCGATGCCGAGCGTCGTCGTGCGGTTGATGGTCGAGCGCTCGACTTCCTGTTCGCCGCCGGCATCGTTGATCGCGGCGACGGCAGCGGCGCTGGTTGCGTGCCGGCCGGCGCGCAGCCGGTTCTGGTCGATGAAGTCGTATTGCAGGCTCATGCGCCAGCCGGGCTCGGTGGCATAGCCCATGGCGGCATCGGTGGAGAGCGAGCAGCCGCAGGTCGCGCAAGCGATTGCGTTCGGTGCGAAGCCTGCAGCCGAGAGAAGCAGCGCCAACCAGGCGCCCCGAAAAGGAGTCGCGGACATCGTGTTTCCCGTGCGAATCGAACGGTACCGCAGGCGTGCGGTCGCCCGGCGCGCGGCCAGGGGCACGGCGCCGGGTCCGGCCCGCGCGGGTGCTCGTCGGCCCGAAGGTGATTCCGCAGATGGCGAGGAGGGCCACCCACGCAACCGATTTCAACCCCTGTCGCGACGCAGTCACGCGCCAATTATGGGCAAGCGGGTACGCTTGTGTCATGGCTTCGCCTGCCGCCACCGAGATCCCCGGAATACACATGCAACGACCGATTCCCCCTCTTCGCCGCGCCCTCGCCGGCCTCCTCTGGCTCGTGCTCTCGACCACCGGCAGCGCCGTGCTGGCGCACGGTAGCCGTGTCGGCGACGTCGAGATCGAGCATGCGTTCGCGACGCCGTCGATCGCCGGCACCAGCAACGGCGCCGCCTACATCGCGACGCTCTCGAACGGCGGCAGCGTTGCCGACCGGCTCGTGCGCGCGACCACGTCGGTGGCGGCGCGCGTCGAGCTGCACTCCATGAGCGTCGACGGCCAGGGCGTGATGCGCATGCGCGAGGTCGACGGCATCGCGCTGGCGCCGAAAGCCGTCGTCAAGATGCGCCCGGGGCTCGGCGTGCATCTCATGCTGGTCGGCCTGAAGCAGCCGCTGCGCGAAGGCGAGACCTTCCCCATGACGCTGGAGTTCGAGCGCGCCGGCAAGGTCGAGGTCAAGGTCGTGGTGCAGACGCCGAGGCCGGGCGGTGCGGCCCAGGAGCATCTGCACTGACATCGTCATTTCGCCAGGGCGCGCAGTGCCGTCCTGATGCCGGCCGAGACCTCGATGTCGGCCGGCAGCGTCTTCAGCGTCGCGCTCGCTTCGCGGTCGCTGTAGCCGAGTGCGATCAGGGCCTGCAGGATGTCGGCCTGCGCGCTCGACGCGACGCTCGCCGGCGCGGCGACGGCGTCGCCGAGCTTGCCCTTGAGCTCGAGCAGCAGCCGCTCGGCGGTTTTCTTGCCGATGCCTGGCACCTTGATGAGCCGCCCGCTCTCCTGCAGGCCGACCGCGCGCGCCAACTCGTCGACCGAGAGGCCCGACAGGATCGACAGCGCGGTGCGCGGGCCGACGCCGGAGATCTTCACGAGCAGGCGAAAGGTCGCGCGCTCCTCGTGGCTGAGAAAGCCGAACAGGACCTGAGCGTCCTCGCGGACGACGAAGTGGGTGAGCAGCGTCACCTTCTCGCCGAGCGCCGGCAGGTTGTAGAAGCTCGACATCGGCACGTCGACCTCGTAGCCGACACCGCCGACGTCGAGCATCACCTGCGGCGGCGACTTCGCGACGAGGGTTCCGGTGAGGCGGCCGATCATGGCCGGATTATCGAGGCCGCCCGAAGAGGCGTTTTGGCGACAATGTGAACATGATTCTTCGCCACGCCTTCATCCCGCCCGACAACACCCGTCTGGCCAATCTCGCCGGCAGCTTCGACGAGCACCTGAAGACGATCGCCTCGGCCTTCGACGTCAGGATCCAGCGCCGCAACGAGTCGTTCAGTGTCGAGGGCACGAAGGGCCATGCCGAGCGCGCCGTCGGCCTGTTGCAGCAACTCTACGGCCGCGCCGCGCAGCCGATCGGCGGCGAGGAGCTCGAGCTCGCGATCCTCGAGGCGATGAGCGACGACGGCACCAGGACTGCCGAGCCGCCGCGCGCCGCCGAGCCGGTGCCGATCGTCGCCGCGCCTGCCGACGACCTGCGCCTGCGCACCCGCCGCGTCGACCTCGCCGGCCGCACGCCGAACCAGGTCGCGTACCTCAAGAGCATCCTGTCGCACGACATCGCCTTCGGCATCGGCCCGGCCGGCACCGGCAAGACCTACCTCGCCGTCGCCTGCGCGGTGGACGCGCTCGAGCGCAACACGGTGCAGCGGGTGATCCTCACGCGGCCGGCGGTCGAGGCCGGCGAGCGGCTCGGCTTCCTGCCCGGCGACCTGGCGCAGAAGGTCGATCCCTACCTGCGGCCACTCTACGACGCGCTCTACGAGCTGATGGGGCTCGAGCGCGTCGGCAAGGCGTTCGAGAAGGGCACGCTCGAAGTGGCGCCGCTCGCCTTCATGCGCGGCCGCACGCTCAACCACGCCTTCGTGATCCTCGACGAGGCCCAGAACACCACGCCGGAGCAGATGAAGATGTTCCTCACGCGCATCGGCTTCGGCGCCAAGGCGGTCGTCACCGGCGACACCAGCCAGATCGACCTGCCCAGGGGCACCCTTTCCGGCCTCGTCGATGCCGAGCGGGTGCTCAAGGGCGTGAAGGGCATCGCGACCACCTACTTCACCTCGGCCGACGTGGTCCGCCATCCGCTCGTCGCCCGCATCGTCGAGGCCTATGACGCGGCCGGCGAAAAGCGCGGCTGAGCGCGCCGCAAAGCCGGCGCTGCGCCTGTCGCTGCAGTTCGCCGACGCGCGCCATCGCGCCGAGCTGCCGCGCGCCGCCGTCGCGCGCTGGATCCGCGCGGCCCTCATGGCGCCGGCCGAGATCACGGTGCGCGTCGTCGATCTCGACGAAGGCAGGCGCCTCAACCGCGAGTTCCGCGGCCACGACCACGCCACCAACGTGCTCACGTTTCCTTATGCGCGCCAGCCTGCGGTCGAGGCCGACCTCGTTCTCTGCGCGCCCGTCGCCGAGCGCGAGGCGGCGGCGCAGGGCGTGAGCCTCGAGGCCCACTACGCGCACCTGCTCGTCCACGGCGCACTCCATGCGCAGGGCTTCGACCACGAGGTCGAGGCCGAAGCCGCCGACATGGAAGCGCGCGAGGCCGCGATCCTGGCGACGCTCGGCTACGCTGATCCGTACGCGCGCTAGGGCGTCGCGCTCGCCGGCGCCGTTGCCCAGCCACGCAGCTTGCCGGGGTTGAGCAGGCCCCGGGGATCGAGCCGCACCTTCATCGCCAGCACCGCCGGGTCGAGCACGCCCTGCTGGCCGTCTTCGAGCACGAACACGTGCGGGTCGTTGATGCCGACCCCGAGATCACGGTGGATCTGCATGACCTCTTCGAGCCGCGCGTCGTCGCGGTAGCGCACGAGCTGCAGGCCGCTGCAGTTGGCGGCGCCGTCCATGCCGCGCAGGAACTCGAGGTGCATCAGCACCTCGCCGCCGAGCACGCGCTCGAGCTCCTTCGCCTGCGCCACGTGCTTGCTGGCCTGGAAGCGGCTTTGGATGTAGGTGAGCGTCTTGTCGAGCTTGAGCGCGCAGAGGGTGGTGTGATTCCAGGTGTATTCGAGCAGCGTGCGGTTGCTCTTCTTCACTTCGGCATCGTCGCGACGCTGCACGATGCGGCCGCCGTGGCGCTGTGCAAGGGCCTCGGCCGCAGCCTCTGAAGAAGGCGCGAGCAGCAGCAGCGCGGCGCTCTCGCCCGGCTGCACCAGTTCGCCGAGCTGCGGGATCAGGCCCAGCACGGCCGTCGAGAGAAAGCAGATCTCCTTCTTGACGACGCCTGGCGCTGCTGCCAGCGAGCTCGAGAACTCGAGGCCGGCTTCGAAGCTCGGAAACGCCGCCACGCATTCGAGCCAGGGGATGGCCGGCGCGAGCGCGACCTCGAGTTCGAGGACGATGCCGTTGGTGCCGTACACGTGATGCAGCAGCATCGCCTCCGGGCCGCGCAGCTCGAGCACCTGCGGCTGGGGCTCGACCGACATCACGCGCGCGCCGAGCACGTTGCCGGGCGCGGCCATCGGCCCGTAAGTGATGGAGCCGGCGCCGCCGAAGCCGCCGCCGAACAGGCCGCCGAGGGTGGCGCTGCGAAAGGTCGAGGGCAGCCAGCGCAGCTCGCAGCCGTGCGGGCGCGCCTGCTTGTCGAAATCGGCGAGGCGGATGCCGGCCTGCGCCCGGCCGACGTCGCCGCGCACCCAGCCAAAGCCGTTGTAGCCGCTCATGTCGAGCACGACGCCGCCGAACAGCGGCACCGCCTGGCCGTAGTTGCCGGTGCCGCTGCCGCGCACGGTGATCGGCACGCCGTCGCGAGCGCAGGCGGCCACGACGGCACGGATCTCGTTTTCGCTGCGCGGCCGCACCGCGATGTCGGCGCGCTTGTCGGCGAGTTGGCGCTTGAGCACCGGGCTGAACCAGGCGAAGTCCTGCGACAGCCGGGCGACGCGCGCCGGGTCGGTGATCCAGTCGAGGTCGGGCAGGGCCTGGGCGAGCCGCGTGGCGGCGGGTGCGGGTGCGGGTAAGACGATGGTCATGGGGAGCAGTTGAAAAGGCGTGAAATGCGCATCAGTCGTGCGAGCTCTCGCTGGCATGCCACGAGCCCAGAGCCGCGCGCGAGAGCCAGGCCATGGCGACGAAGAGCGCCATGCCGGTGAGCGAGATCAGCAGCAGCGCCGCGAACATGCGCGGGATGTTGAGCTGGAAGCCCGAGGTCATGATCTGGTAGGCCAGCCCCGA
>JAYVNL010000021.1:0-7335 GCA_043758495.1 Rhizobacter sp.
AGCTTGAGCGCCAGCCAGGCGCGCTGGATCGCGTAGCCGTCGGCGATCGTCATCTCGGGGTGGCGCTGCGAGAAATGGCGCACCTGCACGCGCCGCTTCTCGGCGTCGTGCAGCTCGGCGGCGAGGCGGATAACGAGGTCTTCCGAGAGCATGTCGCTATCGCCCGGCGAAGAGCGGATGCAGGTTGCTGTGCTTGGCGTCGAAGGCGGCCGCGCTCTCGTGGATCTGCAGCGTGATGCCGACCGGCCGGCTCGCGAAGATCTTCTCGAAATGCCGCTGCACGACGGCCAGCATCGCGTCGCCAGCCGCCTTGACGACGACCGGCCCGCGGCCCGGCGCGATGCGCGCCTCGACGAAGACGAAGGCGCGGTCGGCACCGCCGTCGGCCACTGCGAAGTGCGCCGCCGGATACGCGAGCACGCGGGTGCCGCCGATCGGGAACACGCGCGCACCCGCGGCGTCGCGCTGGGCCACCAGCACCTCGGCGAGCGCGTGGCAGAGCTTTCCGACCTCGGCTTCGGGATCGAGGTTGGCGGTGTACTGAACGATGACATGCGGCATTCGCTGCTTCCTCTCAAACGCTCATTCGATGCTCATCTGCGCGACCGTGCAGCCGACCGAGAAGATCGGGATCGGGGCGTAGAAGGAGACCCTGCCCTGCCCGCGGGCCGCTGCGGCGACGGCGAGGAAGGTGCGGACCTCGAAGCCGCCTTGCCCGGCCTCGCGGTAGGTGACCTCGTCGCCATAGTTCGCCTGCGACAGCATTGCCTCGCGATCGTTGCGCGACCAGCGGTCGAGGAACGCACGGTCCCACGGCTCGTTGATCTTGCCAGAGTCGGGCGTGGCGGGCCAGTGCGAGATGCCGCCGGTGCCGACCAGCGCGATCCGTTCCGGCACCGCGTCGCAGCCGCGGCGAAGCGCCTCGCCGAACGCCCAGGCGCGCTTCAGCGGCGTCAGCGGCGGGCCCTGGCAGTTGATGTTGACGGGAATCACCGGCAGGTCGTAGCCAGGCGTGAGGAAGTGGAGCGGCACCATGATGCCGTGGTCGAACTTCCATTCCTCGGCGTAGGCCACATCGACCTCTTCCATCACGGTCGTGATCAAGCGCTTCGACAGCGCCGCGTTGCCGGGCACCGTCGTCTTCGCGATTCCGAGCCACGTCGGGTCTTCGATCGGCCCTTCGTACGCATCGGCCATGCCCATCGCGTAGGCCGGCATGTTGTCCATGAAGAAGTTGGCGAAGTGCTCGGCGGCGACGACGACGAGCGCGTCGGGCCGCGATGCCGCCAGCGATTCGCCGAGGCGACGGAACTCGGCGTGGAAGGCGTCTTTCAAGGCCGGCTCGGCGAGGTGGGCGCGCCCGGTGATGCCCGGTCCGTGACTGCAGACCGCCGCAAAGACAAGGCTCATACGCCGGCGACCCGTTCCTCGGTCGACGTGGTCATCGCATAGATGCCGGCGCGCACCGGCCCGTGCTGGCGCACGCCCTCGCGCATCGCTTCGATGTAGTCGACCCACGGCATGCCGAGCAGGGCGGCGAAATGCATCAGCAGCTGGCCGTTCGAGCCGAGCACGTAGAGCTTGCCGATGTCGCCGGCGAGCATGGCAGCGCGCTCCTCGTCGTCGAGCGCATAGTCACCGAGGAGCCCCGGCAGGTCGCTGCGGAAGCGCTTCTGCACCGCAGCGTCGCGGTTCAGGTGATAGAGGAGCTTCTGCGTTGCGTAGAGGCTCACGCTTGGTTCCCCATGTCGCCCTGCAGGGCAAGCGCATTCATGCGCTTCCCCACTTCGGAATGTGATGGCTGCCGAGCGACACGCACACGTTCTTCGGCTCGCAAAACACCTCGTAGCTCCAGGTGCCGCCTTCGCGACCGGTGCCCGACGCCTTGGTGCCACCGAACGGCTGCCGCAGGTCGCGCACGTTCTGGCTGTTGATGAAGCACATGCCGGCCTCGATGGCGGCAGCGACGCGATGGGCGCGGCCGAGGTCGTTGGTCCAGACGTAGCTCGACAGGCCATAGGCGATGTCGTTGCTCTGCGCGACGGCATCGGCTTCGTCGTCGAAGGCGATCAGGCAGGCGACCGGGCCGAAGATCTCCTCCTGGGCGATGCGCATGCGGTTGTCGACGTCGGCGAACACCGTCGGCAGCACGAAGTTGCCGTGCTGCATCGCCGCCGACAGGTCGGGTGCGTCGAGACCGCCGCAGAGCATCTTCGCGCCCTCCTCCCGGCCGAGGGCGATGTAGCCGCGCACCTTGTCGAGGTGGGCCTTGCTGATCATCGGGCCGACGATCGTCCTGTCGTCGAGCGGGTCGCCGACGGCGATGCGCTTCGCCCGCGCCACGAAGCGCTCCACGAAGTCGCCGTAGATCGATCGCTGCACGAGGATGCGCGAGCCGGCGGTACAGCGCTCGCCGTTGTTCGAGAAGATCATGAAGACGGCAGCGTCGAGGGCGCGCTCGAGGTCGGCGTCGGCGAAAACCACGAACGGGCTCTTGCCGCCGAGCTCCATCGAGAACTTCTTCAGGCCCGCCGTCTGCACGATGCGGTTGCCGGTGCGCGTCGAGCCGGTGAATGAGATGGCACGCACGTCGGCGTGCGCAACCAGCGCCTCGCCGGCTTCGCCGCCATAGCCGTGGACGACGTTGAGCACGCCGGCCGGAATGCCGGCCTCGAGCGCCAGCTCGCCGAGCCGGGCCGCGCTAAGCGGCGACAGCTCGCTCATCTTCAGCACCGCCGTGTTGCCGAAGGCCAGACATGGCGCGGTTTTCCAGGTGGCTGTCATGAACGGCACGTTCCACGGCGAGATGAGCGCGCAGACGCCGACCGGATGGAACAGCGTGTAGTTGAGGTGCGTCGGCGTCGGGTAGGTGTGGCCGTCGACGCGGGTGCACATCTCGGCGAAATAGTGGAAGTTGTCGGCCGCGCGCGGGATCAGCTGCTTCTTCGTCTGCGCGATGACCTGGCCGCAGTCGCGGGTCTCGGTCTCGGCGAGCTCGGGCACGTGGCCAGCGATGAGGTCGCCGAGCCTGTGCATGAGCGCGGCGCGCTCGCCGGGCGGCGTTGCGGCCCACGCCGGGAACGCGCGTTTGGCAGCCGCGACGGCCGCGTTCACCTCGCTGGCGCCGCCGCGCGCGACCTCGGCGAGGACCTCCTGCGTCGCCGGGTTCACGGTCTCGAAGTAGTCGCGGCCCGCGACCTCGCGACCGTCGATCAGGTGCTGGATGCGCATGGCCGATTCTCGGTCAGAACAACGTCTCGCCCGCTCAGGTCGCCTTCAGTCCGATGGCACGGACGAGCTCGCCGAAGCGGCGCGCGTCGCGGCCGATGAGCTCGTTGAGTGCAGCCACCGACATCGGGTTCGGCTCGACGCCCACGAACTGCAGCGCCGCCCTCGTCTCGGCCTCGCCGAGCTGCTTGTTGAGCTCCGTGTTGAGCCGCTGCACGACGCTGTCGGGCGTGCCCTTCGGCGCCACGACCGACTGCCAGGCCTGCACATCGATGGCTGGGTAGGTCTCGGCCACCGTCGGCACGTTCGGCAGCGCCGGCAACCGGCGCGCGGCCGACACCGCGATGGCGTTGATCTTGCCGGCCTGCACCTGCGGCAGCGCCGCCACGACGTCGAGGAACATGAAATCGATGCGGCCGCTCATGAGGTCACCGAGCGCCGTCATGCTGCCCTGATAGGGCACGTGCGTCGCCGCCAGCTTCTCCTGCGCCTTGATCATTTCGACGATGAGCTGGTGCATGGTGCCGTTGCCGGGCGAGCCGAAGGTGTGCTTGCCGGGGTCCCGCCTGAGCAGCGTCACCAGCTCGGCGAGGTTCGCGACCTTGAGGTCGGGCCGGGTCACGAGCAGCAGGCTGACGCTGCCGATCATCGCCACGCCGACGAAGTCTGTCGGCAGCGCTGGCGGCTGCGCGAACATCGCCGGCGAGATCGCCAGCGTCGTGCTCGTCGCGACCAGGAGTTGATAGCCGTCGGCCGGCGACTTGGCGACTGCGGCGGCGCCGAGCAAGGTGCCGGCACCAGCCCGGTTCTCGACGATGACCGGCTGGCCGAGGCCGATCCGCAGCCGCTCGGCGACGAGCCGGCCGAGCGAATCGGTCAGCGCCCCCGGCGGGTATGGCACGGTCAGCTTGATGAGCCGGTCCGGATAGCCGGCCTGCGCGAAAGCGGCAGGCGCGACCGGCACCAGCGCGGCGGCCAGCGCACCGAGAACGTGGCGCCGCTGCCAGCGCTTCATGCCGCCTCCGGCGCGACGAGGCCGCGCTCGAACTCGCGACGCGGCCGCGAGCCTGGCGCCGCCGGGGCGACGTTGTGGCCGTCGGGCAGCGCCTCGACGCCGGCCTCCGGCACGTAGGCGCCGGTGACGCCCCGGACCTCGTCGCCGGCCACCGTGACCCGGCTCATGCTGCGCCGCTGCGGGTAGTAGTCGTGCGGTGCGTAGTGGTGCACCGAACGGTTGTCCCACATCACCACGGTGTGCGGCTGCCACTTCACGCGCAGCTGGAACTCGGGCACCTTGGCGCGGCCGTACAGGTACTGCAGGATCATTTCGCCTTCGTCGCCGCCCACGCCCTTCAACCTAGTCGTGAACTGGGCGTTGACGTTGAGGACGCGGCGGCCGCTCACCGGATGAATCCGAACGACCGGATGCGACGGGTTCGGATACGCCCGCTCGAGCTCGCGCAGCTTGGCCTGGTGCGCCTCCGAGCTCGTGAACAGCGGCCGCCACGGCTTGAAGTCGTGGACCGCCTCGAGGCCGTGGATGTACTGCTTCATCCGCTCCGAGAGGCCGGTGTAGGCCGCGGTCATGCTCGCGAACAGGGTGTCGCCGCCGTGGCTCGGCACGATGTTCGCGCGCAGGATCGTGAGCGCCGGCGGCGCCTGGCGGAAGGTCTCGTCGGCATGCCACTGGTCGGTGAGCGCGGGCGGGTTGTCGGCCGAGTAGTCGAGCACGATCACCTCGCGCCTGTCGTCGAGGTTGGGGCTGAACGGATGGATCGATAGCTCGCCGAACTGGCGACCGAACGCCATCTGCTGGTCGAGCGTGATGTCCTGATCGCGAAAGACCAGGACCTCATGACGTACGAACGCCGCCTGCAGGCGTTCGAACGCCAGAAGCGGAATCGGCTCGCGCAGGTCGAGGCCGCGGATCTCGGCGCCGATGTTGCCGCCGAGCCGGGTCAGCTCGAAGCCGTCGCGTGATGGTGCGGGGTCGCTCATGTCGTTTCCTTCACGGGGGTCTGTTCCATGGGCGCACGCACGAAGTCGATGCCGGCGCGCCGCACCATGGCATCGAAGAGGAGCGTCGCGGTGTCGGTCTGGCCGGCTTCCATGCGCAGGCGCGTGGCCGGCACGCGCTCGAGCACGTCGACCGCAACCGCACGGTTCGGGCCGGCGCCGGCGTCGCTCGCGAGCTGGATCTCGCAGGCGCGCTGCAACGTCCAGAGGCGATGAAAGGCCTGCGGCAGGTTCTCGCCCACCACGAGCAGGCCATGGTTGCGCAGCACCAGATGCGCGCGGCTGCCGAGCGACGCGACCAGCCGCGGCCGCTCGGCCAGGCTCGTCGTCACGCCTTCGTAGTCGTGATAAGCCACGTCGCCCCACAGCATGGCGCTGTAGAAGTTGTCGTGGCGCAGGCCCTCTTCCTTGCACGCGATCGCGCATCCCGCGGTGGTGTGTGTGTGCATGACGCAGTGGGCGTCGTCGCGGGCGGCATGGATGGCGCCGTGGATGACGAAGCCGGCGCGGTTGACGCCGTGCGCCGAGCCGCCGATGACGCTGCCGTCGACATCGATCTTGACGAGGTTGTCGGCCGTGACCTCGGCGTAATGCAGGCCGAACGGGTTGATCAGGTAGTGCGGCCCGGCGCCCGCCGGCGACGGCACCCGAACGGTGATGTGGTTGAAGATCCCTTCGGCCCAGCCGAGCCGGTCGAAGAGCTGGTAGCACGCTGCGAGTTCGCGCCGCGCTTCGGCTTCGGTCGGCAGCGCCAGCGGGCGCGAAAGGGTCGTCATGGCGGTCAGCTCCGCGGCCGATCTTGCCCGCGCCGCCGACAATGGTTGAAAGACACTGTCTTCGGTATTTTCCCGGCGCCCGCGGCGCCCCGACAGCAAAGCGCCCATGAGCCGAGATCCCCATCGCGCACGCCTGAGCCGGCCCGCCGGCCTGGCCGACATGCTGCTGTACCGGCTGAACCGGCTGCGCGCCGTCGGCGGCGGCGTCGTGCTGCGGCTCTGCGAAGGCCGCTTCGGCGTGACGCGGCGCGAATGGGTGCTGCTGGCGCTGCTGCAGGGCAGCGGCCCGGTCAGCTCGTCGGGACTGGCGGCGCGCGCCGACCTCGACAAATCGGCGACCTCGAAGGCAGTGACGTCGCTGGTCGCCAAGGGCCTCGTGCAGCGCTCGCCGCGACCCGGCGATCACCGCTACGCCGACCTCGATCTCACGGCCGCCGGGCGTGCCCTCTTCGAGCAGATGATGCCGGTGATGAAGGACATCAACGCCCGCATCCTCGGCGCCCTCGACGGCGACGAGATCGCCGCTCTCGACAGGCTGCTCGATCGACTGCAGGGCAGCGTCAACGAGATGGCGAACGGGCCGGTGCCCTGGCCTGCCGCCGACCGACGGCGCCGCGGCGCGAAGCCGGTCAGGCCGGCGCGCCGCTGTGCGGGCGACGACCGAACGCCTCGTCAGCGACGAGGGTGTTGACGAGTCGGCCGAGGCCCTCGATTTCGCACACGACCTCGGCACCGGCGCCGACATCGACGACGCCTTCGGGCGTGCCGGTGAGGATCACGTCGCCCGGCGACAGGGTCATGAAGGCGCTCAGGTACTCGATGAGATAGGCGATGTCGAAGACGAGGTCGCGGGTGTTGCCCGACTGCGTGCGGCGGCCGTCGACCGAGGTCGAGAGCGCGAGCTGGGGCGGCCAGGGCACGTCGCCGGCATCGACGAGCCAGGGACCGAGGGCGGTCGCGCCGTCGCGGTTCTTGACGCGCAGGTTCGGCCGGTACCAGTTCTCGAGGTAGTCGCGGATCGCGTAGTCGTTGGCGATCGTGTAGCCGGCGACGTGGTCGCGCGCGTCGGCCCTGCGCACGTGCCGCGCGGAGCGGCCGATCACGACGGCGAGCTCGCATTCGTAGTGCATGAAGGTGGCGTCGGCCGGGCGGCGCGTCTGGCCGCGGTGGCCGACGAGCGCACTCGCCGACTTCAGGAATACGAGCGGCTCGTCCTGCGCCTTGAACGCGAGTTCCCTGGCGTGGTCGGCGTAGTTGAGACCGAGTGCGACGATGGTGCCGGCCTCGACGGGCGGCAGCCACACGACCTCGCCTT
>JAYVNL010000022.1:0-7317 GCA_043758495.1 Rhizobacter sp.
CTGATCTCGATCGGGCTGCTGGCCAGCGTCGTCCTCGGCATGACCTCGATGGCCAGTCACGCCCAGACGACGCTGGCGAGGACGGCGTAGCCGAGTTGCAACCGGGTGGCCGGCCAGCCGATGTGCTCCCCGCGCGGGCCGACCGCGTGATGCTGCCGGGGCCGCCAGAGTGAAATCCGTACTCATCCTTCCCCCTGACAACGCACCTCCTGCGTTGCGCAACGCCGTTGCCTCGCCCTGACGCGCCGCAACGCATCGGCGAGCCGCCGCCGCGTCGCTAGACTCCGCCGGTTTCCACCGGAGAGGCAACGATGGCAGAGGTGATGACGGCACCACCGCTTCGCGCGCGAAGGCGCAGCCGCTTGCGCAGCATCCTCACCGTCTTGCTCTGGGTGATCGTCGTGCTCGTGATCACCGCCTTGGGCAGTGGCTACGCCTTCCTGCGCGGCAGCCTGCCGATGCTCGACGGCAACGTCACCGCCACCGGCCTGCGGGCGCCGGTGACGGTGACGCGCGACGCTTCCGGCGTGCCGACGATCCGCGGCAGCGACCGCGGCGACGTGGCTTTCGCGACCGGCTTCGTGCACGCGCAGGAGCGCTTTTTCCAGATGGACCTGCTTCGCCGCTCGGCCAGCGGCGAGCTCGCCGCACTGCTCGGCCCGACCCTGCTGCCGGTCGATCGCGACCGCCGCATCCACCGCTTCGCAGCGCGCGCCGGCGCCGCCCTGGCCGCCTTGCCGGAGGCCGAGCGCGCGATCATCGAACGCTATGCAGCGGGCGTGAACGCCGGCCTCGGCGCGCTCGCGGCGCGGCCGTTCGAGTACGGCGTGCTGCGGCAGGCGCCGCGGCCCTGGCGCGGCGAAGACACGATGCTCGTGACCTGGGCGATGTACTTCGACCTGCAGGACAGCCAGCTCGACCGCATGTTCTCGCGCGGCTGGCTGCGCGACCAGGGCGCGACGGCCGAGCAGCTCGCCTTCCTGCTGCCGACCTCGACCGCCTACGACGCGCCGCTCGACGCCGCCACCATCGACGAGATCGCCGCGCCGATACCGGCCGCGCCGCCGGCCTGGTTCGGCAAGCCACCGAAGACGCAGGTCGCGAGCGCCGGCGCCGTTACGCTTGCCGACGCATTCGCCGGCCCGGCGGGCGACGCTGAAGTCGGCAGCAACAACTGGGCGATCTCCGGCGCACGCGCGAAACCTGCCACGAGCAGCAGCGCCGCCATCGTCGCCAACGACATGCATCTCTCGCTGCGGCTGCCGCACATCTGGTACCGCGCCGTGCTCGCGATCGACGCGCCCGGCGCGCCGCCGATGCAGATCGTCGGCGTCACCCTGCCCGGGGCGCCGATCGTCGTCGTCGGCAGCAACGGCCGTGTCGCCTGGGGCTTCACCAACAGCTACGGCGCCTACCTCGACCTGCTCGAACTCCAGCTCGACGCGAAAGACGCGACGCGCTACCGCATCGCCGGTGCGCCGGGCAGCGACTGGGGGCTGCTCAGGAGCGTCGACGAGCGCATCGAGGTCGCGGGCGGCGAGGCCGAGGTGCTGCATCTGCAGGAGAGCGCGTTCGGGCCGGTGTGGGAGCGCGGCGGCCGGCGCTACGCGATCCACTGGGTCGCGCACGATCCCGGCGCCGTCAACTTCGCGCCCGCGCAGCTCGAGAGCGCGGCGACGGTGGCCGAGGCGCTCGCCATCGGCCAGCGCTCCGGCATCCCGGCCCAGAACATGGTCGCCGGCGACGCCGCCGGCCACATCGGCTGGACGCTGGCCGGCGCCCTGCCGGCACGCAGCGCGGGCTGGGCCTCGACGTTCCCGGGCGCCGCGGCTTCCGCGGCCAGCCACAGCTGGACGGCGCTGGCCGCACCAGCGTCGCATCCGACCGTGATCGACCCGCCGTCGGGCCAGCTCTCGTCGGCGAACTCTCGCCAACTCGCAGGCGCCGGCAACGCCGCGATCGGCGACGGCGGGCTCGACCTCGCGCCGCGCGCGCGCCAGGTCCGCGACGATCTCGCCGCCCTCGGCGGCAATGGCCAGGGCGCCGACGAAGCCGCGGTCTACGCCATCGGCCTCGACGACCGCGCCCTCTACCTCGCGCCCTGGCGCGACCGCGCCCTGCAGGCACTCGCGGGCGACACCGATGCCGCCGGCCATCCGCAGCGCGCCGAATTCAAGCGCCTGCTCGAGACGACGTGGAGCGGCCGCGCCAGCATCGATTCGGTGGCCTACCGGTTGACGAAGCAATTCGTCGGCAGCCTCTACCTCCGCCTGTTCGGTGGCGCCGACGACGCCATGCGTGCCGCCCACAAGCAGGCCAGCTTCGCGCGCGCCAGTTCGCGCTGGCCGGCGGTGCTGGCGCGCCTGCTCGACGAGCAGCCGCTGGCCTGGCTGCCGGCAGGCAGTGCCAGCTGGCGCGCGGTGCAGCTCGCGGCCATCGACGACGCCATCGTCGCCGTCACGAAAGACGGCACCGCCCTGGCCGACGCGTCGTGGGGCCGCCTCAACACCACGCGCATCGCCCATCCGTTGGCCGCGGCGCTGCCGCTCGGCATGCGCTGGCTGGCAGCGCCGCCGCAGCCGATGGCCGGCGACACGCACATGCCGCGCGTCGCTGCGCCCGACTTCGGCCAGTCGGAGCGGATGGTGGTGGCGCCGGGCCGCGAAGCGAGCGGCATCTTCAACATGCCGGGCGGCCAGAGCGGTCATCCGCTGAGCCGGCACTTCCTGGCGGGGCATGCCGATTGGGTGGCCGGCACGGCGACGCCACTGCTGCCGGGTGCGGCGGTGAGCACGCTGACGTTGACTCCGGCGGCGCCGTAGCGACGGTCAGGCCACCTTCGCCCAGGCTTCGCTGCCGAGCCCGTGGCGCAGCGCCAGCAGACCCGGCGCGGTGACTTCGAGGGCACGCGAGCCGGTGCGGCGCAGCAGCCAGCGCTGCTCGATGCAATGCCCGCAGATCAACGCGCCGAGACTGCCGGCGAAGTGGCAGCTGCGCTCGCTCCAGTCGAGGCACGGTCGGCAGGCGGGCCGCTTCGATGCGGCGAGGATGCGGGACCGCCGGACACATCGAGGCCGAGCTTCGCGAGCGACGCCACAGAAGGCGCCTCGACGCGCGCCTGCCCGCCTTCGATCACGACCGAGCCGCAGCGCTTCATCGTCAGCGAGGAACGCAGCTTCTGCGAAGTCGTCGAGGGCACCTTGCACCGGCCGGCCGATGTGCTTGAATCGGGCAACGCATGGAACAGCCCTTCAGTGAATCCGCCAGCGAGCGCGTCGATGTCCTGATCGTCGGCGCCGGCCTGTCGGGCATCGGCGCCGCCTGCCACCTGAAGCGGCTCTGCCCGGATCGCAGCATCGTGCTGCTCGAGGCGCGCCAGGCCTCGGGCGGCACCTGGGACCTGTTCCGCTACCCCGGCGTGCGCTCCGACTCCGACATGTACACGCTCGGCTATTCGTTCCGGCCGTGGCCGGGCGCGCAATCGATCGCCGACGGCCCGTCGATCCTGCGCTACCTGCGCGACACCGCGGCCGAGAACGGCGTCGACAAGCGGATCCGATACGGCCACCGGATGCGCGCCGCGGCGTGGTCGTCGGCGAGCGCGGAGTGGGCCGTCGAGGCGGTGCGCGACGACGGCAGCGTCGCCCGCATCCGCTGCGGCTTCCTGCTGCTCTGCAGCGGCTACTACGACTACACCGGCGGCCACACGCCCGAGTTCGCCGGCCGCGAGCGCTTTCACGGCGAGGTCGTGCACCCGCAGCAGTGGCCGGCCAACATCGACGTGGCTGGCAAGCGCATCGTCGTTATCGGCAGCGGCGCCACCGCGGTGTCGCTGGTGCCCGAGCTCGCGAAGACGGCGGCGCACGTGACGATGCTGCAGCGCTCGCCGACCTTCATGGTCACGCGGCCTTCGGTCGACCGCGTCGCCGGCTGGTTGACGCGTGCCTTGGGCCGGGGCATCGGCACGTCGCTCGCACGCTGGAAGAACGTGCTGCTCGGGATGTATGTCGTGGGCCTTTGCAAGCGCAAGCCAGCGCGCATCAAGGCCTGGATGATCGACCTGGTGCAGAAGCAGCTCGCGCCCGGCTACGACGTCGCCACTCATTTCACGCCGCGCTACGACCCGTGGCAGCAGCGCCTGTGCCTGGTGCCAGACGGCGATCTCTTCGCCGCCATCCGCACCGGCCGCGTCAGCGTCGTCACCGACCGCGTCCGCAGCTTCACCGAGACCGGCGTCGAGCTCGATAGCGGCGGCACGCTCGAAGCCGACCTCGTCGTCACTGCCACCGGCCTGACGATGCAGGTGCTGAACGGCATGGCGCTCAGCATCGACGGCCGCGCCCTCGCGCCCGCCGAACTCGTGAACTACAAGGGCGCGATGTTCGCCGGCGTGCCCAACCTCGCCTCGGTGTTCGGCTACGTCGACGCGTCATGGACGCTGAAGGCCGATCTCACCGCGGTGTTCGTCTGCCGCCTGCTCGCGCACATGCGGGCGACCGGCGCCCGCCAGTGCGTGCCGGTGCTCGCCGATCCGGCGATGCCGCTGGCGCCGTGGGCCGGTTTGTCGTCGGGCTACTTCGAGCGCGCTTTCGCGCATCTGCCGAAGCAGGGCAAGACGCGGCCGTGGAAGCTCAACGGCAACTATCTCGCCGACCTGATGACACTGCGCTACGGCCGCATCGCCGACGGTGTTCTCGCGTTTTCGTGAGCGCGGCGCCGCGGGCTCCTGACAAACCCTCTGCCCAGGCCCGGTCGGCCGGGGCAGAGTCCGGGCGAAGCCGCACCCGCGCCTTTGCCGTCGACCCGGAGAGATGCCATGAAGAACGCCACCATCCGCGCCGTGCTGTCGGCGCTGGCCGCCGCCGCCGCCCTGCTCGCCGTGCCGGCCGCGGCCCAGGAGACGACGCTGCGTCTCGTCAGCGCCTTCGCCGAGAACGGCATCTACGTCGTCCACATGCAGAAGTGGGTGCAGAGGTTCAACGCCGAGGGCAAGGGCACGCTGCAGATCAACTTCATCGGCGGGCCGAAGGCGATCCCGGCGTTCGAGGCCGGCAATGCGGTCAAGACCGGCGTCGTCGACATGGCGCTCGCAACCGGCGCTTTCTACACCAACGTGATGCCCGAGGCCGACTTCCTCAAGCTCACCCAGGTCCCCGTCGCCGAGCAGCGCAGGAACGGCGCCTTCGCCGCGATCAACGAGCTGTGGATGAACAAGGGCAACATGGTCTACCTGGCGCGGATGGTCGAGAACCAGCCGTTCCATCTCTATCTCAACAAGCGGGTCGACAAGCCGGACCTCACCGGCATGAAGATCCGCATCACGCCGGTCTACCGCGACTTCTTCGCCTCGCTCGGCGCCAACAACGTGACCATGCCGCCCGGCGAGGTCTATACCGCGCTCGAGAGGAACGTCGTCGACGGCTACGGCTGGCCGATCGGCGGCATCTTCGACTTCAACTGGAACGAGAAGACGAAGTTTCGCGTCGACCCCGGCTTCTACGACGCCGAGGTGTCGATCGTGATGAACCTCGATGCCTGGAAGCGCCTCACGCCGAAGCAGAAGACCTTCCTCGACAAGCAGGCGCTCGCGCTCGAGGCGATGAACGTCTTCTGGACCGGCTATGGGCTCGAGGAAACGGCGCGCCAGGGCAAGGCCGGCATCCAGGCGATCCGCTTCGACGCCGCCGGCACGAAAGCCTTCGTCGACAAGGCCTACGACGCCGGCTGGGCTGGCGCGATGAAAGCCAATCCGGAGTTCGCGAAGAAGCTCAAGACGCTGACTTCGAAGTGACTACGGTGCGAGGACCGAATCGCGCCCGTCGAGCCGCTGTCGTCCTGAGCGCGGGCGAAGGATCTCGCAGTCCCGGCCGGCTCGCCGCCGAAATCGACCACCGCGGTATCACATGACATCGAGATCCTTCACTTCGTTCAGGATGACGCCCGTCGACCGCGGCCTGACATGCGCCGGCTAGAACACGGTTTCGGCCGGCTGATCGAGGCGCTGGCCCTGCTCGCCAGCCTGGCGCTGCTGGCGATGGTCGCCATCATCTGCGGCGACGTGCTCACCAGGAACGTCGCCGTGCCCGGCCTGCCGCGCGGCATCGCCTGGAGCAACGAGATCTCGGAGCTGCTGCTCTACGCGATCACCCTGCTCGCCGCGCCGTGGCTGCTGCGCGAAGGCCGCCACATCCGCGTCGACATCGTGTTGCGGGTCTTGCCGCGGCGCGCCGCCTACACCTGCGAATGGATCGCCGACGGCCTCGGCTTCGTGTGCTGCCTCGTGCTCCTCGCCTACGGCAGCGCCGCGGCATGGAAGAGCTTCGTCGGCAACGCGCAGTCGATCAAGACGCTGGTCCTGCCCGAGTGGTGGTTCCTGGTGCCGCTGCCGGTCTGCTTCGCGCTGCTCGCGATCGAGTTCGTGTTCCGGATGCATCGCCTCGCCGCAAGCGAAATCGGTCCGCGCGACGAAGCGGTAAGCGCGGCATGAGCGCGACCCACTGTCATCCTGAGCCGGGTGAAGGATCTCGTCATCGCCAACGCGAGATCCTTCGCTCCGCTCAGGCTGACGAGGTTCGGTCATGACGAGCTGGCCGTTCGCCGCCCTTCTGCTGCTCGGCGGCTCGACGGTGCTGCTCTTCCTCGGCCTGCCGGTGGCGTTCTCCTTTCTCGTCATCAACCTCGTCGGCGCCTGGCTCTGGCTCGGCGGCGAGCCGGGGCTGGCGCAGCTCGCGCGCAACAGCGTCAGCTCGGTGATGAGCTTTTCGCTGACGCCGATCCCGCTTTTCGTGCTGATGGGCGAGCTGCTCTTTCACTCCGGCCTCGCCGTCAAGGTGATCGACGGCATCGAGCGGCTCATCGCGCAGGTGCCGGGCCGGCTCGCGGTCGTAGCCGTCGTCGCCGGCACCGTGTTCTCTGCGATCTCGGGCTCGACGATCGCGACCACCGCGATGCTCGGCTCGCTGATGGTGCCGGTGATGATTGCGCGCGGCTACCACCCCACGCTCGCGACCGGCCCGGTGATGGCGATCGGCGCCGTCGACATGCTGATCCCGCCGTCGGCGCTCACCGTGCTGCTCGGCTCACTCTCGGGCATCTCGATCTCGAAGCTGCTGATCGGCGGCGTGGTGCCGGGCGTGCTGCTCGCGATCGCGTTCGTGGCCTGGATCATCGTGCGGGTGAAGATGAAGCCGAGCCTGGCGCCCGAGGTCGCGCTCGTTCGCCACCACGGCTTCGACCGCTTCAGGCCGTTCCTGCTCTACGTCGTGCCGCTGGTCTCGATCTTCGCCGTCGTCGTCGGTGCGATGGCGGCGGGCTGGG
>JAYVNL010000023.1:0-7293 GCA_043758495.1 Rhizobacter sp.
CCCGCGATCGCGTCTTCCGCGTCCTTCATCTCGAGGACTCCGAGCTCGACCACGAATTGCTCGCGGCCCATCTCGTGCGCGGCGGCGTCAACGCGAAAATCCGGCGCGTCGAGACCGCGCAGGCCTTTCTCGAAGCCATCGAGGATCCGTGGGACGTCGTCGTCTCCGACTACAACCTGCCGGGCTTCAACGGCCTGATCGCGCTCGAGGCGCTGAAGGCGAGCGCTCGCGACGTGCCCTTCATCCTCGTCTCCGGCGAGATCGGCGAGGAGACCGCCGTCGAGGCGATGCGCCACGGCGCCGCCGACTACCTGCAGAAGAGCCATCTCGCGCGGCTGGTGCCGGCCGTGCTCCACGCCGTCGACGCCGCCGAGACGCGCCGTGCCCGCGACCGCGCCGACCGCGAGCTGGTCGCTTCGAAGCAGCGCCTGCACGAGCTCGCCCAGCACTTGCAGACGAGCGTGGAGCAGGAGCGCGCCGCGATCGCGCGCGAGATCCACGACGATGTCGGCGGCTCGCTCACGGCGCTCAAGTTCGACCTCGCCTGGATCGCCCGCCACTCGACCTCGCCGCAGGTGGTCTCGCGCGTGCAGTCGGCCGTCGAGACGGTGAGCCATGCGGTCGAGGCGAGCCAGCGGATCATGCACAACCTGCGGCCGGCGATCCTCGAGCAGGGCCTGGCGGCGGCGCTGAACTGGATCGCGCTGCGCTTCGAGCGGCGAACCGGCGTCGAGTGCGAGATCCGGCTGCCGAAGCAGCTGCCCGACCTGCCCGTCGGCGTGCCGCTGGTCGCCTACCGCACCGCCCAGGAGGCGCTCACCAACATCAGCAAGCATGCCAAAGCAACGCGGGTGCAGATCGACCTCTCGCTCGCCGGCGGCGTGCTCTCGCTCGAGATCAGCGACAACGGCCGCGGCCTCAGCCAGGAAGACCTGGCGAAGGCGCGTTCGTTCGGCATCCGCGGCCTGCACGAGCGGGCGACCACCGTCGGCGGCTGGATCGACCTTTCGAGCGGTGCCCACGGCACGACGCTCATCCTTTCGGTGCCGCTCGACGCGCCCGACAGCGCCGATGTTCCGGGAGTCGACACGAGCAAGTCGTACGACCCGTCGCAGTGGGCGGACGTTTGATGGGCGGGGTTTCTTGGGATCGGGCTGCTGCCGCGCCCGATTGCGCTCATCTCCCCCGAAGGCCGCCGATGGCGGCCTTCTCCTCCTTTACTTCGCTCCACGAGGCACCGCACCGTCCCGATCCTGCACCGCCTTGTCTCGCGCAAAGGCGGTTCGGGCCGAGGCTGCCGGGTGGTCGATGGAGCGAGGTCAAGGAGGAGAAACGGTGCGGAGCAGCGTTTCGGGGGACATGAGCGCAATCGACCACCCGACAGCCTCGGTCAGCGAGCGTCCGTCAAGCATCGCGGAAGAACAAACATGATCAAGGTCTTCCTCTGCGACGACCACGCCCTCATCCGGCGCGGTATCCGCGACACCCTCTCCGACGCGCCCGACATCGAGGTCGTGGGCGAGGCCGGCGACTACGGCGAGCTGCGCACGCTGATGCGCGAGAAGAGCGCCGACGTGCTGGTCCTCGACATCAACCTGCCCGGCCGCAGCGGCCTCGACGTGCTGCACGCGTTGAAGGACGAGGGCACGACGATGCGCGTGCTCGTCGTCTCGATGTATCCCGAGGACCAGTACGCGATCCGGGCGCTGCGGGCCGGCGCTTTCGGCTATGTGAACAAGGGTGGCGACCCGGCGCTCATCGTCAGCGCCGTGCGGATCGTGGCGCAGGGCCGCAAGTACGTGACGCCCGAGATCGCGCAGATGCTGGTCGAGAGCCTGACCTCGCCGACCTCCGAGAACGCCCACGACAAACTCAGCGACCGCGAGATGCAGACGCTGGTGATGATCGCGTCGGGCAAGCGCCTGTCCGATATCGCCGAGGAGCTGATGCTGAGTCCGAAGACGGTGAGCGTGTACCGCGCCCGCGTGCTCGAAAAGCTCGGCCTCGCGAACAACTCCGAGATGACGGTCTACGCGATCCGCAGCGGCCTGGTCGGCAACTGATGGCGGCGGCGCAGTTGCTGCGCCGGGCGGTGATCGTTGTCGCGCTCCTCAATCTTGCCTATTTCGGCGTCGAGTTCGGCGTCGCTCTCGCGATCGGTTCGGTGTCGCTGTTCGCCGACAGCATCGACTTCCTGGAAGACGCGTCGATCAATCTGCTGATCGCCGTCGCGATCGGCTGGTCGGCGCGGCGGCGCGCGAACCTCGGCTTCGTTCTCGCGCTGGTGCTGCTGGTGCCCGGTCTCGCGACACTGGCGATGGCCTGGCTGAAGCTCGGCGCCCCGATCGCGCCCGACGCCGTGCTGCTCACCGCGACAGGCGCCGGCGCGCTCGTCGTGAACCTCATCTGCGCGCTGCTGCTGGCGCGCGTGAAGGCGCAAGGCGGCAGCCTCGGCGCGGCCGCCTTTCTGTCGGCGCGCAACGACGTGCTCGCCAACATCGCGATCATCGGCGCCGGCTTCGCGACCGCGGCGACCGTGTCGCCGTGGCCGGACGTCGTTGTCGGCGTCGCCATCGGTCTGCTCAATGCAGGGGCCGCCCGCGAGGTCTGGCAGGCGGCGCGATCGGAGCGACGCGAGGCCACGCCGTGAGGGCGCTGGCGAGCCCGGTTCAGCCGCGGGCGCGGCGCTGCACGCATTCGAGGTAGGCCGCGCCGTCGGGCGGCAGGCCGCCGCGACCGGACTCCCACAGCATCCGCCCCAGGCATTCCATGACCTCGTGCTGGGCCGCGTGCTGCGAGCCGAGCCTGCCGGCCAGGGCCAGAAAAGCGGCGCGGATGCCGGCCGGCTGGTCGATCTGTACCTGCTCGCTGATCGTGAGGTGCATCGACAGGTGCAGGAAAGGATTCTCGCGTTCGCCGTCGGCGGGATCGTTCGCGGCCAGCGCGGTCTCGGCGTCGGCGAGGACCCCTGCGTATTCCGGATGGGCGTCGGTCCAGTCGGCGGCGATCGCCTCGAGCGGCGTCGTCGGCACGCCGGCGAGGCGCCGCCGGCGCGCCTCGACGAAGAAGCCGCGCACGTCGGCTTGCGATGGCGAGAACATCTCCGCATTGTCGGGCGATCGATGAATGCCGGTGAACGGCGACGACGAATTCCGCCTACAGCCGCACCGCCCGGACCGACGAGACTCGCGCATCGCCACTCCGCTCGGGCAACCGCGCACCGCCATGAACGTCACCACCGAACAGCTCTTTACCGAAGCGCGCACGCAAAACGGGTTTACCGACCAGCCGGTTGCCGAGACCCAGCTGCACCAGCTCTACGACCTCATGAAGTGGGGCCCGACCTCGGCCAACTGCTCACCGGCGCGCATCGTCTTCGTGACCTCGCCGGTCGCGAAGGAAAAGCTGCTGGCGTGCATGTCGCCCGGCAACATCGACAAGACGAAGTCGGCGCCGGTGGTCGCGATCATCGGCACCGACATGGCGTTCTACGACAAGCTGCCGCATCTGTTTCCGCATGCCGACGCGAAGTCGTGGTTCGTCGGCAAGAAGGAGTTCGCCGACGTCACCGCCTTTCGCAACTCGAGCCTGCAGGGCGGCTACTTCATCCTCGCGGCGCGCACGGTCGGCCTCGACTGCGGGCCGATGAGCGGCTTCGACAATGCGAAGGTCGACTCTGCCTTTTGGGCCGGCACCGAGGTCAAGACCAACTTCATCTGCAACCTCGGCCACGGCGATCCGTCGACGCTGTTCTCGCGCAGCCCGCGGCTGACGTTCGCTGAGGCCTGCCGGATGGAGTGACGGCGCCGTGCGGCCGGCTCTCGATCGCCCGGCGACAATCGAGAGATGTCGATCTATCGCCTCAAGCCGGCGTTCCAGCGCATGCTGATGCCGGCGGCGATGTCGCTGCACGGCGTCGGCATCTCCGCCAACCAGGTGACGCTGTTCGCCTGCGCCGTATCCGTGGCGCTCGGCATGACGCTGTTCTTCGCGCCGCTTTCGCCAGCCGGGTTCGCGCTGCTGCCGGTCTGGCTCTTCCTGCGCATGGCGCTCAACGCCATCGACGGCATGATGGCCCGCGAGTTCGATCAGCGAACCGCGCTCGGCGCCTATCTCAACGAGCTCACCGACGTGATCGCCGACGCCGCGCTCTACCTGCCGTTCGCCGCACTCGCCGGCTTCAGCCCGCTCTGGGTCGGCGCGCTCGTGCTCGCCGCTGCGCTCTCGGAGATGGCCGGCGTGCTCGGCCAGACCGTCGGTGCATCGCGGCGCTTCGACGGCCCGTTCGGCAAGAGCGATCGCGCCGTGCTGTTCGGCGGCCTCGGTCTGGTGGTGGCCGTCGTGCAGCCCCTGCCGGGCTGGCTCGGTGTCTCGATGCCGATCGCCGTCGCGCTCACATCGCTCACCATCGTCAACCGGGTTCGTGCCGGCCTCGCGGAGATTCGGCGATGAACGCTCGACAGCCTTTTCGCCACTGCGTCGAGCATCGTTTCGACAGCCACGACGGCGTCTCCCTCTTCTATCTTCACTGGCCGGCTGCAACAACCGCCGCCAGGCGCGGTGCCATCGTCATGTTCCATCGCGGCCACGAACATGCCGGCCGGATGGCGCACCTCGTCGACGAGCTCGACCTGCCCGACTTCGAGTTCTTCGCTTGGGACGCGCGCGGCCATGGCCGCTCGCCCGGCGTGCGCGGCTACAGCCCCGGCGTCGGCACCTCGGTGCGCGACATCCAGACCTTCGTCAACCATCTCGCCGCCGCGCACGGCACGCCGACGGAAAGCGTCTTCGTCATCGCGCAGAGCCTGGGCGCCGTGATGGTGGCGGCGTGGGTCCACGACTACGCGCCGCCGATCCGCGGCATGACGCTCGCCTCGCCGGCCTTCGAGGTCAAGCTCTACGTGCCGCTGGCGCGCCCCGGCATCCGCCTGATGACGGCGCTGCGCGGCAACTTCTTCGTCAACAGCTACGTCGATGCGCGCCTCCTCACTCACGACGCCGATCGCATCGCCAGCTTCAACGCCGACCCGCTGATCTCGCGCGCCATCTCCGCCAACATGCTGCTCGGCCTGCATGCCGCCGGCAAGCGCATCGTCGACGACGCCGCCGCCATCACGGTGCCGACGCAGCTGCTGATCTCCGGCAAGGACTGGGTCGTGCGCGAGCCACCGCAGCGCCTCTTCTTCGAGCGGCTGTCGAGCCCGGTCAAGGAGTTGCAGCGGCTGCCCGGTTTTTTCCACGACACGCTGGGCGAGCGCGACCGCGCTCCGGTCGTCGCCGAGATGCGCCGCTTCGTGGATTCGGTCTTCACCGCCGGCGTCGCCCCGGTCGACGTGCGTGACGCCGACCAGCGCGGCGCCACCTTCGAGGAGTCAAAGCGACTCGCCGCGCCGCTGCCGGCGGGGTCGCCGCGGGCCGGGTACTGGGCCGTCACGCGTGCCGTGCTGAAGCTCGCCGCGCCGTTCTCCGACGGCCTGCGCACTGGTCACGCGACCGGCTTCGATTCGGGGTCGACGCTCGACCTCGTCTACCGCAACGAGCCGCGCGGCCCCGGCCCGATCGGCCGCGCGATCGACAAGATCTACCTCGGCTCGATCGGCTGGCGCGGCATCCGGCAACGCAAGAAGCACGTCGAGGAATTGCTGTTGTCGGCGATGCGACAGGTCCGTGCGGGCGGGCTGCCGGTGCGCGTGCTCGACATCGCCGCCGGCCACGGCCGCTACGTGCTCGATGCCGTCGCCCAGGCGCCGACGCTGCCCGACGCGGTGCTGTTGCGCGACTACGGCGAGCAGAACGTCCGCGCCGGCACGGCGCTCGTCGCCGAGCGCGGCCTGCAATCGCTGGTGCGCTTCGTCGAGGCCGACGCCTTCGACCGCGCCGGCCTGGCAGCGCTGACGCCGGCGCCGACGGTCGCGGTGGTGTCGGGCCTCTACGAACTGTTCGGCGACAACGCCCGCGTCGCCGCGTCGCTCGGCGGCCTGGCCGATGCCATGCCGGCGGGCGGCTGCCTCGTCTACACCTGCCAGCCGTGGCATCCGCAGCTTGAGCTGATCGCGCGCGCGCTCACCAGCCACCGCGGCGGCCAGGCCTGGGTCATGCGCCGGCGCAGCCAGCTCGAGATGGACCAGCTCGTCGCGGCCGCCGGCTTTCGCAAGGTCGATCAGCGCATCGACGAGTGGGGCATCTTCACGGTGGCGCTGGCGGTCCGCGTCGACGCTTGAGCCGCGCTGTTCCCGCCGCGCTGTGGCAGCGCGGCCTCGTCTGGCTGCTGCTGCTCGGCCCGCTCTTCTTCGCCAGCTACGGCGCCGCCAACCACTTCACGGCGGCGCGACCCGAGGTGCCGAGCATCGTCTTCGGCTGGGAGCGCCACCTCCCGTTTTGGCCGTGGACCATCGTGCCGTACTGGTCGATCGACTTTTTTTACGCGGCCTCGCTGCTGCTCTGCCGCAGCCGCCTTGAGCTCGCCCGCCATGCTCGGCGACTCCTGACCGCGCAAGTGTTGTGCATCGCCGGCTTCGTGCTCGCGCCACTGCGCTTCTCGATGCCGCGGCCGCGCGTCGAGGGTCCCTTCGGCGCGCTCTTCGATGCGCTCGCCGGCTTCGACCTGCCGTTCAACCAGGCGCCGTCGCTGCACATCGTGCTGCTGCTTGTCCTGTGGGACTTCTACCGGCGTCGGCTGCACGGTGCCGGCAAGCTGGCAGCACACGTCTGGAGTGCGCTCGTCGGCCTCTCGGTGCTGACGACCTACCAGCACCACTTCATCGACATCCCGACCGGCCTTCTGGTCGGCGCGGCCTGCCTCTGGTTGTGGCCGCTCGACGGCGACCGGCCGAGGTGGTCGTGGACCGATTCGCCGAAGCGGCGCCGGCTTGCCGGGGCTTACGCAGCGGCGGCGATCGTCTTCGCGCTCATCGCCGGCATCGACCGCTGGACCTGGTCGCTGTACTGGCCGGCCGTGTCGCTGGCGCTGGTGGCGGCCTGCTACGCCGGGCTCGGTGCCGAAGGCTTGCAGAAGCGCGCTGGCGGTCGGCACAGCCTCGGTTCGCGCCTGCTGCTGTGGCCATATCGCGCCGGTGCCTGGCTCAATGCGCGATGGTGGACGCATGGCCTGCCGAGCAGCGTGGCGATCGGCGACGGTCGCGTCTGGCTAGGTCGGGCGCCGCTGCCATGGGAGCGCGATCACCGCCGCTTTCCGCAGATCGTCGACCTCGCCGCGGAACTCGCGCTGCATCGCAGCGGCGTGCATTCGATCGCGTGGCTCGATCTCGTCGAGGCCAGCCCGGAGCAGCTGCT
>JAYVNL010000024.1:0-7227 GCA_043758495.1 Rhizobacter sp.
GCCGACAGCTGTTCGCCGCCGGCTTCGCCTTCGATGAGGCGCGTCAGCACGTCGGTGTGCGGGTCGCCGGGCGCGGCGCGGCGCTGCGCGACGAGGCCCTCGAGGTAGCGCAGGAAGTCGGTGACGGCGGCATTGCCGGCGTCGAGCTGGGCCGCACTCGGCACCGGCTCGAGGGCGCCGAGGATGGCGAGCGACCAGTCGCGCAACGACCCGCGCTCGCCAACCGGCACGCCGAGCAGGTTGCCGATCACCTCGACCGGAATGGCGCTCGCGAACGACTCGATGAGGTCGACCTCGGCGCTCGGGCCGCGGGCCGCCATCGCGTCGAGAAGCGCCTCGACACGCTCGACCAGGCCCGCTTCCATCGCGGCGACGTGGCGCGGCGTCAGCGCCCCGGCGATGAGCCGCCGCACCCGCGTGTGCAACGGCGGGTCGTTGAAGACGAGGCTGGTCGTGTGGTGCGCGAACAGCGGCGTGGCGCCGTACTTCGGACCGAACTCCTCATGCTTGTCGGAGCTGAAGGTGGCGGTGTCCTTGTAGACGGCGGCAATGTCGGCGTAGCGCGTCAGGAAGATGCTGCCGTCGGCCATCCGCTTGACCGGCTCGTGCTCGCGCAGGGCGCGGTAGGTCGCGAAAGGATCGTCGTAGAACGAGTCGGGCAAGCGCCTCAGGTCGAAGGTGGCGGCGAGGGCGCGGTCGGTTGCGGGCACGCCGGCGAGTCTACGGGTCGGGCCTGGTGCGACACTCGGAGATGACCGAACCAAGCTCTCCTGCGCTGCTGCGAATGCACATCATCGCGGTACTGCTGACGACGCTCGCCACCGGGCTCGCACGCGGTGCCGAACCCACCGCGGCGGCCGAAGCTGCCGACGACAGCCCCGCCGCCGTGCCGTACCGCCCCAGCGTGTCGACGCCGGCGGCGCTGTCGGCGCCAGGGTGGCTTGAGGTCGAGGCCGGCGCGCAGCTTCAGCACAACAGCGCGAGCTCGCGCCGCGACAGCCTGCCGGTGACGTTGAAGCTCGCCTTCACGCCCGACTGGGGCGCGCGCGTCGGCAGCGATGTCTGGGTGCGGGTACGCGAAGGCGCACAGAAAGACAGCGGCTTCGGCGACACCGGCATTGTCGTCAAACGGCGCTTCGCCGTCGACGAGCAGCAGGCGTTCGGGCTCGAAGCCGCCGCCCTCGTGCCGACGGCCCGCAGCGGTCTCGGCAGCGGCAGCGGCAAGGCCGACTATGGAGTCAACGCCATCTACAGCGCCGACTTCGGGGCCTGGCACACCGACCTCAATGCCACTGCGACGCGGCTCGGCGCCGTCGACGCCGGCACGGGTCGCCTGCAGTGGGCAGGCGCCGCGGCGCTGTCGCGCGGCTTCGATGTCTGGGGCGTCGTCGGCGAGATCTCGGGGTCGCGCCGGAGCGGCGCGGACAGCACCCGCCAGCTGCTCGGCGCCGTGAGCTACAGCGTCTCGAAGCGCCTCGTCGTCGACGCCGGCGTGGCGCGCAGCCTGCGCTCCGGGCCGGCGCAATGGTCGGCCTTCACCGGCTTCACCTGGCTGGCGGCACGGTGTTTCTGACCCCTCCGCACCGAACCCCGCCGACCTGGAGCGCGGCGGCAGGTTGATGCACGGATCGCCGGGCGAGGCAAGAGTATTCGCACTTCGAGACACGAGATACCGAAGCGTCGCAAATACCGCCCGCCCTCATCGCTGGAGAGCGACAAGACTCGGCGTTCTCCAAAACTCCGACCTGGACCGATGCCTTTTCCTGCGGTTCGTTTCACCCGTTCCCCCCTGCCGATCGCCATGAACGCCGCACTCGGCATGGCCCTCGCTGCCCTGGCCGCATGCGGTGGCGGCGACGATCCCGCCACCAGCGGTGCGGCCGCCGCCGACGCCGGCAAGGCCGCGCCGACGCTCCAGGCCACCACCGATCCCGGCTGGACCACGGTTGCCGACGAAGGTGGCCGCTACATCGTCTCCGGCCTGCAGACGGTGCGCTACGGCACCGGCAGCACGTGGATCACGGCGCAGGTGAACGGCGGCGGCGACTGCAGCAACGCCGCGTTCGGGAACGACCCGGCCTACGGCATCGTCAAGGTATGTCAGGTGGCCGCGGCCGTCGCGACGACGTGGTCGAGCATCGCCGGTGAAGGGGAGGCCTTCACCGTGAGCAGTGGCGCGACGGTGCGATACGGCGCCGGCTCCAGCTTCATCACGCGCACCCTCTCCGGTGCCGGTACCTGCAGCAACGGCTTCTTCGGCAGCGACCCGAGCTACGGCGTCGTCAAGACCTGCGAGGTCGCCGCGGCCGGCAGCACCCCGCCGTCACCGCCGTCACCGCCGACCGTCGCCGGCGTCTGCATGCCTCCGGTCGGCGCCGTCGACACCGCCGCAACCGCGCCCAGTGTGGGCGACGGCACCGCCGCCAGCTGCACCGAATCGGCCTTGCGAACCGCGCTCGCCGGACACACCGTCGTGCGCTTCAGTTGCGGCGCAGCACCGGCAACGATCGCGATCGCCACCACGATCGAGCTGCCCGCCAACCGCGACACCGTGATCGACGGCGAGAACCGGATCACCCTCGACGGCGGCGGCCGGGCGCGGCTGTTCAACATCGACAACCGCAACTACCGCACCAACACCTTCGGGCTGACGCTGCAGCACATCGCCTTGCGAAACGGCAAGGCGCCGGGCGGAGGCTACGTCGCACCGAACCCGGCGAACGCGTCGTGCGCCTACGGCTATGCCGACGGCAGCGGAGCCGCCATCAAGGTGAACGATGCCCGGCTCCACGTGATCGACGTCGACTTCCAGGGCAACGCGGCGGCCTCGCCCGGACCCGACGTCGGCGGCGGTGCGATCTACGCCGGCGGCTCGCTCGACGTGCTCGTCTCGGGGTCGCGCTTCACCGGCAACTCGGGATCGAACGCCGGCGCGATCGGTGCGCTGCAGAGCAACCTGCGCGTCTACAACAGCGTCTTCACGGGCAACAGCGCCAGCGGCGTCGGCGCCAACTTCGCCGGCGGTGCGGCCACGGGCTGCGCGGGCGTCGGCCATCCGGGCCAGGGCGGCGCCGGGGGCAACGGCGGGGCCATCGGCATCGACGGTTCCGACGACACCGACGTGATCGTGTGCGGTTCGCAGTTCAGCACCAACACGTCGAACGAGCTGGCCGGTGCGATCTTTCGAACGGCCAACGTTTCGGCGCGCAGGATGACGATCGACCGCACCACCTTCCAGGGCAACACGGCGCGGCAAGGCGGCGCGCTCTACCTGCAGAACCAGATGCCGCTCGAGATCAAGGCGTCCACGTTCAGCGGCAACAGGGCAGCGCTGTTCGGCGCCGCCCACCTGCAGAACACGCAGCTGAGCATGGTCAACACGACGTTCTCGGGCAACGAAGCCACCCAGGGGCTGGGCGGTGCGCTCTTCCTCAACGGCACGAACGGCGCGAGCCTGATTCAGAACACCACCTTCGCCGACAACAGGGCGAGCGGCGGCGCCGGTTACTTCAGCGCAGCGATCTTCGGCGACACGAACTTCCCGATCGTCAACACCGTGTTCGCCAACAACACGACGCTCGATCCGTTCAACCCGATGCAGTGCGGCTTCGCTGCCGCGACCGGTGCCGACGACGTGCAGTGGCCGATGACCCGCCCGGGCGGCGCGACCGATTCGGCATGCGTCGTCGGCATCGTGTTCGCGGACCCGCTGCTGGGCGTGCTCGGCGCCAACGGCGGCCCGACCGTCACGCAGGTGCCGGCCCTCGGCAGCCCATTGCGCAATGCCGGCCGGAACTGCCCGACCACCGACCAGCGCGGCAACCCACGCAGCCCGGCGAATTGCACGGTGGGTGCCGTGGAGTGAGTCGAGTCGCTAGCCGAGCGATCGCTCGTCACGCCCCTTGCTGACCCGCCTCGGCATGACGCATGACGCATGCCGGATGCTGCGAGGTCTCGACGAGGCCAGCGGCGGCGCGGGCACGGCGGCCACGAGCGAGAAGCAGGCCATCGCGATCGGCCTGTCGGGAGCGCGTGCTGCCGGCGGCAAGGTGCCAGCGAAGAAAACTGCGGCGAAGAAGAGGGTCCGTCAGTAGCCGAGCGCCAGGCCCGAGTTGCGGCGCGGATCGTTGGCGCCGTAGAAGCGGTTCCTGCCGACCGGCTTGCCGCCAAGAGAGGGCGCGCCGATCAGGATGGCGGCGACGTGGTTGACCGGCTGCGAGCCGGTGAACTCATGGCCCATGCCTTCGAGGATCTTCTGCGTGTCCGGGCTGAGCGCGAACGGCTCGATGGAGGTCGCGGCCGGCAGCCCTTGCTGGTGAAAGCGCGTCGCGTCGACGGCCTCCTGCACGTTCATGCCGTAGTCGATCGCATTGATGATCGTGTGGACCACGGCGGTGATGATGCGGCTGCCGCCCGGCGTGCCCAGCACCATCACGGGCTGGCCGTTGCGCGTCACGATCGTCGGGCTCATCGAGCTCAGCGGCCGTTTGCCGGGCTCCACCACGTTCGCCTCGCCCTGCACCAGGCCGTACAGATTCGGCACGCCGAGCTTGGCGGTGAAGTCGTCCATCTCGTTGTTGAGCAGCACGCCGGTGCCGGCGGCGGTGACCTTGGCGCCGAACCAGTCGTTGAGCGTGTAGGTCACGGCGACGGCATTGCCCTTCGAATCGACGACCGAGTAGTGCGTGGTGTTGCTGCCCTCGTGCGGCGCGACTCCCGGCTGCAGATCTTTCGAGACCGCTGCATGTGCCGGGTCGATGGCGGCGCGGATCTTCGCGGCATAGGCCTTGTCGAGCAGGCGCTCGAGCGGGTTCGTCACGAAGTCGGGGTCGCCGAGCGTGGCGTTGCGGTCGCGGTAGGCGTGGCGCATCGCCTCGATCTGCACGTGCACCGCCTGCGCCGAGCGGAAGCCCCATTCCTTCAGCGGATAGCCCTCGAGGATGTTGAGGATCTCGCAGACGACGACGCCGCCCGAGCTCGGCGGTGGTGCCGAAACGATGCGATAGCCGCGGTAGTCGCACTCCACGGGCGCGAGCTCGCGGGTCGCGTAGTGGTCGAGGTCGGCCTGCACGATGATGCCCTTGCCGGCGCGGCTCGAAGCGACGATGGCGCGGCCGACCGGCCCCTGGTAGAAGCCGGCGGCACCGGTCTCGGCGATCTTCCGGAGCGTGGCGGCGAGGTCGCGCTGCACCAGCCGATCGCCGACACCCCAGGCCTTGCCGTCGTTGAGAAAGATGGCCGCGGTGGCGGCATCGGCCTGAAAGGCCGCAGTGGCGGTGGCGAATATGTCGGCGTCGCCACGGTCGAGCACGAAGCCCTGTTCGGCGAAGCGGATCGCCGGGGCGATGAGGTCGGCGCGCTTCATCGTGCCGTACTTCGCCAGCGCGGCCTCGAGGCCGGAGACGGTGCCGGGCACGCCGACGGCGAGGTGGCCGGTCGTGGTCGCGCCCGCGACGACGTTGCCGGCAGCGTCGAGGTACATGCCGGCGCTGGCGGCGAGCGGCGCCTTCTCGCGGAAGTCGAGGAAGGTCTTGCGGCCGTCGGCGAGCTGCAGCGTCATGAAGCCGCCGCCGCCGAGATTGCCCGCGGCCGGAAAGACGACTGCCAGCGCATAGCCGATGGCAACCGCTGCGTCGACAGCGTTGCCGCCGCGCTTGAGCACGCCGACGCCGACTTCGGTGGCGAGGTGCTGCGCCGTCACGACCATGCCGTTCTCGGCGGTGACCGGAGCGACCGAGGCGGCACCGGCCGAGACCGTGACGGCTGTCGCGCCGAAGCCCAGGCAGAGGGAAGCCGCGAGTGCGACGGCCCGCCGGCGGACGAAAAGGAAAGAGGCGGCCATCGTCGTCTTCGAATACCGTCAGTCGGCAGTGCATGGCATCGTAGACCGCGTTGCCGCACAAGGTGTTACCACTCGATCTGGCTGGAAGGCGTTCCGTCACAGACAGGAACGGGCCCCCTTCATTAAGATCTTCTTCCGTCGTGCCGCTCGCGTTCGCCTCGAACGCGGCCAGGTCGGACCCCGCCGCGCATGACCTCCGATTCGCCTCTCGCTCGCCTGCTGTCGTCGTTGCTGCTCGTGTGCGCTGCGGCAGCGCTTGCTGCCTGCACACCCCCGGGTCTGCTCCTGAGCGCGGCTGGCGTCGCCACCGACAGCAGCGTCACGTGGGAGATCGTTAAGCACGTCCACGGCAAGCTCACCGAAGACGATCCGACGCCGTGCGCGCTGCTCGGCAACGTCCAGCGTGCGCTCAATCCGCGCTGCGACTATGTGGCCGGCAGCATCCGGCCGGTCGACATCGCGCGCAGTGGCCTGCAGTCGTGCCCGCTCGAAGCAGCGGCGCGCGACCCGCGGATATGGCGGGCGCTGCCCGAGCTCATCGCCCAGGGCGCGACGCCGCAACGCTGCAGCCGTTCGCCGCTGCTGGACATGGCCGAAGCGTCGGCCTGCCCCGACTTCACGGCCGCTCCCGCGGCGGTCGTGCGGGCGATCGCCTGGCTCGCCGAGACCGACCCGCGCGCCGTTCGCCACGACGTGTTCCGGATGCTCGGCTGCCCGGCGGCACGCAGCGTCGGCCTCGACCGCGTCCTTGTGACGTGGCTCGACCGCGGCGCCCTCGAGCCGGGCACGCTGTCGTTCAGCCCGCTCGGCGCCCTCCATCCCGACCTCGTCGGCTCGCGCTTTTCGCGAGAGCTCGAAGTCGCCGGCCACGCTCCGCAGGCGGCGCTCGACAACTACGATGGCAGCCTGCCGCCGAGCTTCGAGGAGGCCTTGCGCACCAGCCACTGGCCGGCCCTCGATTGGTGGCTCTACAGGCTGCCGGAGCTCGCCAACCGCGTGCCACCGACGCGCGGTGCCCAGCTCGCCTGGGTGCCGCTGCAGCGGGTGCTGCTGCCGACCTTTCTCGCCGACCCCTCGACCCAACGCGACATGGTCGCCTTCCTGATGGCACACGGTGCCGACCCGCAAGCGAAGCTGCCGTTCGACCGCAGCAAGACGGTGGTGAACTTCGCGGCGTTGATCCGGAGCCCAATGCTCGTGGTGCTCGACCCGCCCGAGCAGCCGAAGCCGCTCCCCACGACCTACGCCAACAGCACCCCCGGCACGACGACGCGGTAGCCAGAGAGCCGGGCGCCGAGCCGCCTCACGCCCGGCTGCGCCCCCTCGGGGTGGCAGCGCAGCGTGGGAACCTCAGTCGTTGGCGAAGCTGTACGGGCCGCCGCGCT
>JAYVNL010000025.1:0-20798 GCA_043758495.1 Rhizobacter sp.
GCGGCGTCTCGGCGTCGCTCGGCAACGTGCCCGGCATCGACCTGCCGACCTTCTGGCGCGACGCTCTCGTCGCCGCCACCGCGGCGCACAAGCTGGCCAGCCGCCTCGCAGCCGATGCCGAGGAGGCCTACGTGTGCGGGCTGCTCCACGCCACCGGCCATCTCATCCTCTGCCAGACCTACCCCGAGATCGCCGACCTGGTCTTCACCGGCTTCGCGACGGCGCGCGGTGCCGAGCTCGCCGCGCTCGAAAACGACAACTTCGGCATCGATCATGCAAGCGTCGGCGCGCTCTGGGTCGAGAGCATCGGTTTCCCGCTGCCGGTCATCGAGACCATCCGGAAGTCGGCGAAGCCGCCCGTCGATACCGACACTGCACTCGATCTGTCGCTGCGTGGTGCCTGCGCGCTCGCGCTGGCGGTGGCCGACAAGGCGCCTGTCGAGAGCGCGTTCGCCGCCCTGCCAGCCGCGGTGCAGGCGCGCTTTCCCGCTGGCGCCGCCGACCCCGCATTCGTGAAGCTGTGCGACGCGCTGCAAGAGACCGAGCCGACGTTCTGACGCGCGCCGACGCAGCGCCAGGCTTGTAGTCCCGGGTCGGCAGTTCACCCAGGCGTTGCCGACGGGGTCGAGCGTCAGCACCCTGGTCATCGGCGCCGACGCGAGCAACCCTGCCGTGTTGCCGAACACCGACGTCAAGCGCGGCGTGGCGCCCGCCATCACACTGACCAACGACCAGAACAGCACCTACGCCGTGGTCCTCGCCGACGGCCTGACCGGACTCACGAGCAACGGGGGTGCGACGCTGCATGCCGTCAACGCTGCCACGCGTGCCGTGCTCGTCACCTACGGTAGCTTGCCGACCATGCCCGATGGCGTCCTCGCCAGCATCAGCTTCGACCCGTTGCGGTACGGTCAAAGCGGCCTGTTCCTGTTCTTCGAAACCACCGGCAACAGCAGCCTGTACTTCTACAAGAGCGATGCCGCCGGGCTGATACGGGTTCCGAACTAGGGCTCGGTCAACAGCCGCTCGAGAGGCCTCACGCCTCGCTCCTCATGCGCCCGATGAGGGAGTACCAGTCGATCCGGCGCGTGGCCACCATCCCTGCGGCGAGCACGGCGAACAGCAGCAATGCCCCGAGCAGAAGGGCGTTCTGCTCGAGCTGCAGCAGGGCGAACAAGGCGGCATAGAGCGCCGCGATGCCGGCGCCGAACAGGGCGCCGGCACGCGCCCCGCGGAGCACGAAGCTTCCGTAGAAGGTGAGCAAGGCGGTGCATGCCGCCGCGGCGGCGAGGTAGGCGGAAGTAAAGCTCACATGCTCGGAAAGGCTCACGAGCAGCAGGAAGAACACCGCCAGGGCAGCACCGACGAGCAGGTACTGAATCGGGTGCACACGCAGGCTCCGCAGCACTTCGACCGAACCGACGCCCACGAAGGTGAGCGCGATGAAGAGCAGCCCGTATTTGGTGGCGCGGTCGCTGAGCGCATACGGGCTCACGGGATCGATGAAGGCGACGCCGAAGGTCTCGACGCAGCGCAGCGGGCGGGCCTCATCGCGGCCGGACGCGGGCTCGCCACCACCGTCGAGCAGGCCGCAGGCTGGGCCGCCCTCCACCACCGAGCGCGGCGCCGTCGTGGCCAAGGCGTTGAGCTGCCAGCGTGCAGTGAAGCCGGTGCTGCCGACCTGGCGTTCGATCGGCAGGAAGCGGCCGGCGAACGACGGATGCGGCCAGTCGGACGCGAGCGCGACGCGGCTGCTGTCGGCGACCGGCGCGAACGCGAGTTCGCCGGTACCGACGAGCTCGAGCACGACCTCTGTCGCGAGCGGACGGCCCGAGCCGGCGAAGGCCTCGGGCACGTCGACATGGAAGCCGCGCGGATGCGACGCGTGCAGCGTTCCGGGCAACACGGCGCGGCTGCTGCCGTCGAGCCGGGCGCTGGCACTGCGAACGCCGCGCGAATCACCGAGCGCCACGAACATCACGGGCGCCTCGCAGCGGACGCGGCTGCCGTCGCGACCGGCCGGTGGCTGCAGGGCGAGGCCGTCGGGCCAGGTCGCGGCGAGCCGCGCCTTCAGCACGTAGCCATTGACCTTGAAGATGCCGCGGTAGCGCGGTTAGATGGCGGCCTCGGCCTGGATGTCGAGCGCTGCCGGCGCCGCGCTGATCTGGAAATCGCGATGCGCGGCGACCGTCTTCCGGTCCTTGCCCTCGCCCTGCACCGTTTCCCACGATTCGGTGCAGGTTCGCGTGAGCACCGGGCCGAGCACCGTCTGAGCGGCAGCCAGACTGGCGGCGACGCTGGCCTCGGCCTCGCGCAGGCGCCCCTGTCGCTCGGCGACGATGCCGCTCACGGCCTGCAGGGCGATGACGAGACCGAGCAGGACGCTGCCGAGGGCGAGTGTCTTGCCGAGAACGGGGAAGCGCCGTGCCATGGGAAACCTTTCGTCGATGGCCGCAGACGCGGCGTGCCGGCGCAGGGTGGCAAGGCGCGGCGAAGGCAGTTCGAAGGCAGCGTGAACGGGCCAGGTTCGGCATGACAATGCGGCCCGGAGCGCGCTTGCCGGCAGCGCCCGAACGACACGGACACCCATCGCCATGGCCACGATCCTGGTTCTCAACGGCCCGAACCTGAACCTGCTCGGCACGCGCGAGCCGGCCGTCTACGGCAGCGCCACCCTGGCCGACGTCGAGCGGCTCTGCCGCGACGCTGCGGCCGCGCACGGCCACGCGATCGACTTCCGGCAATCGAATCACGAAGGCGTGCTCGTCGATGCGCTTCACGAGGCCGGGCGCGGCGGCGTGGCCGGTGTCGTGCTCAATGCCGGCGCCTACACCCACACCTCGGTGGCACTGCACGACGCGATCAAGGCCGTGGCGCTGCCGGTCGTCGAAGTCCACCTTTCGAACGTGCATGCGCGCGAGTCGTTCCGGCACCGCTCCTTCTTGTCGCCGGCCTGCCTCGGCGTGATCGCCGGCTTCGGCGCGCAGAGCTACGTGCTCGCGATCGACGGTCTCGCGGCGCACCTGCGGGTCGCGAACCCGGCGGCCGCAAAGCCATGATCGACAAGCAGGTCGCGAGCGTCGCCGAAGCCGTCGCCGACATCGCCGACGGCGCCACCGTGATGATCGGCGGCTTCGGCACCGCCGGCCTGCCGAACGAGCTCCTCGGCGCCTTGCTCGAGCAGGGCGCGAAGGAGCTCACGATCGTCAACAACAACGCCGGCAACGGCGACACCGGGCTGGCTGCATTGCTCGCCGCCGGCCGCGTGCGCAAGATCGTGTGCTCGTTCCCACGCCAGACCGACAGCCATCATTTCGACGCCCTCTACCGCGCCGGCCGGATCGAGCTGGAGCTGGTGCCGCAGGGCAATCTCGCCGAGCGCATCCGCGCCGCCGGCGCCGGCATCGGCGGCTTCTTCACGCCGACCGGCTACGGCACCGAGCTCGCCAAGGGCAAGGAGACGCGGGAAATCGGCGGTCGGATGTACGTGTTCGAGTCGCCGCTGCATGCCGACGTCGCCTTCATCAAGGCCGAGCGCGGCGACCGCTGGGGCAACCTGACGTACCGCATGACGGCGCGCAACTTCGGCCCGGTGATGGCGATGGCCGCGAAGACGACGGTCGCCACCGTGCACGAGATCGTGGCGCTCGGCAGCCTCGATCCGGAAGCGGTGGTCACGCCCGGGATCTTCGTGCAGCGGGTCGTGAAGATCGACCGCGTCGCCACGAACGCCGGGGGATTCAAGACATGACCTTGAAGAAATGGAGCCGCGCCGAGATGGCGGCAAGGGTCGCCGCCGACATTCCCGACGGCGCTGTCGTCAACCTCGGCATCGGCTTGCCGACGCTCGTCGCCAACCACCTGCCGGCCGGCCGCGAGGTCGTGCTGCACAGCGAGAACGGCGTCATCGGCATGGGGCCGGCACCGGCCGATGGCGAAGAAGACTACGACCTCATCAACGCCGGCAAGCAGCCGGTCACGCTCCTGCCCGGTGGTTCTTTCTTCCATCACGCCGACAGCTTCGCGATGATGCGCGGCGGCCATCTCGACGTGTGCGTGCTCGGCGCCTTCCAGGTCGCTGCCAACGGCGACTTGGCCAACTGGCATACCGGTGCCGCCGATGCGATCCCTGCCGTCGGTGGTGCGATGGACCTCGCCATCGGCGCCAGGAAGACCTACGTGATGATGGAGCACACGACCAAGACCGGCGAGAAGAAGATCGTCGAGCGCTGCAGCTATCCGCTCACCGGCATCGGCTGCGTCGCCCGCATCTACAGCGACCTCGCGGTGATCGACGTCACAGCCGCGGGGCTGGTCGTGCGCGAAATGGCCGACGGACTGTCGTTCGACGCATTACAGGCGCTGACCGGCGGCGTCCTCCAGGAGAAAAGATCGTGATCGAAGCCTTCATCTGCGACGCCATCCGTACGCCCATCGGCCGCTACGGCGGAGCGCTGTCATCGGTGCGCACCGACGACCTCGGTGCCCTCCCGATCAGGGCGCTGATGGACCGCAACGCCAAGGTCGACTGGGCGCAGGTGGCCGACGTGATCTACGGCTGCGCCAACCAGGCCGGCGAGGACAACCGCAACGTCGCCCGCATGTCGGCGCTGCTTGCCGGACTGCCGCTCGAGGTGCCGGGGGTGACCATCAACCGGCTCTGCGGCTCGGGGATGGACGCCGTCGGCATCGCAGCGCGCGCCATCAAGAGCGGCGAGGCGCAGTTGATGATCGCCGGCGGTGTCGAGAGCATGAGCCGGGCCCCGTTCGTGATGCCGAAAGCGGAGAGCGCGTTCTCGCGCGCCAACGCGGTCTACGACACGACCATCGGCTGGCGCTTCGTCAACCGGCTGATGAAGGAGAAGTACGGCGTCGACTCGATGCCCGAGACGGCGGAGAACGTCGCCACCGAATTCGGGATCGGGCGCGAGGCGCAGGACCGAATGGCGCTGGCTTCGCAGCAGAAGGCGGTGGCAGCGCAGAACGCCGGATTCTTCGATGCCGAGATCGTGCCGGTCACGATCGTGCAGAAAAAGGCCGACCCGACCGTCGTCTCGAAAGACGAGCATCCGCGCGACACCCGCCTCGAGGCGCTCGCGAAGCTGAAGGGCGTCGTGCGCGCCGACGGCACCGTGACCGCCGGCAACGCCTCGGGCGTCAACGACGGCGCCTGCGCGCTGCTGCTGGCGAACGAGCGCACGGCTGCGAAAAACGGCCTCGTGGCACGGGCGCGCGTCGTCGGCATGGCGACGGCCGGTGTACCGCCGCGGATCATGGGCATGGGTCCGGCACCGGCGACGCGAAAGGTGCTCGAGCTCACCGGCCTGGCGCTGGCGCAGATCGACGTGATCGAGCTCAACGAGGCGTTCGCCGCGCAGGGCCTGGCGGTGCTGCGTGACCTCGGCCTGCAGGACGACGATGCACGCGTGAACGCCAACGGCGGCGCCATCGCACTCGGCCACCCGCTCGGCGCCAGCGGCGCGAGGCTGGTGACGACCGCCGTCAACCAGCTGCATCGAAGCGGCGGCCGCTATGCGCTCTGCACGATGTGCATCGGCGTCGGCCAGGGCATCGCCATGGTCATCGAACGGGTGTAAAACGAGACGCGGCGGCATGCCGCTTGCCCACGATGCGGCAGCACCCACGGAGATACGACATGTCCCAAAGCAGCATCCTCGGCGGCGAACGCGCGCCGCGCCAGGCCGAGGGCCGCAGTGCCGACGTGCTCGGCCCCAGCGACACCTCCGACAGCGGCAGCGACATCCAGGGTGCGACGCGCCTCAAGACCGAAGCCGAGGAAGGCCATTTCGGCGGCGCCACGCCGATCGAGCGCTCGAGCGACAGCGATTCGATGGGTACCGGCGAGCGCGCCGAGGCCGTGCCCGAAGGTGCCCGCGACGGCGCCGACATCTCGCCCGACCGCATCGCCAGCTCCAAAGACGCGCTCGACGCGGCTGAATCGATCGATGACGACGACGAGTCGATCGAAGGCCTGGCCGTTGACGAAGCCGGCGACGACGAGGACGAAGACGCCGACTGAGCCGACGCCGGCATCGGCGCCGCCTCGGCGGTCAGCGCTTCAAGCGTCGACGAGGCCGGCGCGCAGTGCCTTCGCTACCGCATGAGCGCGCGATTGCGCGTCGAGCTTGGCGATGATCTGGGCGACGTGGAACTTCGCGGTGTGCGCCGAGATGCCGAGGGCGCCGCCGATCTCGCGGTTGCCGAGGCCGTTGCTCATCGCGACCAGCACCTCGCGCTCTCGCCGCGTCAGCATGCCGGCCGGCGCACTGTTCTTTCCAGCGACCTTCTCGGCGACCTTCTCACCGACGCGCTCGAAGCGCAGCGCCTCGGCGGCGTACGTGGCCGGCGTCGCGACGAGGCCGGCGAGCAGCGCCCGCGCCGCCCCGGCGATCACGGTCGCCGATGCCGTGGGCGGCAGCACCGCGCAGCCGTCGATCAGCCACTCGCCGATGCGCGCGTCGGTCTCGCCGGCCAGCAGCACGAAGCGCGGGCCGTCGGCGGCGTAGACGTCGATCTCGGCGTCGCCTTCGTCGCCGACGTCGACGATCGCGACGTCGGCACCGGCGAAGTCGGCCTCGCGCAACTCGGCGAGCGTCGCGGCCGAATGCGCCATCTCGAGCCCGATCTCGGCGAGGCCGGCGCCCAGGCCGGCGCGCACCAGCACCGAAGACGACGCGATCGCGAAGCGGATCACGGCCGGCTCGTCGCTCAGCATCGTCGCGCCCCCGGCCATTCGCCGACCTGCACCGTCAGCTCGGTGGCGACACCGCCGCGCAACAGCGACAGTTTGGCCGGCTTGCCGACGTGTGCGGCCAGCGCCTGACGCAGCTCGTGGAGGTTGCCCGTGCTGCCGTCGCCGGCGCTGACGACGATGTCGCCGACCAGCATACCGGCGCGTTCGGCCGGGCCGGCTGAAGCGAGCGAGGTCACGAGCAGGCCGCTCCGGCCGGCCGCCGCCGGCAGCGGCACCGGCTGCGCGCCGATGCCGAGCCAGGGCCGGGCGACGTGGCCGTGGGCGAGCAACGCATCGACGACGCGGTCGACCGTCGACGCCGGCACGACGATGCCGTAGCTGCGCGACAGAGCCGCCGTCGCGATGCCGATGACGGCGCCGCCGGCATCGGCCACGGCCGCACCCGAGAGGCCGTCGTAGACGCCGCCGTCGAGCCGGATCAGGCGGTCGACATGGCCGCCGAGCCAGGTCTGCCACGGGCCGGCGGCACGATTGACGAGGCCGGCGCTGGCGATGGCATCGCCCTCGCCGCTGCGGCCGACGGCGATCGCGAAGTGGCCGGCCTTGACGGCCGAAGCATCGCCCGCCGCGATCGCCGCGGGCGCGCCGGCGGCAGCTTCGTCGGCGATCCGAAAGAGCGCGATGTCGGTCGAGGAGTCGATGCCGACGAGTGCTGCCGCGAGCGTCTCGCCGCCACTGGCAACGAGGCTGACCGCGGCCGGCGTGCGCCGGAACACGTGCGCGGCGGTGACGACCAGGCCGGGCCGCCAGACCACGGCGGAGGCGATGCTGTGGTGGCGGCCGAGCACGGCGAGCGTGCTGGCGCCGACCTGCTCGACGATGGCGGCGAGGAGCTCGGAGTGGGCTTGCAGCGGGTTGGCCGCGACGTTGGGCGTGTGGGTGTTCATGAAGGGTGGGCATTCCGAAGCGATGCCGGAAAGTACGCGTTGGCGACCGCCGGCGAATCCGCCGAACAGCCAGCCGAAAATTCCATTTGGGCAGTTGTGTCGGCTTTGCAAGCCGTGACCTCCCGGCGCCTGGACATCGGCCTGGGGCCCTTGCAGCGCTCTCCTACAGGCTCGGGCATCGCCGGCCGGTACCGACCAAACCGACCGAGACAACGTCGCATCACGCCATCCACTCCCGTCATCGCAAGGTCCGCGTCAGCGTCGTGCTGCCGAAGGGCTTCGGCGAGGCGGCGCCGGAAGCGCTCGTCAGGGGTTGCCGTCTTCCCCGACGTAAAGGATTCGACGAGCGCCAGAACGGCCCACGCTTCGGCCCTCTTCAAGCCCCAGGAGGCGCGATGTCCATCGTCACCAACCAGCCATTGCAATGGCGCAATGCCAACCACACGGAGCAGCAGATGCTGGAGGCCCTGCAGGGCAACATCCTGAAGGGGCACGGTCGCCCCGAAACCGCCAACATCTTCTTCAAGCTCGACCCGACCAAGGCGCTGGAATCGCGCCGCGTCCTGCGCGAGATCGGCAACTACCACCTGACAAGCGCCTACCAGCAGCTCCTCGAAACCGACGCCTATCAACGAAGCGGTGCCTCTGGCGACACTTTCGTCGCTGCCTTCCTGTCCTTCACCGGCTACCACGCCCTCGAAAGAGAGTCGCTCGCACCGACCGGCGAACCGCAGTTCACGGCCGGCATGAAAGACCCGGACAGCCTCCTGGCCGTGAGCGACAAGCTCGCCGACTGGGAAGCCCATTTCAAGGACCAGATCGACGGCATGATCCTGATCGGCGACATGGTTCGCAACCGTGTCCGCCTGAAGCGCGACGCGATCGCCGACCTGTTGGCGCAGTGCAATGCCAAGATCGTCCATGAGCAGATCGGTTCGGCGATCAAGGACAAGGCCGACAACGGCATCGAACACTTCGGCTACGTCGACGGCCGCAGCCAGCCGCTCATGCTCGTGGAGGACATCGACAAGGAGGCACGGACCGCCGGCGTCGCCCGCTGGGATCCGCAGTTCAACATCGACGCCGCGCTCGTCAAGGATCTGCCCGGCAGCCCCGACGCCGTCAGCTTCGGCAGCTACTTCATCTTCCGAAAGCTCGAACAGGACGTGCACGGCTTCAAGCTGCGGGAGGAAGTGCTGGCCGACAAGCTTGGCTTGAAGGGCGAAGACCGCGAGAGAGCTGGCGCGCTTGTCGTCGGCCGCTTCGAGGACGGCACGCCCGTCACCCTTTCCGACGAAGCCAAGGGCCTCAATCCGCCCAACGACTTCGACTACACCGGCGATGCCGGTTCGCGCTGCCCATTCCAGGCCCACATCCGCAAGGTCAACCCACGAGGTGGCGGCCCGGGTGGCGCCGTCGACGAGCGCTCACACATCATGCCGCGGCGCGGCATCCCGTACGAGGACACGCCGCGTCTCGTCCACCCTTCGGGCCTGCCGGCCGCCGAGACGCTGGCCGAGTTCAAGCACGACGTCGCACCGCTGCTGCCTAAAAAGGGCGTCGGCCTCTTGTTCATGGCCTACAACGTCAGCCTCGCACGGCAGTTCGTGTTCACCCAGGCAAGCTGGGCCAACAACGCCGGATTCCAGGCGCCGAACACAGGAATCGATCCCATCATCGGCCAGGGCGTCGTCGCCGGTCCGGGACCGCAGTGGAGCAAGGACTGGGACGACCCGGCGAGCGCGACGCAGGCCTTCGACTTCCACGGCTTCGTGACGATGCGCGGCGGCGAGTACTTCTTCGCGCCGAGCCTGACGTTTTTCAAGACGCTCTGACCGGCGTCTAAAGGATCACGACGTGCTCCGGCGTCGCGTGGCGGACCACGCGCAAGGGCATCCGCGCATCGAAGGTCACGAGCCGGAGCTTGTGGCGCACGGCGACGCCGAGCAACCAGGCATCCGTGACCTGGCGGTGGCCGAGCAGCTGTTCCGAGTCGAACGCCTTCTCGTCGAGAAGGCTCGGTGCGTCGCCGATGTGGAGAGGGTGCGGCGTGGCCGTGGCGGCGCGCAGCCGTTCGGCCACGCGGGCCGTGGGCAGCGGGTTCGGGTAGCCGGGCTGCGACATGATGCGCACGCAGCCGTTCTGCGTGATCGCGCACGACGCCCAGCCGGCCTCGATGTGGCCGGCCAGCCAGTGCGGGGCGCGAGAGTGATGCAGGTGATCGGCATCGGGCAGCACGATCAGGACATTGACGTCGAACAGGGCTCGCGGCTCGACCTCTGGTTCGGCCCGCGACTTTGCGCTGGCGAGCAGGACCTTCGCCTGCGGCTCGCGGGCGCGGGGCGCTCGGCTCACTCGTCGGACTGGTCGCGAAGCTGACGAATCTGCTCGTTCGCCACCACCACTGCTCGCGAGGGGAACGGCGCGAAGCCGAAGACGGAGGCGCCGACATCCGTGGCGGCCGGACCGCCGCGCGTCAGGCCGGCGCGGGCCAGCTCGGACAGCACCTTGCCCGCGGTCTTGCGCTACCGCTACTCGAACTCGACCAGCTCCACGCCCTCGTCGACCTGGTCGCCAGCCGCATAGCGAAACGACCTGACGGTGCCGGCGCGCGGCGCGCTGATGGTGTGCTCCATCTTCATTGCCTCGAGGACCAGCAGCGGCGTGCCCTTGTCGACGACGGCGCCGGCAACGGCGAGCAGCGCGATCACCTTGCCGGGCATCGGCGACACCAGTCCCGCGCCTTCCTCGACGTGGCCGGCGCCAGCGGCGGCGAGCGGATCGACGAACGTCATCGCGTGCGAACGGCCGCCGAGAAAAACGTGGCGACGCTCGCCACTGGCGACGACGGCAGCGGCGACGCGGCGGTCGCCGAGAGTCGCGGTGACGAGGCCGTCGCCGTGCAACTGCGCCGAGGCAGAGGTCGCGACGCCGTCGAGCAGCAGCGACCAGCGACCGTCGGCTGCCTTCGTGGCCGCGACCTCGCGACTCTGCTCGCCGACGCTGAAGCGAAGGCGGCGGGCGGCGCGGCCGTTGACGCGCCAGCCATCGAGGATCGACCAGGGCGAGTGCTGTTGCGCGGCCGGCAAGGCTCGGGCGTGGCGAACGTCGCCGTGTTCGATCTCGGCCATCGCGGCGATCAGCCAGGCGTCGTCGCCCACCGCGGCGGCGGGCGGAAAAAGCGCGTCGTGCTCGCGCTCGATGAGCGCGGTGTCGAGGTCGGCCTCGGCGAACGATCGCGTCGCGACGAGCCGGCCGAGGAACTCGACGTTGTTGGCGACGCCGACGATGCGGTAGTGCGCGAGCGCTTCGCGCATGCGCGCCAGTGCGGACGTGCGATCGCTGTCGTGGACGATGAGCTTGGCGATCATCGGGTCGTAGAACGGCGTGATCGCGTCGCCCTGCTCGACGCCGGTGTCGATGCGCACGTGCATCGATGCATGCGGCGGCGCCAGATGCACCAGCTTGCCGGTCGACGGCAGGAAGCCGCGGCTCGGATCCTCGGCGTAGATGCGGGCTTCGATGGCATGGCCGTCGATCGCCAGCTCGGCCTGCGCTTTCGGCAGCGGCTCGCCCGCGGCGACCCGCAACTGCCACTCGACGAGGTCGAGGCCGGTGATCATTTCGGTCACCGGATGCTCGACCTGCAGCCGCGTGTTCATTTCCATGAAGTAGAAGCGGCCGTCGGCATGAGCGATGAACTCGACCGTGCCGGCGCCGACATAGCCGACCGCGCGCGCCGCTTCCACCGCGGCCTCGCCCATCGCGGCACGGCGCTCGGCCGTCATGCCCGGCGCGGGCGCTTCCTCGAGCACCTTCTGGTGACGGCGCTGCACCGAGCAGTCGCGCTCGAACAGGTGCACGCAGTGGCCGTGCGCGTCGGCGAAGACCTGGATCTCGATGTGGCGAGGCTTCAGCACGTACTGCTCGACGAGGACGCGGTCGTCGCCGAAGGCGTTCGTCGCCTCGCGCTTGCACGAGGCCAGCGCTGCCGCGAAGTCGGCTTCGGCGTCGACGCGCCGCATGCCCTTGCCGCCGCCGCCGGCGCTTGCCTTGATCAGCACCGGAAAGCCGATCCGCGCCGCCTCGCGCTCGAGCAGCGCCGGGTCCTGGTCCTCACCGTGGTAGCCCGGCGTCAAGGGCACGCCGGCTATTTCCATGAGGCGCTTGGCGGCCGACTTCGAGCCCATGGCGCGGATCGCCGATGCCGGCGGGCCGATGAAGACGAGGCCGGCGTCGGCACAGGCGTCGGCGAAGGCGTCGTTCTCGGAGAGGAAGCCGTAGCCGGGGTGGATCGCCTCGGCGCCAGTGGTCCGGGCCGCCGCGATGATGTGGGCGCCGACGAGATAGGACTCGCGCGCCGGAGCCGGGCCGATGCGAACGGCCTCGTCGGCGAGGCGGACGTGGCGGGCGCTCGCGTCGGCATCGGAATAGACCGCGACGGTGGCGATGCCCATCCTGCGGGCGGTCTTGATGACGCGGCAAGCGATCTCGCCGCGGTTGGCAATGAGGATCTTGGCGAACATCGTCGGATTGTCACCGGCGCCCGGCGCCGCGCTCGTCCGGGCCGGCCCTCAGATGTCGATGAGGGTCTGCTTCCTGAAGTACGGCAGCTTGTCGATCGCGATCACCATCGCCTTGCCGTTGGCATTCTTCAGCTTCAGCGCTGCGGCGAGCTTGACGAGGCCGTCGGCCCACTTGTCGTGCGGCGTCTTGTTGAGGATGCGCGCCTGCTCGGCCATGCCGCGCGAATCCTTGGGATCGAAGCCGACGATGGGCGCCACCTTGAGCAGTTCCGCCTTCGGCACTTCCGGCGTTGCCGGCGGCTTGGCGGCCATCGTCGTCTGCTTGAGCTTGATGAGCTCGTTGAAAGTCTTCTCGCCGCCGGCGATCGTGTCGGTGGCGTCGGTGATGCCGTCGCCGACCCAGGTCAACTCGGCCTTCAGCGGCTTGTCCAGGTCCGGGTTCTCCTTCTTGAACTTCTCGTACAGCGGCTTCAGCTCGCCGAGCCTGCGCTTGGGCTGCACCATCGCATCCCAGATCGCGATCCGGGCCGGCTCGGCGGTCTTCTCGTCGCCCTTCTTGGTCGCATCGCGCGCCCTGGTTTCGAGCTTGGGGATGTCAGTCTTGCAGGCGAGGATGTCTTCGGCGATTTTCTTCGCCCGATTCTTGAGGCCGCCGAGCTCGGCCTCGATCTGCTTGCTACCCTTGGCGGCAACGCCGAGCGCCTTGTCGGCCTCTTGGCCGAGCTTCCTCAGCGCCGCGGCCTGATCGCTGAAGGTGTTCTGCTTCTTGGAGACGCTGCCCAGCAACGCCTTGATCATGTCGATGTTCTTGGCGACGAAGGCCTTGTCCTTGATCATCTTCTTGGCGATCACCTGCATGCGATCGCACGAGTCGAAGCCCTTGTCGACCCACTCGATCGCGGCGTCGAGCTCGGGCCGCACGACCGTGATCTCGTTCTCGCTGCCGTCGTCGATGGCACTGCGCACGTCCTTGGTGGCGGTGTCGTGGGACTTCTTGATCGAGGGCTCGTACTTGGCCAGCATCGCGGCTATTCCCTTGATCTCCTGAAGCATCTCCTGCGGCGTCTTTGCCATGGTCGCGGTCCCGAAGTGATTGACGAAAGACGGCAATGACGCGCAGCCGGCGGCCGTTTCGCAACCCCACTCCGGGCGCCCGACGGTGCCGCCGCTACATCCGGAAGACGCCGAACTTCGTCGCCGGAATGGGCGCGTTGAGGGTCGCCGCCAGCGACAGGCCGAGCACGCGCCGGGTGTCGGCCGGGTCGACGACGCCGTCGTCCCACAGCCGGGCACTCGCGTAGTACGGATGGCCCTGGTGCTCGTACTGCGCGAGCAGCGGCGCTTTGAAGGCGCGTTCCTCGTCGGCCGACCACTGGCCGCCGCGCGCCTCGATGCCGTCGCGCTTCACGGTCGAGAGCACGGCCGCGGCCTGCTCGCCGCCCATGACGCTGATGCGCGCGTTCGGCCACATCCACAGGAACCGCGGCGAGTAGGCGCGGCCGCACATGCCGTAGTTGCCGGCGCCGAACGAGCCGCCGATCAGCACCGTGAGCTTGGGCACCTGCACCGTCGCCACGGCAGTGACCATCTTGGCGCCGTCGCGGGCGATGCCGGCGCTCTCGACCTTCCTGCCGACCATGAAGCCGGTGATGTTCTGCAGGAACACCAGCGGCACGCGGCGCTCGGCGCAAAGCTCGATGAAGTGGGCCGCCTTCTGCGCCGACTCGGAAAACAGGATGCCGTTGTTGGCGACGATGCCGATCGGCATGCCATAGAGCCGCGCGAAACCGGTGACGAGCGTGGCGCCGTAGCGGGCCTTGAACTCGTCGAAGCGCGAGCCGTCGACGATGCGGGCGATGACCTCGCGCACGTCGTAGCCCTTCTTGGTGTCCTTCGGGATCAGGCCGTAGATCTCGCGCGGGTCGTAGAGCGGCTCTTCGCTCGTTTCGAGCTTTACTGTGTCGGGTTTCGTGCGGTTCAGGCTGGCGACGATGCGGCGCGCGATTGCCAGCGCATGCATGTCGTCGTCAGCGAGGTGATCGGCCACGCCAGAGAGCCGCGTGTGCACGTCGCCGCCGCCGAGCTCCTCGGCGCTCACGATCTCGCCGATCGCCGCCTTCACCAGCGGCGGACCGCCGAGGAAGATCGTGCCCTGGTTCTTGACGATGATGGTCTCGTCGCTCATCGCCGGCACGTAGGCGCCGCCGGCCGTGCACGAGCCCATCACGACCGCGATCTGGGCGATGCCCTGCGCACTCATGTTGGCCTGATTGAAGAAGATGCGGCCGAAGTGCTCGCGGTCGGGGAAGACCTCGTCCTGCCTTGGCAGGAAGGCACCGCCGGAGTCGACGAGGTAGATGCACGGCAGCCGGTTCTGCAGCGCGATCTCCTGCGCTCGCAGGTGCTTCTTCACCGTCATCGGGTAGTAGGTGCCGCCCTTCACCGTCGCGTCGTTGGCGACGATCATGCAGTCCTGACCTTCGACGCGGCCGATGCCGGCAATCATGCCGGCGGCAGGCGCCTCGCCGTCGTACATGCCGTAGGCGGCGAGCTGGCCGATCTCGAGAAACGGCGTACCGGGATCGAGCAGACGCTCGACGCGGTCGCGCGGCAAGAGCTTGCCGCGCGCCACGTGCCGCTCGCGCGACTTCGCGTCGCTGCCGGCAGCGATCTGCGCGGCCTTGGCGCGGAGATCGTCGACCTGGGCTTGCAGGAAAACGGCGTTGGCCTTGAAGTCGTCGGAGCGCGTGTCGATGCGCGACTGGATCGCGGGCATGGTCTGCAGCTTGTCGTGGTGGTCCCGGGCGGAGAGCTTAACGTCGTACATGGGGCCGCCGACACGGCATGTCAGGGAGGAATGACATGACTTCGTTCAAGCGCCGCCGATTCATCACTGCCATGGGTGCTGCCATGGCGACCGGAATGATCGCTCCCGAGGCCTGCACCGCAATGGGTCCGGGCGACAAGTTCGACCTCGTCATCAAGGGTGGCGACGTGCTCGACCCCAGCCAGGGGCTGCGCGGCAAGATGGACATCGGCATGCGCTATGGCCGGATCGAGGCGCTCGAGGCCGACATCCCGGCAGCGCGCGCCAATCGCGTCATGAATGCCGCGGGCCGCCTTGTCGTGCCGGGTCTCATCGACCTGCACGCGCACGTCTTCACCAGCGGCATCGGCATCCCGGCCGACGAGCTGGTGCTCTACCAGGGCACCACCACCGCGGTCTCTGCGGGCGACGCCGGCCCGAGCACCTTCGCCACCTACCGGCAGTACGCGACGGCGCAGTCGCGCACCCGCATCTTCGCCTTCGTGCACATCGCCAACATCGGCCTGTCGGCGTTCCCGGTCGGCGAACTCTTCAACATCGACTTCGCCCAGACCGAGGTGGCGGCGAAGGCGCTCGCCGAGAACAGCGACTTCGCGATCGGCATCAAGGTGCGCATGTCGCAGAACGTGATCGCTCGCCACGGCATCGAGCCGCTCAAGCGCGCGATCCGCGCCTGCGAACTCGCGGGTACCAACGGCCGTGTCATGTGCCACATCGGCGGCGTCGAGACGGTGGAGCTGATGACGCTGATCCTGCAGACGCTGCGGCCCGGCGACATCCTCACGCATTGCTACTCCGGCGCGCCGAACGACGACGGCAAGTTCACCAACATCGTCCAGGACGGCAAGCTGCTCCCGGCCGCTCTCGACGCCAAGAAGCGCGGCGTGCTGTTCGACGTCGGCCACGGCGGCGGCAGCTTCGACTACACCGTCGCCGAGGCCGCCATCGCACAAGGCTGCCCGCCGGACACCCTGTCGTCCGACATCCACGTGTATTCCGGCAACTCCGCCGGCCAGCCTTACCTGACCAACGTGATGAGCAAGTTCCTGAACATGGGCTTCTCAATGGAGCAGGTGGTGACCATGGTGACCGCGAATCCGGCGCGGGTCATCAACCGCATCCCGAAGCACGGCACGCTTCAGGTCGGGGCCCCGGCTGACGCCACCCTGCTCGAGGTGGTGAACGGACCGGTCGAGTTCGTCGACACGCGAAACAACAAGCGCCAGGGCAAGGTCTTCATCAAGCCGACCAACACCGTGATCGCAGGAGTCGCCTTCGGGCAGCCGTACCAGGCGCCCTTCTCGACGCGATAGGCCCGTGGCTCAGGGCGGCTTGCCGGCGCCCGCCATCAGCGCCCGGAAGTAGGCGAGCGGTTCGGCGACGATGATCGTCGCCGGCTTTTCGCCACCGCCCGGCAGCGGCAGCGGCTCGACGAGCCAGGCGGCAACGCCGCCGAGATCGCGGCGCTTGCCGGTTGTCCGGTAGCTCAGTCCCGCCGAGTCGGCCGACTCGGGCGAGATGAGCACGCCAGCGCTGCCGAGGTCGTAGGCGGCCACTTTGTTGCCACCGATGTCGAGCTGGATCTCGCGGCTTCGCGCCACCGCTTCGGCCGGGTTCGTTCGCAAGGCCGCGAAGTAGCCGCCGATGCTCGGCACGACACCGGCAGCGGCCTGCAGCCGCGTCTTGCCCGCGACCGTCACCGACCCCAGCGTCACGATCCAGATCGGCGTGCCGCCGATGGCGATGCGCTTGCCGTCGAGGTAGCTCAGGCCCAGGCGGTCAGCTTCGGCGGCAGCGATGAGCACGTCGTCGCCGCTGGCGACGAAGCGCGCGAACTTGCCGTTGATCTGGCCTTCGACTTCGTCGGGAATGATCGCGGGCACGGTGCCTTGCGCGGCCACCGGCGCGGCCGGAAGCAGCACTGCGCCGATCACGGCAGCGAGCAGCGCGGGCCGAAGGGCATGGGTGATCCGAATCATCATCTCCGAGAGCTTAACGTCGCAGCCATGAGCAATTCCCTATCGCGTTCGCCCTATCCGATCGGCACGCCCGGCACGCCCTGGGGCGCGGCCGAGAAAAGCGAATGGCTGGCACGACAGCACACCAAGCGCAGCTATGCCGATGAAGTGATCGCGCCGCTCGACGCCCGCCTTCCTGCCCAGGCCGAGCTGTTCACGTACGGCACGCTCGACGACGCGCCGCTGGGCCTGGGCACCTATCCGCTGTTCGCCGTGCGCAGCCGCGCCTGGAACGCCGACCTGCCGGTGGTGCTCGTCACCGGCGGCGTGCACGGCTACGAGACCAGCGGCGTGCAAGGCGCCCTGCAGTGGCTGGAGCACGACTTCGCTCGCCACACCGGCATGATCAACATCCTCGTGCTGCCGTGCATCAGCCCGTGGAGCTACGAGACCGTCAACCGCTGGAACCCGCACGCGCTCGACCCGAACCGCCAGTTCAAGCCCGACAGCCCGGCCGCCGAGGCGGCGCTCGCCATGGCCTGCGTGGCCGCCCACGGCGGGCGCGTCGACGTGCACGTCGACCTGCACGAAACCACCGACACCGACAACAGCGAGTTCGGCCCCGCCAAGTCAGCACGCGACGGCACGGCCTTCGACCGGCACGACATCCCCGACGGCTTCTATCTGGTGGGCGACAGCGAGCGACCCGAGGCCGCCTTCCAACGGGCAATCATCGATGCCGTGCGGCAGGTGACCCGCATCGCCAAGCCCGACGCGCACGGCCGGCTCATCGGCGTGGCCTTGCAGCAGGCAGGCGTGGTCCACCTCGCCCAGCGGTCATCGGGGTTGTGCGGCGGCATGACCGGGGCGCGCTTCGTGACGACGACGGAGGTCTATCCGGACAGTCCGTCAGCGAGCGCAGCGCAGTGCAACGAGGCTCAGGTGGCGGCGGTAAGGGCGGCCATTGACTACCTTAAGAAGAGCTCCGTCGCACCAGCAGACGCCTCGATCCGCTGATAAAGCACATGACCCTCCGGGCAAGGCGAAGACGGCTATCGACCCCTGCCGTCGACCAATTTGGACTGCGAGTACGTCGGCACCGATCGCCCGCTGCAGTAGCCATGAACCTGGAACGACCAGCCGCTCCATTCCCGCGGCGAATTCTTCGCGCGTCCGGGCGCCGCAACCCGGCGCGCTGCGTGCTTTCACTGGCCTCGGCCACGCCGGGCGCGAACGACGTGCGCGGCGCCTGGCATACCGCTGGTCGCGCCCGCGCGCGAGGCTGCGCTTCTCGTCGTTGACCGGAATACTGAGGACTGCACCGAGGGTTGGGAATTTAGCCATCTCGGCGCCGCGGACCTGTCGACGAGCCCAGCATCGGGCTGTCGCCGAAGATCGCCGAAGAGGTCTTCGTCTGGATCGAGCGCTTCACGTTGGCAAACATGGGGATCATGCTGATGATCACAACGTGCGCCGCGTGGTCCGGATGTCCGACCGCGTCTGCGTACTCAGCGTGGGCCGGATCACCGCCCAGGGCGACGCCGCGGAATTCCGCGGCAACCTGCACCAGCAGGTGCACGAGTGGCTCGGCCTGCATTTTTGAGCGCGGGGACGAGCGCCACCTCCACTCTCCCAGGCGCGCTCGCCTGGGTTACCGGGCGGTGGGCGCGGGCTCGTTTCGTATGGTGCCGCTGCCAGCGAAGTCCAGCCCGTGAACAGGTTGTGCCGTCTGCGCCCCGCGCCCCGCGCCGTGCGCCGTGTTCGATCCGCCGTGCTTCTCGAGCCGGCTGCGCACCAGGGTGCGCCCGATGGCCGAGCCGTTGTGGGAGTGCTGGATCAACTCGACATCAAATATCGATCTCTTGACCGTGGCAACCAAAGTCCGTCGGGCTTTTGTCGCATCGTAAAACGACACCTCGACCAACCGTACGGCCGCGAACGTCAGCTCCGGCTGCAACGATGTGAGATCCGAACTTCTGCTGTCGACTTGATGCAGATTTCGTTGTCCAGATTGAGTCGCCTCAGCAGCCCACGCAAGGGCGCGGCAGCCGCGCCTCCTGCAGCCGGCAGCGCGTCGATGTGATCAATCCGCTGTTGGTCTTGGTGGTCGACGAAGGTCTCGACCAAGGCAATCGCGTCGTAGACCGCGCGCGCTCCGGGCAGGGCCGCCCACGGCGCTACGAAGCCGCATGGGCCGTCAGCCAGGCTGCCATCGGCACGAAGCACGTGGAACCGGGATGTCGACGAACGCCAACGGCTGGCTGGCCGGCAGCCCGCGGTACTGCGCGATCTCGCGGCGGCACAGCGAGCAGGCGCCGGCTTACAGCACGGTCAGCGTGTTGTGTGGACAGGAAGCAGGGCTTGGCATCGATGGAACGCTTGTCATGACCCAGAAGTGCCCGCCCAGCGCGAACCGTGCGTGTCAGGGTCTTCAGTCCGGCAACCCGGCCGCCAGCCTGCAAGCTTGCGCGCCATCGGGCAGACTCTCAGCGATGCCACGCCGTAATTCCCCCAACGACATCCGCAACCTCAGTGACCTCAGCCGCCTGGCCGAACTGGTGGTCGACAAACGTCAGGGCAAGCGCGCGGCGACGAAGAAGAACCGCCGCAACCGGCACTACGAAAAGCAGTTCATCCGCAATACGCTGGCGCACCTGCCTGGCAGCGAGGCCGCTGCGGACCTGAGCGCCGATTCCGCGTGAACCAGGCGCTGGCTGTCCTCACCACGGCCTTGCTGTTCGGCGGCATGACGCTGTATTCGTTCGGCTTCGCGGCCTTCCTGTTCACAGCCTTGCCACCCGATGTGGCCGGCGCCACGCTGCGGCGCGCATTTCCGGCGTTCTACCTCTTCGTGATTGGGGCCGCAGCCATCGCTGCGGGCTTGCTGTGGCCTCTTGATGCGGTGGCTGCGGGGCTGATGATGGCCATCGCCATCACCACGGTGCCCTCGCGCCAGTTGCTGATGCCGGCCATCAATGCCGCCACCGACCGTGGGCTGCGCAATCGTTTCAAATGGCTGCACGGCGTGTCGGTACTGGTCACGCTGGCGCACATCGTGGCCGCAGGCGCCGTGCTGGTGCGGCTGGTCTGAGGCGCTCCGGGTAGGCACGTTGACGACGATGGATGGCGGGGCCGCCGGCGGGCACTGCGACACCTAAAGTTGCACGATGCCTGCCGCTACGGAGCCCGGGTCGGGTGAGCACTTTGTCGTTGCTTCCGGCGCAGCGTCGTCGACACGAGTTGCCATGAAGCTGCCCGTCACGACCGTCCTCTCATGGCCGATAGTCGACATCGCCCTCCGCGATCGACGGCCTCCACTTCTCACTGCCTCACAAACTTCTGCACCCGCTTCCCCGTATCCACCTCCCCCGCATACAGGTTCCCTTGCGAGTCGATCGCCAGATCGTGCACCCAGTGAAACTCCCCCGCATACCGGCCTGATCGCCCCAGCGTTCCCACCACTGCGCCGGTCTCGCGATCGAGCGTCAGCACCTGGTTGTTGCGGCCATCGGCCAGGTGCAGCCACTTCTGCTGCGGGTCGCGCGAGAGCACGATGTCCCACACCGAGCCGTTGCCGGCGGTGTGCGGCTCGACGGTGAACTCCTTGAGGTAGGTGCCGTCCTTGCGGAACACCTGAATGCGGTTGTTAAGGCGGTCGCAGACGTAGACCAGGCCGTCCTTGGCGAGGCGCACGCAGTGCACCGGCGAGTCGAACTGCTGCAGCTGCTCGGCCGTGGGCGGTGCGCTGCGGCGGCCGGTGGGCTTGGCGGGGCCGTCGACCGGCGGCTTGCCGTAGGCGCCCCAGTGGCGCTTGTAGGCGCCGGT